>DATEPN010000289.1:0-4034 GCA_035273225.1 Acidobacteriaceae bacterium | reverse complement strand
CTCGTCTCTTTGGAGACGGATGATGAACTCCCCCCAATATTCGAAGTTGGCAATCACTGCCTCCTGAACAAGAAGGGCAAAGAGTCTCGCACATTGGTTGGTCATTGGAGAATCTCACTCTACTCCTGTGGGGCTCGGGCTGTATGGTCGGCTACTCGGACATTACAAGTTACCGGCGGGGGATAACTTTCCAGCGGAGGATGGGGAGGAGGCTGGAGCGGTTGTCGGTCCAGGGGTAGAGGCCGGGGCGGGATGGGATGAGCTGGGCGGCGTTGAAGATTTCCGGGTCGTTGAGGAATTCGCGGCTGGCGGAGACGAGGACCCAGATGGCCTGGAATTCGCCGCGGGTCTCGTCGGGCGGGGTGCCGATGAGGCGCGCGCCCATGCCAGTGGCGTGGGCGAGGGTGGCGATCTCGGGGGCGAGGTCGAGGAACTGATTGGAGACGTGGAAGGCGAGGACTCCGTTGGGCGCAAGCTGGCGGCGGTAGACGTCCATGGCCTGGGTGGTGAGCAGGTGCATGGGGATGGCGTCTCCGGAGAAGGCGTCGATGACGAGGACATCGTAGTGGTGGGACGGCTCGGCGGCGAGGGAGAGGCGCGCGTCGCCGAGGACGAGGTCGATGTGCGCGGGCGAGTCGCGGAGGTAGGTGAAGAGTTTCTGGGCGATGGGCGGGACGGCGGGATTGATTTCGTAGAAGGTGATGCGGTCGCCGGGGCGTCCGTAGGCGGCGATGGTTCCGGCGCCGAGTCCGACGACGCCGATGTTGCGGGGGCGGTCGCCGCAGCAGGCGCCGAGGGCGAGTCCGATGCCGGAGTCGTGGGCGTAGTAGGTGGTGGGAGTGCGGCGGAAGTCGGGGGCGAACCACTGGGTGCCGTGCTTGATGGTGCCGTTGGTGAGGGTGCGGATGGTGAGGGCGATGGGGGCGTTGGTCTGGGTGACGCGGAGGGCGCCGTAGAAATTGCGCTCGGCGAGGATGGTGTCGCGCATGTAGGCGATCCGCATCATGAGGACGGTGGCGATCATGGCGCCGACGATGCCGGCGGAGAGCAGCCACTGGGGCCATCCGGGGCGCGTGGACCAGGTGATGACGATGGCGATGGCGGTGGCCAGGAAGGCGAGTCCCAGGTCGTAATTGCCGTCGAAGAGCAGGGGACAGAGGATTCCGATGAAGATGCTGCCGGCCGCTCCGCCGCTGGCGACGAGGAGATAGAAGAGGGTTCCTTCGGCGCGGGAGGCGGGGCGGAGGACGTAGCTTTCGGCGTGGCAGAAGTAGCAGGTGACGAAGAGCTCGGTGACGAAGAAGGCCAGGGCGGGGACGATGGGCAGGCCCACGCCTTCTTTGGTCAGCATGTATCCCAGGCTGGCGAGGAGGATGAGGAGCAGGCGGATGATGATCCAGCGGCGGTAGAGGCGGGGGATTTCGAAGGCGATGATGAAGGAAACGAGGTAGGCGGCGAGCGGAATGACCCAGAGCAGTGGGATGGCGGCGATGTTCTGGGTGAGGTAGGCGGTCACGGCGCAGAGCTGCATGGCGGCGACGGCGGGGAGCGCGAACCAGAGGAGGCGGGAGCGGAGGGTGGACTCCCACCTCTCCAAAACCGGGAGAGAGGGGGCACCCGCGTCGGCTGTATCCCACCTCTCCAAAACCGGTAGAGATGGGGCACCCGGTTTTCTGCGAAGGGCAAGGGCGGTGCAGAGCAGGGCGTAGAGGATGAATCCTGCGATCCAGAGGTGGCGCTGGGCGGTGAGGGTGAGGTACGGCTCGATCAGCGAGGGATAGACGAGGAGCGCGAGCAGAGAGCCGGCGTTGGAGAGGGCGAAGAGTCGCCAGGGGATGGTAGCGGCGGCGTCGCGGGCCATCCAGACCTGGAGGAGCGGGCTGGTGGAGGCGAGGAGGAGGAAGGGGAGTCCGATGGAGAGTCCGAGGGCGGCGAAGATGGCGGTGAAGGGGTGGGCGGAGGCGGTGCGGAGGTCGGGCTGCGGCAGGAGGAGGAGCAGGAGGACGGCGAGGGCGAGGAGGGCGATGTGGAGGAGGGCCCACCCTTTCCGCCAACGGCGGGCGGAAAAGGATGGGGCACCCGCACTCGCACCCGGGGCCGGCGTGTTCGGCAAGGATGGGGCACCCGCACTCGCACCCGGGGGCGGCGTGTTCGGCAAGGATGGGGCATCGGCGCGGGCGAGGGTGTGGGCGTAGAGGTATCCGAGGAGGAGGACGGTCTGGAAGAAGACGAGGCAGGTGATCCAGACAGCGGAGGATCCGCCGAGGGCGGGGAGGAGGCGTTTGGCGGCCATGGGCTCGACGGCGAAGAGGAGGAAGGCGCCGAGGAAGATGGCGGCGGCGTAGAGCGTACGAACGGGGCGGGTGAGGTGCATGCCCAAAGGAAAAAGCTATCACGGTGGGAGCTAAAGAGGCGGTCAGCGGAGAAATGCTCAGCTGCAGGGCGGTCAGGTAAGAAGCGGTCAGCTAAGAGGCGGTCAGATGGTGAAGCGGTCAGTGAAAGCGCGGGGAGCGAAATGGGGGTGAGGTGCGTCTGTAGGGTGACTGCTCCGGGTGGCGTGTGTGCGGGAAGCCGTTTGGAGTAGCATGATCGCAGGACCCTGGATAACCATGAAACACCACATTGCAGGCATGCTCGAGCGCCGGAGTGAGCGCGGCTTTACGCTCATGGAACTGCTGATCGTGATCTCGATCATGCTGATCCTGATGCTGATTGCGATTCCCAACATGCTGAACCTGAAGGCGTCGGCGAATGAGACGTCGGCGATTCAGTCGCTGCGGACGATTCACGAGGCGGAGATTCAGTATCAGTCGGAGTTCCCGGCCAACGGGTATGCGTGCTCGCTGGCGGCGCTGGGCGGGAATGCGTCGTCGGGACCGCCGAATCCGCAGGGGGCGCAGATTCTGCAGCAGGACCTGGCGGGCGGATCGAAGTCGGGGTACACGTTCGCGATCACGAACTGCACCAAGTCGACGGTGAACAACCAGGATATGTACACCAGCTTTGAGGCGACGGCGGTGCCGCAGGCGGTGGGCAAGACGGGCCACAACGGGTTCTGCCTCGATATGAGCGGGCAGATCATGAAGGATCCGACCGGAGGCACGAACTGCACGGTGCCGCTGCAGTGAGGGCAGGGCACAGGGCACAGGGCGCAGGGCACAGAAAGAGCCGCCAGGGGAGATTGTCCCGCTGGCGGTTTTTCGTTGCTTCGATCCTGATGGTGCTGAGTGCGGCGGCTGTCCGAGGTGCGAGAGGCCTTGAAGTGCTTCCCTCAGGGGCTAAAGCCCCGAACCTGTCTGCGATCTTTGCGGCACGGCTGAAGCCGTGCCCTTTCAAAGCGACCATGGTGTCAGCGGTGGCTGGCGTTCCGCTCCTTCGCACATCTTTCCAGGCGGCCATGATTTCAGCAGTGGCTGGCGTTCCGGGTGCGGCGGGGGCGCAGGGGCTGACGGCGACGGAGCTGGCGCGGCGGGTGGATCGGCACTACAACGCGCTGGGGTCGCTGGAGGTGCACTTCGTGCAGCGGTACTCGGGGATGGGCATGGACCGGCGGGAGTCCGGCGTGCTGCTGCTGAAGAAGCCGGGGAAGATGCGCTGGACGTATACGAATCCGGACGGGAAGCTGTTTGTGCTGGATGGGAAGTACGGGTATTTCTATTCGCCGGGAGAGACGGAGGCCCAGAAGGTGGAGCAGAAGAAGCTCGACGATCTGCGGTCGCCGCTGCGGTTTCTGCTGGGGCACACGGAGCTGGAGAAGGAGCTGTCGGGGCTGACGATGACTCCGGCGGGCAACGGCGATTTTGTGCTGGCGGGCGTGCCGAAGCGGCTGGAGCAGCGGATCGCCAGGCTGAAGCTGACGGTGACTCCGGAGGGGACGATTCAGGGAATGACGATCGAGGAGACGGATGGGGTGGCGAACAGCTTCACGTTCAGCGGGGAAGTGGATAACGTTGCGGCTCCGAACGCGGCGTTTGTGTTTGCGCCTCCGCAGGGGGTGCACATTGTGACGGGGATGCCGCCGGTTTAGGCTTCAG
>DATEPN010000288.1:0-4081 GCA_035273225.1 Acidobacteriaceae bacterium | reverse complement strand
GATCTGGTGGAGATGGAAGTGCGCGAGCTGCTGACCAAGTATCAGTTCCCGGGCGACGACGTGCCGGTGATCCGCGGCTCGGCGCTGGGCGCGCTGAACGGCGAAGCGCAGTGGGAAGCCAAGATCGACGAGCTGATGGAGGCGGTGGACAAGAGCGTGCCGCTGCCGGCGCGTGCAGTCGACCAGCCCTTCCTGATGCCGATCGAAGACATCTTCTCGATCTCCGGACGCGGCACGGTAGTGACGGGCCGCATCGAGCGCGGCAAGGTGAAGGTGGGCGAGGAAGCGGAGATCGTCGGCTTCCGCGAGACCCGCAAGACGGTGGTCACCGGGGTCGAGATGTTCAAGAAGCAGCTCGACGAAGGCTTGGCGGGCGACAACGCCGGCCTGCTGCTGCGCGGCATTCCCAAGGAAGACGTGGAGCGCGGCATGGTTCTGGCGAAGCCCGGGTCGATCACGCCGCACACCAAGTTCAAGGCAGAGGTCTACGTGCTGTCGAAGGAAGAGGGAGGCCGGCACACGCCCTTCTTCAACGGCTACCGCCCGCAGTTCTACTTCCGCACGACGGACGTGACCGGAGTAGCGCATTTGCCGGCAGGCACGGAAATGGTGATGCCGGGCGACAACGTGGCGCTGGAAGTGGAACTGATCACCCCGGTGGCCATGGAAAAGGGTCTGCGCTTCGCCATCCGCGAAGGCGGACGCACCGTCGGCGCCGGCACCATCTCGGAGATCCTGAAGTAAAGCACTCAACCAGTCGGCGGGACCAGCAATGGTTCCCGCCGGCGAGAGAAAGAAACACACGATGGTTGGACAGAGAATACGAATCCGGCTGAAGGCTTACGACTACCGCGTGCTCGATACGTCGACCGGCGAGATCGTCGACACGGCGAAGCGGACCGGCGCGCAGGTGGCGGGGCCGATCCCGTTGCCGACGGTGAAGAACAAGTACTGCGTGCTGCGTTCGCCGCACGTGGACAAGAAGTCCCGCGAGGCGTTCGAGATTCGCACGCACAAGCGGCTCATTGACATTCTGGAGCCGACGCAGCAGACGGTGGACGCGCTGATGAAGCTGGATCTGCCGGCCGGCGTGGACGTGGAAATTAAGGCATTCGAAAAGTAACTGAACAGACCCGGCAGTGCGTTGCAAAACGCGACGCATGATGAGGAGAGGAACCAATGCCAGTAAACGGAATTTTGGGCAGGAAGATCGGCATGACGCAGGTGTTCGACGAGAAGGGTGAGGTTCACCCGATCACTGTCCTGCAGGCCGGTCCGTGCGTCGTGACCCAGCTGAAGACAGCGGCGAAAGACGGATACGATGCGGCGCAGATCGGGCTCGTGGAGTTCGTGAAGGCCTCAAAGGTCACGAAGCCGCAGGCCGGACACTTCGCGAAGAGCAACGTCGCGCCGGTAAGGCTGCAGAAAGAAGTTGCGATTGAACTGACGAAGGCCACGGAAGGCGAAGCAGCCACCGATGGCGTGAAGGCTGGCGATCGCGTACTGGTCGACATCTTCAGCGACGACAAGTACGTCGACGTGACGGGCACGAGCAAGGGTCGCGGGTTCGCGGGCGTTGTCCGCCGGCACAACTTCGGTGGCGGTCCCAAGTCGCACGGCCACATGTTCCAGGTACAGGGCTCGATCGGAGCATCCTCGTTCCCCTCACGCGTGTTTCCCGGGCAGCGCATGCCGGGCCACATGGGCGTGGACAGGGTGACGGTACGCAACCTGCGGATTCGCGGGATTGATCTCGACGAGAACCTGATTATGGTTGAGGGTGCTGTCCCGGGTCCCCGTGATGGCTACGTGCTGATCACCAGGGCGAAGGCTCCGCCGCGCGAGCGTCGTGGATTTGCAGGCGGCGGTACAGTCGATCCGCTGAAGGCTTCGAAGAAGGCTTCCGGCAAGAAGAAGTAGCGTTCAGCGCGCAGCGCTCAGCGTTCAGGAATCTGGCTAACAGCTCATGGCGAAGCGCTATCAGCTGAGTTGAAAGAGAAGACGATGGCAAACATTGACGTATTGGATCTCGGAGGACAGAAAGTCGGCTCGTTTGAGCTGGCCGATGAAATCTTCGGGCAAATCAATGAGGCGTTGCTGTGGGAGGCGGTGAAGCACTATCGCGCTGCGCTCCGCCAGGGCACGCACGCGACGAAGAACCGCAAGCTGGTCTCCGGGTCGGGCAAGAAGCTGTGGAAGCAGAAGGGCACCGGCCGCGCCCGCGTGGGTTCGGTGCGCTCGCCCCTCTGGCGGCATGGCGGCACGGTGCACGGACCGCAGCCGCGCTCGTATGACTACGCCTTCCCGCGCAAAAAGCTGCTGGGCGCTCTGCGTTCGGCGCTGGCCACCAAGTTTGCCGACGGCAAGCTGACCGTGGTCGAGTCGCTCGAACTCGCGCAGGGCAAGACCAAGCTCTACCGTCAGGCTCTCGACAAGCTGGAGGCGAAGAAGACGGCGCTGCTCGTCGAGAACGGCCAGGCGCTGGGCAAGAATCTTCTGCTCGGTTCGCGCAACCTGAAGGGCGTGGAGCTGCTGCTCAACAACGAAGTTCATCCTTACGATCTGCTGCGGTACGAGCGCGTCATCTTCTCGCGTCCGGCGATCGAAAAGCTGCAGGAATCGCTGAAGAAGTCGGTTCCCAGGGGCAGAAAGGTACAGGTGGCCTGATGCCGAAGACCTACACAGTCATTCGCCGGGCAATGATCACCGAAAAGGCGCTGGCGGCCAAGGAGACGGAAGGCACGCTGGTCTTCGAGGTAGACCCGAAGGCGACGAAGAACGAAGTGAAGCAGGCTGTCGAGGCTCTGTTCAAGGTGAAAGTGCACGCGGTGCGCACCGTGAATATGGCAGGCAAGGAACGCCGCCGCGGCCGCTTTGCCGGATTCCGTCCTGACTGGAAGAAAGCCTATGTGCGGCTGAAGTCGGGCGAGAAGATGCCGGATTACGTGAACAACCTCTAAAGGCGGCTCCCAGCTACTAGCTTTTAGCCACTAGCTGGCGCCATAGAGGAGACGGGCTAAGCAGGAAAGCAGAACGAGCCGTGAGCAGGAGCTAAGGGCTAACGGCTAGAAGCTAAGAGCTAACGAAGATGCCGATAAAGACATACAGACCGATCACCCCGACACTGCGGTTTCAGACCACGCTGGTGCGGGACGAGATCACCACGGACAAGCCGTACAAGCCGCTGCTGGTGAATAAGCTGCGCACGGGTGGCCGGCGCAACTCGGGCGACCTGACCATCCGCCATCATGGCGGCGGGCACAAGAAAAAGCTGCGGCTGATCGACTTCCGCCGCGACAAGCAGGGCGTTCCCGGCAAAGTGGCGAGCATCGAATACGATCCGAACCGTTCGTCGCTGATCGCGCTGATCAGCTACGCCGACGGCGAGAAGCGCTACATCCTGCAGCCGGTCGGGCTGAAGGTCGGCCAGACGATCATGAGCGGCCCCGAGGCCGACATCCTCGTAGGGAATGCGCTGCCGCTGCGCAACATCCCCGCCGGGACCACCGTGCACAACGTGGAGTTGCGGCCGGGCAAGGGCGCGCAGATGGTCCGCTCCGCCGGGGCTTCGGCACAGTTGGTCGCCAAAGAAGGCGATTACGCGCTGCTCAAGCTGCCTTCCGGCGAGACGCGCCGCGTGCTCATCGACTGCATGGCGACGATCGGCCAGGTCGGCAACACCGATCACGAGAACGTCTCGATCGGCAAGGCGGGACGCAACCGCTGGAAGGGCATTCGTCCGACCAACCGTGGCGTCACCATGAACCCGGTCGACCACCCGCACGGCGGTGGTGAAGGTAAGACCTCCGGTGGCCGTCACCCGGTCACGCCTTGGGGTCAGCCTACCCGCGGATACAAGACACGCAACAACAAGCGGACCGATGCATTCATCGTCGGGCGTAGAAGCAAGTAAGGGCGCACGAGGGTAGGAGATACAGATGGCACGTTCGACCAAGAAAGGCCCGTTCATCGACACGCACCTGATGGTGCAGATCGATCGCATGAACGCGGCCAATGACAAGAAGCTGGTGCGCACCTGGTCGCGCCGCTCGACGATTCATCCCGACATGGTGGGCCACAC
>DATEPN010000287.1:0-3097 GCA_035273225.1 Acidobacteriaceae bacterium | reverse complement strand
TCCGCCGAGGAACTCGCCTTTCTTCGAGACAACGTCAAAGTTAGTGGCGGTGCCCATGTCGACGACGATGGTGGGGCCGCCGTATTTGTGGAAGGCGCCGACGCAGTTGGCGACGCGATCGGCGCCCACTTCCGCAGAATTGTCGGTGAGGATCGGCAGGCCGGTTTTGACGCCGGGCTCGATGAAGATCGGCGTCTGGCTGAAGTAGCGCTCGCAGAATTCGCGGAGGATCCAGTCGATGGGCGGGACAACGGACGCGATGATGATGCCGCGGATCGCGGTACTCTCCACGCCTTCGTTGCGCAGCAGATTTTTGATGAGGATGCCGTATTCGTCGGCGGTCTGGCCCTGGCGCGTGGCGATGCGCCAGTTGGCACGGAAGCCGGTGGTAAGCCCGTCGGAACCGAGCGAGTAGAGCGCGATCACCGTGTTGGTGTTGTTGACGTTCAGCACCAGCAGCATGGTTGTTCTCCGATCATTCAGGCCTCGCGCACGCCTCCGGAATAGACGGTGCGCAGGCCATCGGCGGTGCGCACCAGCAGGAATCCGCGCGGGTCGAGGCCGTCGGTGGTGCCGGTGAATCCGTCGCCTTCCTCGACGCGCACGCGCTTGCCGCGAATCCACGAAGAGGAGGCGGTGAGACGGTCGCGCATGCTGCGCGCGTACTGTTCGGCGCCCGCGGATTCAGCGAGCGCGCGGACCTCACAATCCAGCGATTGTAGCAAAGCGAGGAGCAGCTCCTGGCGGGGCCAGTTGCGGCCGGTTTCAACGGTGAGCGAGGTGGCGATGTCGCGCAGTTCGGCGGGGAATTCCGGCTGATGCACGTTGATGCCGATGCCGATGACGGCGTGGCGCACGCGGGTGACTTCGGCGTTGATCTCGGTGAGGATGCCGCAGAATTTTTTGCGGCCGAAGAGCAGGTCGTTGGGCCAGCGCAGGTCGGCCCGGAGCGAAGTGACGTCGTGAATGGCTTTTTGCACGGCGAGACCGGCGGCGAGCGAGAGCCAGAGGATGTCGGCGGGGGCGATGCGGGGGCGCAGCAGGATGCTGGCGTAGAGTCCGGAGCCGGGCGGCGAAGACCAGCTGTGCGCGCCGCGTCCGCGGCCGAGGGTTTGCTCGTCGGCGACGTAGACGCTGCCGTCGGGGGCGCCGGCGTCGGCCTGCTGCATGGCGTGGGTGTTCGTGGACGAGATCGACGGGAAGTAATGCAGATGGCCAGCGAAGCGCGATCCGGCGAGGGCATGGTTTAGTTCGTCAAGGTTGAATGCGTCGGAGAACACCGCGCTAATACAGCTCTGCGGTGATGCGCATCGACAGGTCGACGGCAGGGGCGGAGTGCGTCAGCGCGCCGACGGAGATGTAGTCCGGGCCGGCGAGAGCGTATTTGCGGATGTTCTCGAGCGTGATGCCGCCGGAGGCTTCGACGGGCACGGAGAGCCCACGCTCCTGGATGAGCGCGACGCATTTCTTCACTTCAGAGGGCGTCATGTTGTCGAGGAGCAGCGACTCGGCTCCGTTGTCGAGCGCCACTTCCAATTCCTGCAGGTTGCGGACTTCGATGTCGATGGTCTGGCCGGGCTGACGCTTCTGAAGAGCGCTGGCGAGCACCTTCTCGATGCCGCCGCCGAGGGAGATGTGGTTGTTCTTGATGAGAATGCCGTCGGACAAGTCGAGGCGGTGGTTCTCGCCGCCGCCGCAGCGCACCGCATATTTTTCGATGATGCGCAGGCCGGGGATGGTCTTGCGCGTGTCGAGGACCTTGGCGCCGGTCTGCTCGACTTCGTCGACGTAGCGGCGGGTGAGCGTGGCAATGCCGCTGAGGCGCTGCATCAGGTTCAGGATGACGCGTTCGCAGGCAAGGATGACGCGCGCGTTGTGGCGGATGACGGCGATCGCCTGGCCTTTGCGCAGGCGCACGCCGTCGAAGATCTCGGGATGGCTGACGACTTCGTAGCGGCCGCTGCTGCGGCCATCGAGGCGCGCAAAAATTTCGAGGAAGCGCGGAATGCAGCCGACGCCGCAGAGCACGCACTCTTCTTTGGCGAGGATGGTAGCGGTGGCGCGCAGACCGGGATCGATGGTGACGGCTGTGGTGAGGTCGCTGGTGGCTTTGTCTTCGGTGAGCGCCTGCTCGAGAATGGCGTCAATGCGCCGGCTCTTCCATTCCATAGCTCTATTTCAGATCCTCCAGCGCTTTGCGGGTCTTGTCGAGCAGCATTTCCAGTTCGGCGGCGCGACGGCGCAGACCTTCGACAACCGCTGCCGGAGCTTTGCTGAGGAACGACTCGTTGCTGAGCTGGCGGTTGGCGTTGGCCTGCTCCTTTTCGTAACGGGCCAGCTCTTTGGTCAGACGCTCGCGCTCAGCGATGGTATCAACTTTCTTTTCATAGAGGACCTGCACGTCGAACCGGGGCGTCGCGCGGACGGGCAAGCCGTCGGGGAGAGAATCCAGCGTTTCGATTGCGGAGACGCGGGCCAGACGCTGGATGATCTCGAGGTTCTGCGCGAAGGGCAGCCCGGGCGCGAGCGGTTTGATGCGAACCGGCACGGCGGCTTTTTCCTCGACGCCCAGGTCTTTGCGCAGCGCGCGCACGGCGACGATGAGCTCCTGGAGCAGTGCGAAGGCCGATTCCGCCGGATCGTCCGAGTGCGCGGCGCCCTGCGGATAGCGGGTCAGGGCGATGGACTTCGCCGGAGGATTGCCGTTGTAGAGCGCGTGCCAGAGCTCTTCCGTCAGGAAGGGCATGAACGGCGAGAGGAGGCGCAGCGCGGACTCGAACGTCTGCAGCAGCAGCGTGAGCGCGGCTTTGGTGGCGGACTTGTTGGCAGAGTCGCTGAAGTCGAGGCGCAGCTTGACGATTTCGAGATACCAGTCGCAGAAGTCGCCCCAGAAAAATTGGTAGACGAGGTTGGCGGCCTCGTGGAAGCGGTACTCGCCGAGGGTGGCGTTGATTTCGGCGGCGACGGAGTTGGTGCGCGCTGCGATCCACCGCATCTCGAGCGGAGCGTCGTCGGCTGCCGTGGGCGGTTCGCCAAGGGCGGCGGGATCGACTTCAATGCCGGCTTCCCGGGCGCGGTCCACGTTCATGAAGATGAA
>DATEPN010000286.1:0-2632 GCA_035273225.1 Acidobacteriaceae bacterium | reverse complement strand
CCCCGTTGCCGCTACGAATGACTGGCCTCTCGGACACATCATCGTCGGCCGCGTTGGCGGCACCGAGTATCCCGTTGCCGATCCATCTGACCCGCGCAACGTCCTCACCGTCCGCGATGCGCCGGAAGCCCCGCGCACCGTGATCCCGCGCTCCGAGTGGTCCTTCGCGAAATCCGCCGATGGCCACCTCACGCCCAGCGACCGCGACCTCCACCTCAACTCCGGATTCCAGCCCGGCCGCATCTACGAACTGGTCTACGTCGTCAAAGATCCCGTCGTCGCCGGACTCGGATTCGCCGCCGTGCGCGATTTCGTCTCCTGGCTCAAATCCCCGCCGAACGCCGCCCCCACGGCCATCGCTCCTGTCCAGCGCGCCTACGCCGCCGGCATCTCGCAGTGCGGACGCTTCCTCCGCGACTTCCTCTACGAAGGCTTCAATCAGGACGAGTCCAACCACATCGCCCTCGACGGCGTCCTCGCCCACGTCGGCGGCGCCGGACGCGGCGACTTCAACTACCGATTCGCCCAGCCCTCCCGCGATGCCGAGCCGATGTCCTCCATCTTCTGGCCGACCGACATCTTCCCCTACACCGACCAGCCCGAGCGCGACCCCCTCCATCCCAACGCCGCACCCCAGGGCCTCCTCGACACCACCCGCGCCGAGCACGCCCTCCCCAAAATCTTCCTCTCCCACACCTCCTTCGAATACTGGGGACGCGCCGCCTCGCTCATCACCACCACCGCCGACGGCCGGCGCGACATGCCCATCGGCCCCAATGTCCGCGTCTACTACTTCACCGGCCTGCAGCATTTCTCCGGGCCCTTCCCGCCGGCCCGCGGCACCGGCGAAATCGCCAGCCAATATCCGATGACGCCGCTCCCCATCCGCTGGTTCTGGCGCGCCATGATCACCAACATGAATGCCTGGGTCCGCGACGGCCTCGCTCCACCACCGTCCAGTTATCCCCACATCGCCGACGCCACCCTCGTCCCCCGCGACAAGCTTGCCTTCCCAGCGATCCCGCATGTCCAGGTCCCCGCCCGCGTCGACAAAGCCTGGCACCTCGACTTCGGCCCGAACTGGCGCACCACCCGCATCCTCACCATCCAGCCACCGAAGGTCGGCCCAGCCTTCCCCATCCTCATCCCCCAGGTCGACGCCGACGGCAACGAGCGCGCCGGCATTCACCTGCCCGAAATCGCCGTCCCCCTCGCCACCTATACCGGATGGAACCTCCGCGCACCCTCCACCGGAGCCCCCGACCAGCGCGTCTCCTTCCTCGGCTCCGATTTCCCCTTTGCCAAAACCGCCGCCGAACGCAAATCCCTGGCCGACCCCCGACCCTCCATCGCCGAACGCTACTCGAGCCGCGACGACTACCTCGCCCGCTACAGAAAATCCGTCGACGACCTCGTCCGCCAGCGCTGGATCCTCCCCGAAGACGCCGCCGCCCTCAACGAGCAAGGCGCCGCCGAATGGGACTACTACACGAAATGATCGAGATCATAGGCAAAGCTATCCACTGACGGGTTCATCGCTGACCGCCTTATCGCTGACCGCTTCACCGCTAACCGCTTCACCGCTGACCGTTTTATCACTGCCTTTCCCCGGTGCTATACTCAAGCGTTGCGGGCATACCCCGGAAGTGCCTCTTTTTCCGGCCTTTTGCCCCATAAATTCCATCCAAAAGCAAACCTGGAGTTCTCATGTCCGGCCATTCAAAATGGGCGACAATTAAGCACAAGAAGGGTGCTCTCGACGCCAAGCGCGGCAAGATTTTCACCCAGCTGATCAAGGAAATCACCATCGCCGCCAAAGCCGGCGGCGGCGACCCCGACAGCAATCCTCGCCTGCGCACCGCCATCGCCGCGGCCAAGGCCGAGAACATGCCCAACGACAACATCAAGCGCGCCGTCCAGCGCGGCACCGGCGAAATCCCCGGCGTCACCTACGAAGAAGTCTCCTTCGAAGGCTACGGTCCCGGCGGCGTGGCGCTCATCGTTGAGGCCACCACTGACAACCGCAATCGCGCCGTCTCCGAAATCCGCCACACGTTCTCCAAGCACGGCGGCAACCTCGGCGAGCCCAACTCCGTCCGCTTCATGTTCCACAAAAAGGGCATCATCGCCATTCCCAAAGGCGCAGCCGACGAAGAGAAGCTCATGAACATCGTCCTCGAAAACGGCGGCGAGGACCTCAACGACGAAGGCGATACCTGGGAAATCATCACCGACACGCAGTCGTTTGAGGCTGTGGCCAAAGCCGTCCGCGACGCCAACATCGAGACCGTCATGTCCGAGGTCACGATGATCGCCAGCACCTACACCAAGCTCGAAGGCCCCACCGCCGCGTCGATGGTGCGCCTCCTCGAAGCCCTCGAAGACCACGACGACGTCCAGCACGTCTACTCCAATTTCGACATGGACGCCAAGGCGCTGGAAGAAGTCACCAGCTAGGCCGTCCGCGGCAGTTCGCAAACAGGGCCGCCCCTCCGGCGGCCTTTCCTTTCAGTGCAGTCGTTTCAGCGAAGGAGAAGGATTCGCCGGAATGAAGAAAGTCCCGTTCGCCCTGTTCTCCCTGTTCTTTGTGTTGCTCCTCTCCGTCGCCAGCGCACCCGCCCAGACCGCCGCC
>DATEPN010000285.1:0-3330 GCA_035273225.1 Acidobacteriaceae bacterium | reverse complement strand
GGAACGAGACGTTCCACAAAACGCGGTCAGAGCAAGAGCATAGCAGAGGTGCCGCTCGCATTGCCTAACCTCCTGGACTCGCTTTCCTGCCCGTATTTGCCAGCGGAACGAGGTATCCGCTGCATAACTACATTTGCTTCGGACGAAAGAGGAAATACAGGTCGGGAGTTACGGTCGAGGGGCGCGTCCTGCGCGCGGGCTTCCTGTCTTCCGCAAGCGAACGGAAAGGCATTCTGTTGCAATGCTGTTGGGTTCTAATGTCTCGAGAAGTCGGGCTGCCTGGCCGGCAGGTGTCCGGGAGAGCCGCCTGTCCCAGTGGTTGAGCGCCGTTTGAATGGCGCGCCGGGCGGCCTTTAACTCTCTGCTCTGCTGATCGACGCGTGCCAGAATCTCCTGACCCGCCGCGCGCACCGCCTTGCAGGGCGGCTGCCCCGATTCGCGAGCACGCAGGAAGTTCGCCATTTGCTTCAGCGAAAACCCGAATCGAAACGCAGTGCGAACAAATCGGATCTGCTCAATCGCGGACTCTGAGTATTGGCGATACCCGGCGTTAGTCCGTCCGACTCTCGGTAATAGCCCCATCCGCTCGTAATACCGCAGCGTGTCGGGGCTGACACCCGTTTGATCGGCCACCTGGCCGATTCGAAATACCTGAGGGCTCATGCAGCCGATCATAGACCCTGGAGTCATTCCAGGGTCAACGCGAACCGGCAGAGGCCACCGGCTCAGAATCTTTCGCTTGACTCTGGAATCGCTTCCAGACCCTACGATCAATCACAGGCGTGGTTCTCGCGCGAAAGGAAAGCATCATGAACACTCGCAGCCGGTTTTTCTCAATGGTTTTGGGCAGCCTGTTCTTCGTCGGCTCCGCCCTCGCAGGCCAACATGAAATGCCCCCGGGCATGACGCACGAGCAGCACCTCGCGCAGATGAAGAAGCAGGCAGACATGAAACAACGCGGGAATGCCGCGATGGGATTTGACCAGGACAAAACGACGCACCACTTTTGGCTGACTCGCAGTGGCGGAATCATCCAGGTGGAAAGTAACGATCCAGGCGATACCGCCAGCCGGGATTTGATTCGCTTACACCTGAAGGCCATCTCCCGGCAGTTTGCCAGGGGCGATTTCAGCGCGCCGCTCATGACACACAACGAGACGCCTCCCGGAGTCCCGACGATGCAGCGTCTGAGGTCAGCGATCGCATACGTCTTTGAAGAACGGCCGCAGGGAGCTGTTGTCCGGATCAGCTCGGCGAACCAGGACGCAGTGCAGGCAGTGCACAAGTTCCTGCAATACCAAGTCAGGGAGCACGCTACAGGCGATCCAGCAGCCGTAAGCCGGTGATCGGCGGGCGGTGTTTGAGCGCATTGCGGAGGCAGTGTGAGAAGGCTACATTAGAGGCTCTGACGAAAAGAATGGCTTACACGATCGAGATCTTCTCTGAATGGCGTTCTGCACGCTGACGCGATCGGCCGGAGAGGGAACATCACCCATGAGTATGGATCCCAGTTTGGCCCAGCTGCATCACCAAATCATTCGCGGCTTTGTCGAGACAGGCTCGTGTCCAACGAATGAAATGCTTGCGCATTCGTTACGTATGCCCCGGGAAGAGGTCGAGAGCCGTCTGCGTTTGCTCGCGGATATTCATGGAGTCGTGCTGCACCCTTACGCCTCCGTCCCGTGGATCGTGCATCCGTTCTCTTTGGTCCCGACGCTGAACTGGGTGCAAGGACAGGGAAGAGGCTGGTGGGCGCCGTGTATCTGGTGCGCGCTGGGCATCTCTGTGGTCGTCGGCGGCAGGACCGAAGTGCACACGAGACTCGGTGCCGAGGCAGAACCAATCACGATGACCGTCGAGGATGGTGTTCCATCATCTCAGCGCGACACTGTCGTGCATTTTGCGATTCCGCCCGCTTCAGCATGGCGCAATGTGCACGAGCACTGCTCCCTGGTCCTCCCCTTCCGGTCGGAAAGCGAAATCGACAACTGGTGCAGTCGCCATAGCTTACCCAGGGGAGAGGCTGTTCCCCTTCCGCAGGTCGCGGATCTGGCTCGCAAATGGTACGGACAACATGCTGCACCGGACTGGCACAAGTGGACGGTTGCCGAAGCGGCCCAGATCTTCCATTCAGTGGGGCTCAGATCGGCATTTTGGAACCTCGGCGATGAAAACCGGGAATTCTAAGCAGCCGCATGGGAGGCTGCGAGCCTTCCGCTCCACCAATTACCTTTCCCATCAAAGTCTGAGCCGATGCCTCATTCCGCCCGCAGGATCTCCGTCGGATCGGTGCGCAGCGCGCGCAGCACGGCAGGCACTGTTGCCAGCAGCGCCGTGAGCAGAAAGGCACAGGCCGGCAACGCGATCATGTCCGCATCGGTTGCTCGCACCTGGTAAAAGAGCGACTGGACAGAACGCGCTGCGCCGAATCCAAGCGCGATGCCCGCGCAGCCTCCCAGCGCGATGATCAGGAAGACATCCAGCGTCACAAGGCGCACGATGCCGGCGCGCGTCGAGCCAATCGCCAGGCGGATGCCGATTTCGCGGCGGCGCTGGAGGACGGAGTAGTTGAGCACCGCGTAAAGTCCGATGCCGGCGAGGAGCAGCGCGACCGCGGCAAAGAACGCGGCGAGCATGGCGAGCAGGCGCTCGCGAATGGTCTGGTCGCGGACCAGATCGAGCTGCGTGGTGACGTTCGAGACGCGCAGGCCGTTGTGCTGCTGCGCGACGAGCCGGCGGAGGGAGTCGGCGAGAGAGAGCGGGTCCTGAACGCCGGTGTGAATCGTGAAGGTGGCAAAGCTGACGGCACTCGGGGCGGATTGGCCGTCGATTGCGTTGAAGGGGATGTAGAAGACGGGGCGGCTCGTCTCGCGCAGATCGTGGTAAGGAACGTCGGGCGTGACGCCGACGATCTTATAGAGCGGTTGATTGGCGCCGCGTTCAAAGGTGCGGCCGAGGGGATCCTGGCCCGGGAAGTAGGTCTGCGCGAAGGTTTCGTTGACGATGGCCGCTCCCGGCGAGGTGTCTTCCGGGCCAAAGTCGCGGCCCGCAACGAGGGGGATCTTCATCATCGAGAGCCACCCGGGAGAAACATTCAGGAACCAGGCGGGAGTGGGACTCGGAGGCGCGCCGTTGATCGAGATGTCGCTGTTGATGCGAATGCGCCCAAGAAGCGGCCAGCCTGAGATAGCCACGGAGTCGACGCCCGGGGCGGCTCGGAGCGCCTCGGTCGTTTGCTTCCAGACGACGGGCAGCTGGCCCTTGCCCGCAACCGTTTCCAGCAGGAGCAGACGATCGGTGGAGAAACCGAGCGGGCGGTTCTGCAGGCGC
>DATEPN010000284.1:0-3547 GCA_035273225.1 Acidobacteriaceae bacterium | reverse complement strand
AGGTAGATGAACTGTACAGCCGGGAACTCCGTTACGAATCTCACCCTGAATATCGTCGGTGTAAACACGAATCTCGTGGGAGCCAGGAGTCGGAGGGTAGCCTCAGGCGTTCCGCTGCCGCGCGGCCTCGTAGAGCAGAACGCTGGCGGCCACCGCAGCGTTCAATGACTCGACCGGCCCCGGCATGGGAATCGACACGTGCGCATCGGCGCGCTCCAGCAGATCCTGCGAGAGCCCGCTGCCCTCATTTCCGATCAGGATCGCTGTCGGCGCTTTCAGGTCGACCTCGGTGCAGGGAATTGCCTCGCGGTCGCCAATGGCCGCAATCGCAGCCAGCAGGCGGATCCCGCGCTGCTTCAAAGCGGCCAGCGCCGCGCTGGACTTTTCCGCAACCACCGGCACGCGAAATGCTGAGCCCGCCGAAGCCCGCAAAGCCTTCGCGTTCCACACATCCACCGTCCCGGGCAATGCGATCACGCCCGCCGCTCCAAATGCCTCCGCCGAGCGAACGATGGTCCCGAAGTTTCCGGGATCCTGCAGCGCGGCGGTCAGCACCACTAGCGGGGCAGGTCCCACCAGCGCCTCTGTCAGCGAGAACTGCGGCGGCTCCACCAGCGCCGCAACCCCTTGCGGAGATTCCGTATCCACGGCACTCGCAAACACCGATGGGTTCAGAGACACAAGCGGGACCGACTCCGGCAGGTTGAGCCGGCTGAGCAGCCGCAGGGTGGCATCCCGGCGCTCCGGCTCCTCGCGCAGGAAGACCGTCCGCAGCCGCAGGCCGCTCCGCAATGCTTCGCCGAGCAGGTGCTCACCCTCGATACCGATTACTTCCGATACGTCCCGCCCTGACCGGGCAAAGGCCGCCCGCAGTTCCCGAACCCGGGCATTCTGGCGACTCTGTACAATGCTGATGAGGCGCGAGCGATCCGAAACCGTCGGCATGGGGGGATTCTAAACCTCCGTTGATGGTCGGGGGTGTTACCCGGTGTCCCCCCAAACGGCTCCCAGTGCAGGCTTTTTGCGCACTGTGGCGGCAACGATTGCTGGGCCGAGAGTTCCTCAACGGGAGAAGCCTTGTCAGCAGAGATTCTGCGGATCGATCCGGATGAGCCTGAGCCGGACCGTGTCAAATATGTCGCAGCCTGCATTCGCGCGGGCAAAGTGGTCGGGTTGCCGACCGACACGTTCTACGGTCTCGCCGTGGACCCGGTGAACCTGCGCGCCGTTGAGAGCATTTACGAGATCAAGTCGCGCGTAAAGCACAAGCCCCTGTCGCTGCTGGTTGGCAATCTGTCCCAGGCGTACTCACTCGTGCGCGACTGCAGCTCCTGCTTCGATGTGCTGGCCGAGCGCTTCTGGCCCGGCCCGCTGACCGTCATCGTCAAGGCCAGCTCGCGGCTGCCCCTGCGGAGCACCGCAAACACGGGCAACGTCGCCATCCGCGTTCCCGATGCCGCTATCCCCCGCGCGGTCGTCGAATCGCTGGGCCTGCCGATCACGGCGACGGCTGCGAACCTGGCCGGCTTGCCCGAATGCACCTATGCGGGCTGCGTGCGGGACCAGATCGGCGAGCGCATTCAGCTCATCGTCGACGGTGGACCGACCGGCCGCAGCGTTCCGACCACGATTGTCGACCTGTCGGGCGAAGACGGAGAATGGCAAATCCTGCGCGAAGGCGCGATTCCCACACACGCCATTGCGCTTGCTCTGCAGCAGCGATGATCGTTCCGAAAGGCAACCTGGGCTCTGTGCGCATCTCCGTGCTTCGCGCTCTCCAGGGACACCACCGCGCTCTGCTGCTGACAGTGGGGGGTATTTTGGTCGCCGGCTGCATTGGCTGGATCGCGTGGGTCGATGAGCAAATTCATACCTATGGGCATCGCGATGAAGCGCACGCCGCTGACGCCATCGCCGTCTTCGGCGCCGCCGAGTACGATGGCCGTCCCTCCCCCGTGTTGCGTGCCCGGCTGAACCACGCCCTGGACCTCTATCAGCGCGGCATCGCGCCGCTCGTGATCACGCTCGGCGGTGGCTACGAAGCGGATAACAACCACTCAGAAGGCGGCGTTGGCGAGGATTACCTGATGGGGCACGGTGTTCCCGAAGCGGCGATCATCGCCGAAACGGAAAGCAACAATACGGAGGAAAGCGCGCAGCGCCTCGCGGTCATTGCTCGCGCCAATGGGCTCAAGTCCATCGTGGTCGTCAGCGACGGCACCCACCTGTTCCGCATTCACGAGATCTGCGAGCGCGACGGCCTCACCGTCTACACCTCACCGCGACCGGCGGGACGCAGCATTCCGTGGGGTGACCGCATGGCGCGGCTGATGCACGAAATCGCCAGCTACACGGCCTGGAAGCTGCACCTGCACTGACGGCTACCGCGACTCCAGCTTTACGCCCATTTCCCGCGCCAGTTCGCCGCTGCGGATCATCTGTGCACCTTTCATCATGTCCACGTTTTGCGGAACGGGTTTCCAGTCGCTGGTGATCTCGTCTTCCTGATCGCCAATCGTCTTGAAGAACAGCGCATGTCCCGAGATGTGCACATGCGTCTGCGTGATCTGCCAAATGCCTGGACCTACTTCGTCGCGCATGATCTGAAAGGTGCCGCCCGCGTCGATGTGTCCCAGCAGCCCCCAGCCAAACTCCACGGATTTCATCAGTTTGCCGTTCAGAGTCTTTAGCCGCATTTCGCGCTCGACCACGGTCAGCGTCCCTGACATGGCCGCCAGCACGCGCGCACTCATGCTCGGCGGCGAAAAATTTGGATCGGGCCGGTACGCCAAGGTGATTGTGCCATCGTTGCGATTCAAAATATGCCAGATGAACGCATTCGGCAGCAGCTTCATCAACTCGTCGGCCTGCTGGCCATCATGCGCTTCGGCCCGGCGTTGCTTTGCCCGTAGCCCGGCATCGCTGATCAGCTGCTGAATGTGGTTCAGGTTAGTCTGGCGGTCCTGCGCGCTCGGGGCGTGGCCGTCGATCTCGATGAGCTGCGACAGGTTCGCCTCGGCACACTGGATCACCAGCTTCACCGTATTCGTCGTTGGAGACTTGTAGGAGTCCTTGTACATCCAGCGGCTGTGATCGGCCGCTTCAAAGCGAATCTCATTGTCGACGACTTTCCGGACAATAGCCCGGGCGTCCTGATCCGATTGTGCGTGCGCCGCACAGGCCAGCGGGGCCAGCGCGAACAGAGGCCACCACTTCAGCCCGGGGTACCTGATCATTCTGAGGCTTTCTGCATCGTGGGATTGGGAATCTTGTGACCGATTCTAAACGGAGCGGCTGTGGCGATAACGAGCACCTCATCGTGTGACGATAATTGCCCGAGAAAGCGTCGCTGAGACTCTCCGAATCGTAAACCGCACAACGGGTTGCCCATAGCTGGTGCCGGGACTCAGCAGCGATAATCCCAGCCCCGGTTACAATACCAAAGAGATACGACGATGCCGCACATGGTTTTTTGCTCGCGCTACAAGCAGGAGATGGAGGGGCTTGACGAGCCTCCGTTCGACAGCGACTTTGGCCACAAGGTCTA
>DATEPN010000283.1:0-19253 GCA_035273225.1 Acidobacteriaceae bacterium | reverse complement strand
CTCCCAGGCAAAAAGGGTTCTGCTATTTACCTCGGGGTCGGATTTGGGTCTGTGGCGCAGAGATTATAAGTGCGAGAAAACACTGTGCACAGCATATTTTGATTACCGGACACATAGGCATATCGGCGGACTCCAAGTAAGTCATTCTCAAAGGTGGCAAAGGTATCCCGGGCGCGTCAGGATAAGATTGCGAAATGCTGGTGCCGATAGTGCTGTTTGCGCAGCTTGCGCTGCCGTCGATGAAATCGCTCCAGTGCTCGAACGATGCCAATCTGCGCACCGACTTTGTTGCTGCGAGTGACGGCCTGAAGGTCTCGTTGCAGGTGCATACCGGCGATGATCACGGCAAGGAGACACATTTGTGCCTGTCGGATTATTCCCTTCTCGTGATGCGCCCTGATGGCGCCAGCACCGAACGAGCGGCGGAGTCGATCGATGACGCGTGGGGCCGATCCATCCAATTCGAACTGAGCGGGCTGGCAAGGTCCGGCTCAAGGGTCGTCGGCAAGATTGTCGAAGGCGGGCATCATCCGGTTTTTCAAGTCGTCGTTTTTGATCTCCACACCGGAACCGACCAGGAGCTGGAAGTCCCGCAGGTTTTTCTGCGTGCGATGCCCGCCCGTTGTCGAGACTTGCTCCGGGTGATCGGAACCACTCGCGGGGGCGATCCCGTTATCGGAGTTGAAGAGTGTCAGGGCACCCCGGGAAGGTGGCAGCTCTCGCAGGGGCCATTGATCGATGGCATCCAGAAACCTGCTCGTCTGATCCGGTTGCCGGACGACTCCGTTATCGATCCCCTGCAGCCCGGTTCGACCTCTTCGCCCAAATGAGGATTCGGGCGAGTCATCTGGAATTACGGAGGACGCTTCCGGGCTGCGCAGCGTACGAGATCAGCGGTGGCGAGGGTTAATTCGTGAGCGCTGATCCGCTGTTTTCGAGCACGCAGACTCCTCCCCACGGCTTGTCGGGCTTGCGGCCGGCGGGATCGGGAAGAAGCGACAGCAGCCGCATCGCGAAGGGCAGGCGCTTCAGCTTCGCCGCGGTCTGTAAGAGGGAACGCGTCTCGACCGGCTGCCACCCGTAAGGAGCAAAGAATTCCGGTCCTTCGCGAGGCGCGAATTTCAGCGGCGAACCGGCATCCCCGAGGGGGGCGCCAATTCTCTTCTGGAGCATCCTGCGAAGCGCAGGTGACGTAAGGTCGGTGACCCAGTGCCGGAAGCTGGGGCGGGCTGCCAGATCGCGAGCCAGCTCAGCAGCCGCCTCTGCTTCCAGGTAAATGATGAACCCTTCGCTGATCACCACCGCGTGCCTGGCTTCGTCTCCGAGCCGCTGCCACAACGCACGGCGGCCTGCCAAATCCTGCAAGTCCAGCGGCACGCGCTCCAGGGTGCAGAGCGGACGTTCCGAGGCGAGAACGTCCTGCTTGTAACGCAACATATCCGGCAGATCGACCTCGATCCACCGAAGCGAAGCGGGAAGCTGCATCCGGTACGGTCTGGCATCGAGGCCGGCAGCCAGGTTGATGACCATGTCCGCGCCTTGCTGCACTTTCCGCTCGATGATCTGATCGACGAGCCAGGTGCGCGCGGTGTAAGACCATGCATGGCGCTGAGCGAATGGCATGGCGGCGGCGATTTGCGCGCCGCGATCTCCAGCTAACCGGCGCGCATACGGGTCGCGAAAGACGGCGTCGGCGCGCTCGCTCTCCTGGGCGCGGTACACGGCTACCCAGAGGGCGGTATCCGAAATATTGCGAATTGGGCCTGCCAGGCTCACGGCACCGGAATCATACGTGTCGGCCGTTGGGAATGCACGCAGCATGATGTTCCCACACCGGTTCGGTGTCATTGCACCGGTTCGGTGTTAGCCGACGAATGGACACGGCCGGGCGGCCTAGGACTTGACCAGTTCGTCGAGCAGGATCTTCGCTTTGGTCGAGTAGTTCTTCGCCCCGTCCAGGTCGTCGGTCTTCAGCGCCTGGCGGGCTTTGCCGATGAAGGTCCGGATCAGCTCCGCGGTTTTGCGCTCCTCCGAGTTGAGCGAACGATGGATCCCATTCAGCGTCTTCTCGGTGGTGTTCAGCTCATCGGTGAGCGCCTGGCGGTCAGCAGTGTTGGCGTTGCTGGTCGCCGGCGAAAGCTGGCCGATCGGCGATTCGTCCGGAGGCGGACCGCTGGCGACCGCGGGATTCGGCGGAGCCGGAGTGGGCGCTTTGGCGGTCTCCTGCGCCGGTTCGGGCGTCGTGTTGTGCGCCTTGCGGCGCAGGGGCCGGCGATGTTCCGCGGGCGGCGGAGGCGCCTGCTGCTGGGGCACCGAGGCGTCGAGACGGATGGGCCGTTCGTGCGTGACTGCCGGCAGTTCCGGCATCACCGGGATCTGTTCAGCCATTTGCGAGGGAGGTTGCGAGGGCGCAGTCGCCGGCGGGGGCGGGGGTATGGTCCTCTGCGTCCGCAGCAGCGGATGGTTACAGCCCGCCACAATGACGAGCAACAACCCAAACGCCGCAATCCTCCACCCGGATCTCATGGTCCGGACCTTTCTGGCTGGGCGTCACCGCCCTGGCGAGCAAGCTCGCCGGGGACCGCGTGCTCCGGCAGCTCCGGAGCGATACGTGGTCCCGAACCGGCAGAAATCAGCGGGAGCCGCAGCACAAATGTAGTTCCGCTCCCAGGCTTCGATTCTACGTCAATCAGGCCGTGATGCAGCTGCAGGATGCGGTAGGTCATGGCCAGGCCGATGCCGCTGCCTTCCTTCTTGGTCGTGAAGTACAGCTCGAAGATGCGCGGCCGAATCTCGTCCGGAATACCCGTGCCGTGGTCGCGCACCCGGATCGAGGCCCACTTCGATCCCAGCAGCAGGTTCACCTCCAGCAATCCGCCGGTCGCCATGGCCTGGGCGCCGTTCAGCACCACGTTCAGCAACGCCTGCTTGAGCAGGTCGGTGTCGAGGCGGCACACGACCGGCCGCTCCGGCACGCTGCTCTCCACGCGGATGCCGCGCATCTCCATCTCCGCCGAGGCCAGGGACATCACGCTGGAGACCACCTCGCGCAGATCGCAGTCGGTCAGCTGCAGCTCGACCGGGCGCGAGAAGTCGACCAGCGTCTGCACCACGCGATCCAGCCGCCGGATCTCACTCTGGATGATGTCCAGGTGGCGCGTGGCGTCGTCGCCCGCCTGCATCTTGTTCCGCAGCAGCTCCAGATGCACGACGATGGCGTTGATGGGATTCTTCACTTCGTGGCCGACGCCCGCAGTGAGACGGCCGATGGCGGCCATGCGCCGGGAGACTTCCAGCTCCGACTCGATCTCCCGCACCGACTCCAGGTCGTGGAAGGTCAGCAGCGCGCCCAGTGCATGGCGATCCCGCGAATGCGTGTCGTGGATGAAGTCCAGCGATACCTCGACGCGGCGGCCTGTCTCCGTGGTCACCTCTTCCTGCACGATCGACATGCCGCCTTCGAAGGCATCGCGCACGGTCCGGCCGAGCCGGGTGCTGCGATCAAAGATCTCCCGCACCTCGGCGCCGAAGATGCGATCGCGGCTGATGTTCAGGAACCGCTCCACCGAGCTGGAGACCAGCACCGCGCGGGCATCGCGGGTGAAGAGCATCATGCCGTCCTGCAGGTTCGAGAGGATCTGGTCGAGGTTCTCGCGCAGGGCGCTGAAGACCTCCTCGACGTTGCGGATGCGCTGGCCGAGTCGCTCGATCTTGCCGGAGACCTTGGCCACAGCGTCGTCGCCGCGCCCGAGGATCGGTTCGGTCAGGGCGGCGAGCGTTCCCGCGGGCTCGGCGGCCGGTTCCGGCGGCGCCAGCTCCCCGGTGCTTTGCGCCTCGGCCAGGGCTTCCTGCGTGGTCAGCAGATCGAGCCGCTTGCTGATCTCCTCAATCGGCTGCAGCGCGAGATTGGCCAGCAGCGCCGCGACCACAATCGAGATGAGCATCGCCAGGCCGATGAACCATCCGGACTTGATCAGCCAGGGGCGCAGCGCATTCTGCAGAAACGTGGTGCGGATGCCGATGCGAATGGTCAGGAAGGGCTGGTTGTTCAGGTCCAGACCGAGCGTGACGTTGTACACCTGCGGGCGTCCGAAGACGATGCGCAGGGTGGTGATCAGCGACTGCTTGCGCAGGCTGGCGAAGTCGGGGCGGCCCGGCAGCACCTGATCGTCCTGCGTCGCATCCGGCGCGCTGATCAGCGACCGGCCGTTGCGGTCGGCAATCGAGACGTCCAGCACGGTCGGCGAGTATTCAACGATGGAGTTGAGCCGGTAGACGACGTCGGGGTTCTCCCGCAGCGTCTCGGCAACCGCCTGCCGCACCGCCGCCGGATCGTGCGGATCGAACTGGCGCCCTTTCAGGCCGGTGTCCAGCGCGCGGGTGACATCGTTGGCTACCTGATGGGCCAGGGTATCGATGGCGGTGAAGGATTGTTCGATATGCTGCTGCAGCAGCCAACTCATCCAGATCCACGAGAAGACCACCACAACAACCAGGACGAGGCTGGTGATCGCAAGGACGAGTTTGGTCTTCAGCCGCATGGATCCTTATCGGTGCTCTGAGCCTGCTTACCGAGCTCAGTTATAAAAGACCATATGGCAGAAAGACAGCGAGGGCAGCAGGGCCCGGATCCAGCAGGCCTGAATCGCTATTGAACCACAATCGCTGCGCCGCCGACGCTAATCTTCCAGGGCGCTGGCGGTGGCAGCCGTGCCGTACTCTCTCAGTTTGTTGTGTAAAGTCTTCAGACTGATGCCCAGGATTTCGGCCGCCCGGGTCTTGTTATTGTGCGTCGATTCCAGCGTCTTGAAGATGAGCATGCGCTCCGCGTCATCGACGGTGGCGCCCACTTCCAGCTGAATCGCGTTGGCGGGAACCTCGCTGGCGGGCCGCGCCGCCTTCGTGCCAAAGCCCGGAGGCAGATGCCGCGACTGCAGCTGGCCTTCGCCGCAGAGGACAACCGCGCGCTCAATGGTGTTGCGCAGTTCACGGACATTGCCCGGCCAGTCGTGCGCCATGAGGCGCGCGAGCATCTCGTTGTCGACGCCCGTGACCTTGCGCCCGTGCTTCTCATTCATGTCGCCGATCATCGATTCCGCAATCGACGGAATGTCTTCTTTGTGGTCACGCAGGGGAGGCATGTGGATGTTGAAGACGTTGAGGCGGTAATACAAATCGCCGCGAAGCTGTCCGCCGGAGACCGCCTGCTCCGGATCTTTGTTGGTCGCCGCGAGGACGCGGACGTCGACCGGCGATTCCACCTTGCTGCCGAGCCGGCGCAGCTTGCGGTCTTCGAGGACCCGCAGCAGCTTCGCCTGGGTGGCCACGGGCATCTCGCCGATCTCGTCCAGCAGCAGCGTGCCTTCTTCGGCCAGCTCAAAGCAGCCGGCGCGGCGCTCAATCGCCCCGGTGAAGGCGCCCTTCTCGTGGCCGAAGATCTCGCTTTCGATGAGCGTCTCGGGAATGGCGGCACAATTGACGGCCACGAACGGCTTCATCCGCCGCGGGCTCAGGTCGTGGAGCGTGCGCGCAACCAGTTCCTTGCCGGTGCCGCTCTCGCCCGTGATCAGCACGCTGACGTTGCTGGTGGCGACGCGCTCAATCAGCGTGAAAATCTCCTGCATTTTCTTCGACGCGCCCACCAGCGAGCCGAGGACGCCGGTCTCGCGCAGCTTGCGCCGCGTGACTTCCAGCTCGCGGTCGGTCTCGCGCTGTCGCGCGGCATTGGTCAGAATGGCCCGCAGGCGGGTCGGGTCCACCGGCTTCTGGATAAAGTCGTAGGCCCCGTTTTTCATCGCCTCAACAGCAGCTTCGATGGAGCCCTGCGCGGTCAGCATGATCACGGCGACCTTCTCGCTGGTTTCGCCGAGGCGCGCGAGCAGTTCGAGGCCATCCATGCGCGGCATCTTCAGATCGGAGACGATGATGCCCGGCTGCCAGGCAGTCACCTTTTCCAGCGCTTCCAGCCCATCCCGCGCTGTCTCGGTACGGTATCCCCAGCCGGAGACCAGCTCCGCCAGGCCAGACAGCGCGTGGGGCTCGTCTTCGACGATGAGAACCTTTTCCTGACTGGTCATTCGTTCGTTCCAAGAGGTGAGATCACGGTTTGTTTTATCACGGTACAGCGGCATCGCAAACCGCCGGCGAGTTTCCGCTTCCGTTCCCGCCCTATAATTGGGGCTGGTACCTGATCCTTATCCGGAAGGCGAATGCGAAGTTCTCGGATGCAGATGTTTCTCCACTGGGTTCCTGCCCTGATTGGGATTGGGATCATTTTTGGAGAGTCCACCCTGACGATGTCGGCGTCGAACACCGGCCGCTGGCTCTATCCCATCTGGGTGCACCTGTTTGGCCCTGTCACCCCGGCCCGCTGGGCAGTGATCCACCACTACATTCGCAAGTCCGGACACTTTGCGGGCTACGGCACGATCAGCCTTACCTTTTATTACGGCTGGGCCACGACCCTGCTGCAGCGGATCCGGGACTGGGCGCCGCGGTTCCGGCAATCGGCCAGCCTGGCGCTTCTCTGCACCGTGATCCTGGCAAGCTGGGACGAATGGCACCAGAGCTTTCTTCCCGGCCGGACCAGCTCCGCCCGCGACGTGGTGCTGGACTGCTGCGGCGCCGTCGTGGCCCACCTGGCGTTGCTGGCAATTCTCTGGATTTTTCGGCGCAAGCCGCCGGCGATGATCGTGCAGGTGGCGTAGGGCCTACGGATACTCGGCCTGCAGGACCTGCCTGATCAGCCGCTCCAGTTCCGGAATCTCCGTCTCAACGCTTTTCCAGACGATGGCAACGTCAACGCTGAAATAGCCGTGCGCCACACGGTTGCGCATCAGGTACACGTCGCGAAGGGGGATTTCACGGTGCTTTGTCGCGAACGACGGGTCCAGCATCTCGATATTCCGGGCCGCCTCACCCATGATCTCGATATTCCGAATGACCGCATCCTGGACGAGCAAATTGTGCGCGAAATCCTCAGCGCTCATGCCCTGCGTGTAATCGGAAATACGGGTGATGGCTTCAAGGACATGCCTGAGAAATACGGGTGTTCGTGCTGAGTCGTTCTTCATATGGGCGCGGCCTCGGCCAGCACGCGACTACGGTAAGACTCCGGCAGGCTCAACGGTGTGAGGACATCAACCGAAATTCCCAGCAGCACCTCGAGATCGCCCTGAATCCGGGCGACGTCCATGAGACTTGTCTGCGGAGTTGGATCGACGAGCAAATCGAGATCGCTGCCTTCCTCGTCCTCCCCCCTCAAGACCGATCCGAACACACGGGGATTGGCGCTCCGATTCGCGGAGACGATACGGCGAATTTCATCTCGATGGCGCGCGAGTGCTTCCGAGGGTCTCATGGTGCCGTCTCCAGTATAGAAAAGCCCTGAGACTCTGCCCGTCACCCCTGCCGTATACTCAACGTTTGCATTCCGCCTGAGGTGCCGTTCATGGATGCTGCTGCTGCGTACGCGCGGGAGAATGCCGCGCGTTTCCTCGACGACCTGAAAGCGCTGCTGCGCATCCCTTCCGTCTCCACCCTGCCCGAGCACAAGAAAGATGTCGAAGCGGCCGCCGAGTGGGTGGCTGCCGACCTGCGCCGGATCGGGATGGAGCACGTTGAGATCATCCGAGGGTCCGGGCACCCGCTCGTCTACGCCGACTGGCTCCGCGCGCCCGGCAAGCCCACCTGTCTCTGCTATGCGCACTACGATGTGCAGCCGCCGGACCCGCTGGACGAGTGGGTGACGCCGCCATTCGAGCCGACCGAGCGGAACCAGAACCTGTACGCGCGCGGAGCCGTCGACGACAAAGGGCAGCTCGTCACCCAGCTCAAAGCCCTCGAGTCGATCCTGAAGACGCATGACGGCAAACTGCCGATCAACATCCGCGTGATCTACGAGGGCGAGGAGGAAGTCGGCGGCGAGCAGATCGAAGCCTTCGTCCGCGAGCACCCGGAGCGCCTGAAAGCCGATTTTGCGCTCATCTCCGACACCGAGATGTTCGCTCCGGAACTGCCCACCCTCTGCGTGGGCCTGCGCGGCATGATCTACACGGAGGTCGAAGTGCGCGGCGCGAAGACCGACCTGCACTCCGGCATGTACGGCGGCGCGGCTCCCAATCCGTTCATCGCGCTGGCCCACATCGTCGCCGGGCTCCGAGACCGTGACGGGCGCATCCTTATTCCCGGTTTTTACGCCGACGTGGCGAAACCGTCGGAGGCGGAACTGAAAGCCTGGAAGAACCTGCCCTTCAACGAGGAGGAGTACCGGACCGCCGAGGTGGGCGCCAGCAAACTGGTCGGCGAAAAGGGCTACTCCGTCCTCGAGCGCACCTGGGCGCGGCCCACGCTCGACGTCCATGGCATCGTCGGCGGATTCACCGGGGCCGGCGCCAAGACGGTCATCCCGGCCCGGGCGACGGCCAAAATTTCGATGCGTCTGGTTCCGAAGATGAAGCCGCAGACCACCTTTCGCCAGTTCAGCGAATATGTGCAGTCGCTGTGTCCCGAGGGCGTCTCGGTCGACGTCCGCCTGATTCATTCCGGGGAGGCGTCGCTCATCCCGATGGACAATCCCTGGATTCGGGCCGCGACGCGCGCGATGAAGACGGTCTGGAACAAGGACACTGTCTTCATCCGCTCCGGTGGATCGATTCCGATCGTCGGCGACTTCGAACGCAGCCTGAAGATCCCCTCCGTGATGATGGGCTTTGGCCTTCCCGATGACGGTCTGCACGCGCCGAACGAGAAGTTCCACATCCCCAACTTCCATCGCGGCATCGAGTCCGTCATCCGGTTCTTTGGGGAAGCCGCCCGTGGTTAGCTAGCCGCCGTACAGGTCCTGTTCCGTCAGGACAGGTTCGGACCCCGCGGCAGCGCCCGCCCGATGCGTTGCCCCGAACATCGCGCCGCGAGCCGGGACGAGCGGAGCGAAGGCCATCATGCCGATCGGCACCGGCACGTCGTCGTAGATCGCTTCCATTCCGCCGCGGCGCATGTACGTTTCATGCCAGAAACCTGTACCGCCGGAATCGCGCAGAAAGTTTCGCCACCAGACGCGGTGCGGGTCGGAGCGCGTCCAGCGCAGCAGCGCATCCATGTCACGCCAGTACTGCCGCATGCCGATGTGCATGGGGAAGAGCGAGTACATGATGTTCTCGTGACCCAGCAGTCCGTCGGGACGAGCGGCGGCCGACTTGCTGATCTGGGGCCCGAAGCCAAACAAGGTCCTGAGTCCGGTCAGGCGGTTGACGCGCATTCCCAGATAGATCACCACCAGGTCGGGAAACCCTGACAGGTCAACGGTCCGCCGCTGGACGTTCGTGGCCATCGAAAACACCTCCGAGCCGCCAGCCTCGCACAGACCAGGAGGGCGGGTCCATAACCGGACGACTCTGGCGGCCGAAGCCGCTCGTCCAAAGCCGCCACTCCGTATCGCAAGGGTGCCCGCCGCGACATTTGCAGGGCTTCGCGCATCTGCTAATGTGTTGAAGATTGAGGTTGAAAGGCGAGAGATGGCCAAGGCAGTCTGGAACGGCAAAACGATTGCAGAAAGTGAAACTTACGAGACCGTCGAGGGCAACGTCTACTTCCCGGAAAGCGCCGTGAACCGCGAATACCTGCGACCGAGTTCCACCACGTCAACATGCCCCTGGAAGGGACAGGCGCGGTACTACAGCCTGCTGGTGGACGGACAGGAGAATCAGGACGCCGCCTGGTACTATCCGAATCCAAATCCTGCTGCGCGTAACATCAAGAACCACATCGCCTTTTGGCGCGGAGTAGAGGTCGAGAAGTAAGCTGCCTGGCGATGGCGGGAGCTCTGCCCGCCGGCTACGCGTTTGCGGGGGCTTCCCGATAGCGCCGCTGGTGCCACTCCCAGGCGCTGGCGACAATCCCGTCCAGGTCCGTGTGGCGGGGCTTCCATCCCAGTTCCCGGCCAATCTTTTCTGAACTGGCAATCAGAACGGCCGGATCTCCGGCCCGACGGGGCGCCACCTCGACCGGGATCGGCTGGCCGCTGACGCGCCGTGCTGATTCAATGACTTGCCGCACGGTAAAGCCGCTTCCATTTCCCAGGTTATAGATCCGCTGGCCGCCCTGGGCCAGGGCTTCGAACGCCAGAAGGTGCGCCTCTGCCAGATCCTCCACGTGAATGTAATCGCGGACGCAGGTTCCATCCGCCGTGGGGTAATCCTCGCCGTAGATCATGATCTTCTGCCGGCGTCCGAGCGCGACGTCGAGGATCAGGGGGATCAGGTGCGACTCCGGCTCATGGGCCTCTCCCCGGTCGGCGGCCGCGCCGGCGACGTTGAAATAGCGCAGGCTGGCGTAAGAAAGGCCGTGTACGCGATACATCCAGGTGAGAATTTTTTCCACGAGCAGTTTCGATTCGCCATAGGCGTTCGTCGGCCGCAGAGGCGCGTCTTCGCGAATTGGAGTGCTCTCCGGCTCGCCGTAAACGGCAGCGGTGGAAGAGAATACCAGCCTCGAAACGCCGGTCGCGAGCATGGACTCCAGCAACGAAAGCGTCGCCGCTGTGTTATTACGAAAATAAAGTTCGGGTTTGGCCATACTTTCGCCCGCTTCGATGAGAGCGGCAAAGTGCATCACGCCATCAAAGCCTGTGCGGAGGATTCGCTCGAGATGGACGCGATCGGCGAGTTCGCCCTCAACAAACGTGGTGCCGGGCGGCACCAGGGAACGGGTCGCATGGCAAAGATTGTCGTAGATGGTGACGTCATGCCCACGATCGCGGAGAATCGCTGCGACGGTGCCCCCGATGTAGCCCGCGCCCCCGGTGACGAGGATCTTCAACCTGGTACCTCCTCAGAATTCCAGACCCGCCAGCCTGATTGTTTTCAGCCGATCAGGTCCGAGGCGAACCGCACGAAACCTTCCTTTGCAATATATCCAAAAGGATTTCACAGGCGGCGATGGCCTGAATGGCCCAATCGCACTATCCTGTGGGAACCACCTTTTTCGTTTTTGAGGGTTCAATAACGAAAGCGTCGGGAACTGCGTCAGACTAGAAATCACCCAAGAAGGGTGCGCAGCAACCGTAAAGTTGTAGGGACAGAATGTACCCAAAGTGTGCTAAAAAGTAACCATATTCAGTAACCTCCCGCGATTGCCCGGTTCTTCCTGGCCCCCTGTTCGCCGGATGCGTGGGAGGAGTACCCAAAGGGGCCTGAGAGACCGGACGGTATTTGGTCTCAGAAGTGCAAATGTAAATCCTTGCGCCGGGCCGATGATCGCGGAGCCGTCGAAACCTCTCACAGTTGGGATTTTGAAGCATTATGGCGACGAATAACTACACGTATCCTCAACCCGCCAGATTTGGACTCCTCCCCGAGCCCGAAGGGCGCATGGGCTCGTTCGGCGCCAGCATGGTTGTGAATATCACCGTGGCAGGACTGGCCCTGCTGCTGGCTATGGCTCAGGTGCACCAGGTGCACGAGCAGGAAAAGTACGTCACGCAACTGGTGTTTCCGATCGAGCAGCCCAAGCCAATTCCACCGCCGGCGCCGCAGATCAAATACATTCCGCCGCCGCCCGCGATGCACGAGACTCCGAAGCTCTCGCTGCCGAAGCCGGAGCCGGAACCGCCGAAGATCGCCGAAGTGAAGATGCCGACGCCCATGCTTCCGAAGATGGAAGCGGCTCCGCCGAAGCGCGTCACGCCTCCGCCGCAACCGAAGCTTGGGTTGTTCAAGAGCGCGACCCCGACCACTGTGGCGAACAACATGTCGCATCCGACGATCAAGACGGGCGGGTTTGGCGATCCGAACGGCGTAAAGCCGAACCCGGGCGCCAGCCGGCCGGCGACGATTGCCGCCGTCGGTGACTTCAATGCGGCTCCCGGATCTGGCCCGACGGGCGCGGGCGCTGCGCGCGCCGGCTCGGTCCATGGAGTTGAGTTCGGTTCAGGTGTGGCACACGGCGTTGCCGGAGGACATGATCGCGGGACGGTCGCCTCTGCCGGATTCTCAGACGGCGTGGTCGGTGGCACCGGCAAGCCGGGCAGCAAGGGCACGATTGCGCAGGCCGGTTTCGGCAGCGATCCGTACGGCAGCGCCACCGCGCGTCCGGTGCGGCCGACGGAGTCCGCCCCCACCCCGATCGTTGTCCTCTCGAAGCCGCTTCCGGAATACACGGCGGAAGCTCGCCGGCTGCGGATCGAGGGCGACGTCACGCTCAAAGTCCGTTTCATGGCGTCCGGGCAGGTTCAGGTCCTGGGCGTGGTCAGCGGACTTGGCCATGGCCTGGATGAGCAGGCCAAAGTCGCGGCGGAGCGGATTCGCTTCAAGCCGGCGACGGAGAACGGCCACCCCGTGGATCAGGTCAGTATCATCCACGTCACTTTCCAGATGGCGTGAGCGCGGGTCACAATTCCAGTGCGGCTTTTTTCGTTGACCGCATTCGGAATCCCGGCACCGGCAGTACCCGCTGGAAGAAAGTCAGGAGTCAGGAATGTTTCGTAAGTGCATGATCTTCGGCATTGCCCTGGTGCTCGCCATACCTGCAGCTCAGGCCAAAAAGAACCGTCCCAAGGAAGTGTTCCCTCTGCACCCGCTCACTCCGGAACAGAAGCATCTGGTCGACGAATCGATGACCCACGAGAAGACGGTCATTCGTCAGATCGAGAAGAGCACGCCGGTGGTGCAGACCTATATCCAGAACATGCGGCCCGATCCGCACCTGTATCAGATCCCGGTGTCGGACCAGTTCATGGTGGGGCGCGTCGATTTCGGCAAAGCCTTTGTTGCCGATGAGTACTCGATGCGGCAGGAGCACACCAGCTTCTTCGGCGGCTCGATGAAGTTCGTCTCCCAGCTGACCAAGGCTTTTCATCTCGAGAACTCCCCGACCGGCTTCATGTCGATGATGTTCCTCGACCCGACGAGCTATGACGAGCAGCACTACAACTTCCAGTTCGTCCGCCGCGAGTTCCTCGGCACGGTGCGTACCTGGGTCTTCGACGTCCGGCCGAAGCAGAACGGCGTGGGCCGGTTCATCGGGCGCATCTGGATTGAAGACCAGGACGGTAATCTCGTCCGTTTCAACGGCACCTATATCAACAACCCAAACAACGACACCTCGCACTACTTCCACTTCGACAGCTGGCGCATGAATCTGCAGCCCGGCCTGTGGGCCCCTGCTGCCGTCTACATCGAAGACACGGTACACGGCGCGACGGGCAAGGCGCAGAGCTTCCGCGGCCAGACGCTCTACTGGGGCTACTCGCTCAAGCTTCCGGTCAGCGAGACCGATTCCGAATCCATCATGGTGGAGAACGCGCAGGATCAGAGCGAGAACTCCAGCGACGTGAGTCCGCTGCAGGCCGAGCGCGAGTGGATCTCTCAGGCTGAGAACAATGTGCTCGATCGCCTGACCCAGGCAGGTCTGGTGGCCCCGGTCAGCGAGTACGACAAGCTGCTCGAAACGGTCACCAACAACATCATCATCAGCAACAACCTGCAGCTTCCCGGCGAAGTGCACTGCCGCGTCATTCTGACCGAGCCGCTGGAATCGCTGGCTGTGGGCAACACCATCCTGCTGAGCAAGGGCCTGATCGACGTGCTCCCCAACGAAGAATCGCTCGTTGCGGTGCTCTCGTTCCAGCTGGCGCACATCGCGCTCGGCCACCACATCGACACGCGCTACGCCTTCAACGACCGGCTGCTCTTCCCGGATGCGGCCAGCTTTCAGCGCATCACGATGGACCACTCCGTACCGGATGATGAGTCCGCGGCGAAGAAGGGCGTTGAGCTCTTCCAGCACTCCTATATCAAGGACAAGGCCGCCGGTGTGGGGCTCTTCTTTGAACAGCTGCAGGCCCGCGAAAAGGACCTGCCTGCGCTCTTCACGCCGCGCCTGGGCGATCCGATTATGCGCCCTGACGGTACCCCCTGGCTCGCTGCCCTTACGCAGGGAGCGCCGAAGCTGGACATGGACAACATGCAGCAGATCGCCGCGCTTCCGCTCAACAGCCGCCTGAAGATTGATCCCTGGGACGACAAGGTCACCCAGCTGCATTTCACGGCTCCGGTCCTGCTGAATGCCCGCGACAAGATGCCTCTGGAGATCACGCCGGTCTACTACAAGCTGGAGCGTTATCAGCAGTCGGGCACCGCACCGGCGAACGCGACGCCGGCGGCCGGAAATGCCGCACCTCCGCCCTCCGCGGATGCCGCTCCGGCGCAGCCTTCGGACAATGCTCAGTCTCAGCCGCAGGCTCAGCCCCAGCCGCAATAGCCGGGGTCGATTATGGACGGGAAGTGACCGGGCGATCGGACAAAAATGATCTGCTCGCCACATCCCGCCCACACGCAGTGGGTTTTATGAAGCGGGCGTCCTCTCAAACGGCCGACGTTCGCATTTTGTTTGTACCGGAGATCTGAAAGTGAAGAAATCTATCGGGCTTTTGGCATTCTTCCTTCTTCCCACCCTGCTGACAGCACAGAGTCCGCGATCGGCAAATGGAGGTCAGGGAAAACTTTGGGCCGGCGGTGAGGTTTCGATTTACAACCCGGACTTTGGCTGCCCCACCAACATGGTCTTCACGTGCTGGAACGACACCCTGTACGGTCCCACTGCTTTTTTTGACCTTGGCTTTAGCAATAAGCTCAGTCTCGAAGGCGACGCCCGCTGGCTCGTCTTCCACGGAGTTGGGGGCCAGAAAGAATCCAGCTACACCGTGGGCCCGCGCTACCGTCTCTGGCACCGCGAGCCGTGGTCACTGCACGGCAAACTGAATCTGGGTGGCATGTGGCTGCAGACGCCCGGCTATCCGCAGGCCGGAACCCTGAAAGGCAGCTATTTTGCTGTCGCTCCGGGTGCTGATCTGGACTATCGCCTCAGCGATCGGCTGATGGTTCGCGCCGAATACGATTACGAGTTCCTGCCTTCCTTTGCCGGACCGCCGACGTTCAGCTCGACCGGCCAGGTGGTCACGCACGGCAGCGGTCTCACTCCGAACGGCTTCAGCGTCGGCGTCGCGTGGAGACTTTTGGGCTATTGAGACAAGCTTCGAGCGCAATAAAAAAGGCCGGGCTAAGCTGCCCGGCCTTTGTGTTTCTGCCCGCGCTCAGAAGTGATAGGCGATGCCGATGGTCGGATCGACGATGTTGTAGTAGACGCCGGTGCGCAGGGTGTTCCCCGAGTATCCGAAGCTGGGCGTCTTGACGACCAGGCTGCGGACCTCCGCGCGGATGTCGAAGCTCGGACTGATCTCATACGCGATGCCGCCGCCGTACAGCAGGCCGACTGCGGTGTTGCGCTTCAGGTCGGTGGCGAAGATGTTGGTCTTCGCATCATCAATGGGCGAAAACATGATTGCAGCGGGCCCCGCCTCCAGGAACGGATTCAGGTTCCGGAAGTAAAAGGAGTACACGTAAGCGCCGGAGATTTCCTGAGCCCGATCGTGGATGTGGTATTTGCCGGCGGGATACGAGTAGTACTGCACGTTTTGGTGGTAGCCGTAATTCAGTTCGAGAGCGCCGTGCGGTGTGATGTCGTAGCGGTAGCTGACCAGCGCGCCGTAACCAGGCGTCGCATGGAGCTGCACCGCATTTCCGGAGGCGAAGGGTGCGTTGAGCATCGACCCGCTGATGCTGATGTCCTGACGGGCTTCCTGCGCAAAAGACGGCGCCGCGACGAGCGGCAGCAGCAGAGCAAACACGAACAGCGATTTCTTCATTCGGTGGTCAACCTCTTTACAACGCCCTGCGGGATTTCGCCCTCCCGGGCAGTTCATTCCCAGGCTCCGTGAAGTAGCAAACATCATGGGATGTCTACCGTGTCATTGTACCTGCCGCGAGCCATTTCTACAGCGTTCGGCGGGTTGTTACTCGCGCGCCGAGTGCACCGAAGCGCCCTCCGCCTGTTCGACGCGAAAGGCGAACGGATGTCCTCGTTCCGATCCAAGATTTCTCACGACACTGAGAAACGCCTCACCCGCATGCGACAGACTCGCGGGCTTGCGGTGCACCAGCCAAAGGCGGCGCGCGATTTTCAGCTCCGGGACTTCAACCTGCACCAGATCGCCGCGCGCGAGTTCCGGCTGCACCGTGAGGCCCGGTACCAGCGCCACGCCGTTGCCGAGCATCACGAAGCGCTTGATCGCTTCCAGGCTGGGCAGCTCCACACTCATGTTCAACGGCGTTTCGTGGCTGGCGAAGGTTTCGATCACGCGGCGGCGCAGCGGAGACGCTACGATGTGCGCCACGAAATTCTCTTGCCCCAGATCGCGAATGGACACCGACACACGCTTCGCCAGCGGATGCCTGGGATCGACGACGAACGCAACGCTGTCCGTGTACACCTCGATCGCGTTCAGCCGCTCGTTCTCCGGCCGGAAGGAGAGGATGCCGAACTCAATGGCCCGCTCGAGCAGCTGATCCGGGATCTGGCTCGCGAGCGAACGCTGCACCGTGACGCCGATCTGCGGATAGCCCCGGCGGAAGCTGTCGAGGACCGGCAGCAGCCAGAGACAGGTGTATTCGTTCGCGGTGATGGTGAGCTGGCCGCGTCGCAGCGAGCGCAATTCCTGGAGGGCGGTGGCTGCCTCGCCCCGCAGGCGCAGCAGGCGTTCGGCGTAGCCGCGCAGCAGTTCGCCGGCGGCGGTGAGCGTTCCCTCGCGCGAGGTGCGTTCAAACAGCGGTTCACCGATTTCATCCTCCAGCTTGCGGATGGCATGGCTGATCGCCGGTTGCGTCCGGCGCATGCGGACAGCGGCCCGCGAGAATCCCTTCTCCTCGGTGACAGCCAGGAAGGTCTCGAGTTCGTGGAGGTCCATGGGGGAAGCCTGTCGCCGGTAGCTGAAAGTAAAGGGGCGGCGATCAAGGGCTAGGCTACAGCATTAGTAATCTTTATGGAACTCCAAAGAATTACAAATTTGCTTTATGGTTTTAGCTTTGCGAAACTGCTGATACGGGGTTCATTCCCCATCGTTCGGGATTCCTCATGACCGAAAACCGCATTTATTTCTTCGACACGACCCTCCGGGACGGCGAACAGTCGCCGGGCTGCAGCATGACGCACCATGAAAAGCTGGCCCTGGCCCACTCCCTGGCAGACCTCGGTGTCGACATTCTGGAAGCCGGTTTTGCCATCGCCTCGGACGGGGATTTCGCCGCCATTTCGGCCGTTGCCGAGCAGATACGCGGCCCCCGGGTCGCCTCGCTGGCTCGTGCCCGTCGTGAGGACATTGAGCGCGCCGCCAAAGCCGTCGAGAAGGCCGCGCGCCCGCGGATCCATGTCTTCCTGGCCAGCTCCGATATTCATCTGCAGTACAAGCTGAGGATCAGCCGCGAAGAAGCGCTCGAACAGGCCAGCCGGATGGTGGCCCTGGCGCGCAGCTATGTCGACGACGTTGAGTTCTCACCGGAAGACTCCACGCGGACCGACCGCGACTTTCTCTGTCAGTTCGTCGGAGCTGCTATCAGCGCCGGCGCCACGACGATCAATCTGCCGGACACGGTGGGCTACGCGACACCCGAAGATTACGCCTCCATGTTTCGCACGATCCGCGAGCGCGTGCCTGGCGCCGATCGCGTGATCCTGTCGACGCACTGCCACAACGATCTGGGGCTCGCGGTCGCGAACACGCTGGCCGCGATCAACGCGGGAGCGCGCCAGGTGGAATGCACGATCAACGGCATCGGCGAGCGCGCCGGCAACGCTGCCCTTGAGGAGATTGCCTGCGCGCTGCACGTCCGCGCGGACGCCTATCCGTACCAGCACAACATCAAGCTCGACCGCATCTATCCGGTCAGTCAGCAGCTGGCGAACACGATCAGCTTCGGACCGGCGCCGAACAAGGCTATTGTCGGCACGAACGCGTTTGCGCACGAAGCGGGCATTCACCAGCACGGCGTGCTGTCGAATCCGCTGACCTACGAGATCATGACGCCGAAGTCCGTCGGCGTGCCCAATAACCGCATGGTGCTGGGCAAGCACTCCGGACGGCACGCGCTGCGCTCGCGCCTGGTGGAGCTGGGCTATCGCCTCTCCGCCGACGACCTTGAGATTGCGTATCGCGCCTTCACCGAACTGGCCGACCGCAAGAAGGCCATCTACGACCAGGACCTGATCAACCTTGTTGCGCACCACCAGCGCCACGAGGATTTGATTTCCAGCGAGGCAACGGCCAGCGCCAAAGCGGCCAGCTAAGCCCAAACCAGCAGGCCGGCAAGTCTGAACCTGAACCGAGAGCCATAAGGGAATTCCATGTCGAAGAAGCTGAAGATTCTCATCGTTGCCGGCGACGGCATCGGCCCGGAAGTCACCGGCGAAGCCGTGCGCATCCTCAAGTCCGTCGCGGAGCTGAACGGATTCGACTTTCAGTTCCGCCAGGAGCTGATCGGCGGCGTCGCGATTAAGGCACAGGGAACTCCGCTGCCCGCCACGACCCTGAACGCGGCGCTCGAAAGCGATGCGGTCCTGCTGGGCGCGGTCGGCGGCAATGAATTCAACGCACTCCCACCCAGCCAGCGACCAGAAGCCGGACTGCTGCAGCTGCGCAATGCTCTGGGAGGATTTGCCAATCTGCGGCCTTCGTTTGCCTGGCCGGGGCTCAGCTCGAACTCGCCACTGCGGCCTGAAGTGGTCGAAGGCGCGGACATTCTGTTCGTGCGCGAACTGCTCGGCGGCCTCTATTTCGGCGAGCCGCGCCGGTGGGACAAGGAACAGAACCTGGCGCTGAACACCATGCGCTACACCCGCGACGAAGTCGCCCGCGTGGCGCGTGTTGCGTTTGAGCTGGCGACGAAGCGGCGCAGCAAGGTCACGTCGGTCGATAAGGCCAATGTGCTGGAAGTCTCGCAGCTGTGGCGCGCCACCGTTACCGAGATCGGCAAGCAGTATCCCGACGTCACGCTCGAGCACCAGTACGTCGACGCGATGGCGATGCACCTGATGAACACGCCGCGCAACTTCGACGTGGTGCTCACGGAGAACCTCTTTGGCGACATTCTGAGCGACGAAGCCGCTGTCATTACCGGCTCGCTCGGCATGCTGCCCTCGGCGACCACCGGCGGCAAGGTGAATCTTTACGAGCCGGTGCACGGATCGGCGCCGGACATCGCCGGGAAGGGAATTGCCAACCCGCTGGGTGCGATTCTCACGGCGGCCATGCTGCTGCGCTACTCGGCGGGGCTGGACCAGGACGCCGACGCGATCGAAGCGGCGGTGCGCAAGGTGCTCGACCAGGGCTATCGCACGGCGGATCTCGCGCGTGGCGACAAGAA
>DATEPN010000282.1:0-6210 GCA_035273225.1 Acidobacteriaceae bacterium | reverse complement strand
CCCACCACCCACACGGTCCGACCCTCATCGATAAACTCAAACAGGATCGCCAGCAGACCGAGACGCCCGCTGCTGATGATGGTCGGGCAGCGCAGCGTTACAACATCGAGATCGCCGCTGTACTCGGCCAGCAACTGCTCGGCAGCGAGTTTCGACTGCCCATAGAGTTCCACCGGCGCCGGAGGCTCTTCCTCCCGCACCGCATGACCCAGGTTCTTTCCCCACAGGCAATTCGTCGAGATGAAGATGAACGGGCGGACCCCATGTCTGCGTGCAGCCTCAGCCAGCACGCGCGTACCGTCCACGTTGGAGGTCCAGAGCACCCGCTCGTCCACGCCTCCGTGGGCCAGCATCGCGGCCGTATGGAAGACAGCGTCAAAGCGCCGCGTTGCAAACACCGATTCCACCAGCGCGGAGTCGCGAATATCCCCGCGAACATGGGTCAGCGCCGGATGCTGATCCGTATCCGCAACCAGATCGATATTGGTGACCGAATACCCTTCGTCCAGCAGCTTTCGCTTCAGAATGCCGCCGAAAAAACCCGATCCACCCGTAACAAGGACCTCAGGCATGACGCTCAACGGCGGACGCACAGGCGGCAGCGGGAGCAGTCGTCACGAAGGGGAAATTAAGCAACGTGGGGATACAAATGCGCACTGACGAAATTATAGCTTTCCGGTTCCCCGGCCAGCTTCTTCCATGTCGGCCATCAGGGACTCGGCGCTTAGTTGATCGGCCCTGCGCAGGTTGGGGAAGAACACCGCCCACAGCCCGGTCACGACCAGAGATCCGATCCCGCCAATCACCACCGCCCGCACAGCTCCCCACCATTGCGCCGTCACCCCGCTTTCGAATTCGCCGAACTCATTCGAGGCGCCCACAAACAGGGAATTCACCGCCGACACGCGCCCGCGCATGGCCGCCGGCGTCGCCAGCTGGAGAATCGAGCCGCGGATCACAACCGAAACCATATCCGACGCCCCCACCCCGTAGAGCGCCGCCAGCGACAGCGGCAGGTTGCGCGACACCCCGAACACAATGGTCGCTGCCCCAAAGATCGCCACGCAGATCAGCATCTTCGCACCGGCCCGGTGCCCGATGGGACGAATCATCAGCCAAAGCGAGACCGTCACCGCACCCAGTGCAGGAGCAGCACGCAACATGCCCAGCCCGCGCGGACCAGCGTGCAGAATATCCTGCGCAAAGATCGGCATCAGCGCCACCGCGCCCCCCAGCAGCACGGCAAACAAATCCAGAGAGATAGATCCCAGCAGCACCTGCGTCTTCGCCACGTACCGAAAGCCGGCGAGCAGCACGTCTTTCGAGATCGCGCGGTGTTCCATCCGCCCCGGCCGCACGCGCAGCGAGCCGACCAAAACCAGGAAGACCAGCACCGTAAAAAACGTGAACAGGTAGACGAGACTCGCCCCGTGCAGGCGCTCGTGGAGCGGCAGCGTGAACAGCACGCCGCCCAGCGCGGGTCCAACAAAGTTGGCGATCTGGAACATCGTCGCGCCCCAGGTCACCGCATTCACGAAGTGTTCCGTCGGCACCAGGTGCGGGATCAACGCTGAACTGGCCGGACCGGAAAACGCGCGCCCCGTCCCGACGAGAAACAGAATCGCAAAGATCGGCCAGACGTGGTGAATCCCGGTCCACGCGAGGCGAAACAGCATCAGGCTGCACACCGCCTGCAGCGAATAGCAGACCAGGATCACCTGCCGCCGATCGAATCGGTCGGCTACGTGCCCCGCCGGCAGAATGAACAGTAGCCCCGGCAGGAACAGCACCAGTCCGGTGTAGCCCAGGTCGATCGCCCGGTGCGTGATTTCATAGACCTGCCACGCCACGCCAAGCGCCTGGGCCTCCGCGCCGATAATCACCGTCACGCGCGCGAGCTGATAAAGAACAAAATCTCGGGAGAGAAATGCAGCTGTGGGCTGGGCCATCCCTGCCTACATTTATACCTGGACCCGCAGGAAAGCTGCGCACCCTCGCTGTGAATCGCGGAACAGTTAGTCTGATCCGTGGACGCCTTTCCGCCAGACGCGCCGAGTGCTGCTGCCGATCTCTCCATCGGGGAGTCCACCGCGAATCCTGGAATCCTTCACGAGGGACTGCGCCCGGTCCGTGCCGTTGCTGCCGTGGTGCTTTGCGCGATCTTCGCCTTCCTCACGCTCTACGTCACGCAGCCTCTCCTGCCCATGCTCGAGAGCATTTTTCATGCCTCGAAAGCAGCCGTGGGTCTGACCGTCAGCGCATCCACCTTGGGTGTGGCGCTGGCCGCTCCCATCTTCGGCGGCCTCACCGAGCGCCTCAGCCGCAAGCGCGTCATCGTCTGGTCCGCCGTTGCAGTGGCCCTGCCAACCCTGCTCGCCGCCACCTCGCCCGGCCTGCACGCGCTCATCTTCTGGCGCTTCCTTCAGGGACTCGCGCTGCCCGGCATCTTCGCCACCGTCATCACCTACATCGGCGAGGAATGGGAACGCCACTCCATCGCGCTCGTCATGAGCGTTTACGTCAGCGGTACCGCGCTCGGCGGCTTCCTCGGACGTCTTCTCACCGGCCTGGTGGCCGAGAAGCTGAACTGGCGCTGGAGCTTCGTCCTGCTTGGTACCCTCACCCTCGTCGGCGCCGCCCTGATCGCGCGCTGGCTGCCGCATGGCCGCCATCGCCCGCCGCCACCGCCCGATCACGCCACCGGCCTCAGTGCACTCTGGGTCGCGCTGCGCCACTTCAGGAATCCCCGCCTCCTGGCCACCTTCGCCGTCGGCTTCGGAACCCTCTTTACCCTCGTAGCCACCTTCACCTACAGCACCTTCTACCTGGCGGAGCCGCCCTTTCGGCTCTCCACCTTGGCGCTCAGTTATCTGTTCGCCATCTACCTGGTGGGGCTGGTCGTCACGCCCTTCGGCGGATTCCTGGTCACCCGCATCGGCATGCGCAGTGGAATGGCCGTCGCGATCGCCATCTGCGCCGCCGGAGAAGCCCTGACCCTCAGCCACTCCTTGTGGGTGGTTATCTTCCCTGGGCTGGGCCTGCTCTGCTCCGGCGTCTTCATCGCACAATCCACCGCGACCAGCTTTTTGCGAATGGCGGCTCCCGCCGGCGGCCGCGTCTCCGCCGCCGGACTCTACCTGTCCTGCTACTACGTCGGAGGCACCCTCGCCGGCGTCGTGCCGAGTTATCTATGGACTCTCGGCAAATGGCCCGCCTGCGTCGCCCTGGTGGAAGCCGTCCTGGCCTGCATGCTGCTCCTCGCTCTGATCGGATGGAGGAACGTAGGCTGGTCTTCCTGCTGAAACTCTGAATTCCGCCGCATTTTCGGCGATCCGCACACACCGCAGCGCTACGGTGGCATAATGACTTGTTTCGCCCCCGGATTTTGCAGTGGAGGAGATGGGGCGATGTCCTCCGGATTCACTTGCACGGCTGTCCGCGACGGCGCGTCCATCAAAATTCTCTCGGTGTGCACGACCTGCGGCGAGTCCCGGGTAGTCTCTGTCGCTGACGGAACCCTCCGCGAATGGGAGCAGACCCATCGCTGCGGCTCTGCCCGAAAAGGTCCAAAGCCCGTAACCGCGCCCGTCCGTATCAGAAAGGAACTGTAACTTCAGACGCTCCCGAGCAAGACGTTTTTTTGAGTTGTGCCGCAAACTTCTGCGTAAAAACTACCCGGTTTTTGCTCCGCAGAATGTGAATTATCTCAGTAAAACCTTGTACAACATCTACTTACCCTGGCCGAATCAAATGGCCTTGTGGATGCAACAACCACCAGCGTTGAGGGAGGCCCGCCGCCGACAGCGGTGCGCATATCCCGAAAGAAGCAGGAAGAAACGGAGCTCACCATGACGCGCATTTCAGGATATGCCGCCGCTGCTACCGCCGCAGCCCTGGCCCTGATCCTCACCAGCACGGGTTGCACGAGCAAGAAGTATGTACAGAGTCAGGCGACGCCCATCATTCAGGGAACGAATGAGTTGGACACCGCAACGGCCTCCGATCACCGCAATATTCAGGACGTGGATCAGCGCGCGCAGTCGGGTATCCAGCAGGCGCAAAACTCGGCGAATCAGGCCCAGCAGAACGCACAGAATGCCGGCCAGTCGGCAACAACCGCGCAGGGCGCCGCTCAGGACGCGGTGAACCGGGCCGATTCGCTGTCCAGCGTCATCTCCAACCTCGACAACTACCAGCAGGTCGGCGACGTCACCGTGAACTTCGGCTTTAACCGCTCCGAACTGACCAAGGCCGAGAAGCAGAAGCTGGACGAATTTGGCCAGCAGCTCGCATCAGCGAAGAGCTACATCCTCGAAGTGACCGGCGGTGCCGACATCGTTGGATCGAAGGAATACAACTACAAGCTCAGCGACCGGCGCGCGATGGCCGTCGTGCAGTACCTGGCCTCGAAGTACAACGTGCCGGCCCGCAAGTTCTACCTCGTCGGCCTCGGCAAGGACGTGCAGGTTGCGCCCGAAAACACTGCTGAAGGCCGCCGCAAGAATCGTCGCGTTCAGGTTCAGCTGCTGAGCAATTCCGGTGCGCAGGTGAATCAGACCCCGGCGCAGTCGGGTAACTAAGGTTAAGCGCGGACGAGCATAACTGGCCGTCCGCGCAGCAAGGCAAGCGAACGAGATCAGTCCAAAACTGGCGGATTCCGTTCTCCTCGGGGGCGCGTGCACGGTGCACGCGCCTTTTTGCTTGCGGACTATTGTCTCTGCCGGATGTGCGCGGCTCGTACGTCGTTCGCCGTATACAGCCGGATGAACGGCGCGCCCTGGCAGGCAGCTTCAAGCGCCGGACGGCCGCCGGCCTCTTCGCGCTCCACCAGGCAGATCGCCGCAATCACGCGCATCCCTGCTTCGCGTGCGGCCTCAATCGCCGTGATGGTGGAAGCGCCCGTCGTGCACACGTCATCCACAATCAGCACCGGCGCATCCTTCTCCAGATAGCCCTCAATGCGCCTTCCCGTCCCATGCGCCTTCTCCGCCTTCCGGACGAGAAATCCATGAATCAGCGGCGAGCCTGCTGTTTGCTGTGCGCGCCACGCGCTGGCGATCGATACAGCAGAAACCACCGGATCAGCGCCCATGGTCAGCCCACCAACGGCCGCCGGCTCCAGATGATGCTCCCGCAGCATGTCGAGGATCGCCAGCCCGGTCAGCCTGCCACCCTCCGCGTGCAATGTGGTGGTGCGGCAATCGATGTAGTAGTCGCTCTTTGCGCCGGACGAGAGCGTGAAGTTGCCGAGACGAAACGAAGTGCGCGCCAGCAGGTCGAGCAGCGCGGCGCGCGGATTCAGATTGGAGTCAGCCATTCCGCTTAGTGTAATGGCCTACTTCTTCTTTGTGGCAGGCGCAGCCGGCTTCAGCCCGGCAATCGCTTTCTCGAGGTTGTCCATCGCCGCCGAGTCGAAGAAGTAGAGACCCGGGCTGTCGTCGCGTTTCGCGATGGCGCCACCCGCCGATTTCTGTAAATGCGCAGTGGCCGTCTCCTTGCCATCGTTCGACACCACGGTCACATCGATCTCCGGCTTCGTGTATCCGGAATCGAGAAACTTCGAAGCCGACAGCCCGCGCAGCGCATCGACCAGCGACTGCACCGTCGCACCGTCCATCTTCTTTCCGTCGGAGTACCAGTCGTTGTCCTTCCGCTCGAGCGCAACGTTCGTCGCTCCCGCGTGATAAACAATCCGGTTGGGATCGGTGAAGCCAAAATCAAACAGCTGCTTGTTCCGGTAAGCATCGACACCGCGCCCCAGCGAATCCGCCAGCGACGACTCCACCTTCCAGACACCCTGCGTCGCGCTCGATTTCGCAAAATCGTCGTTCTTCGATTTCCGGACCTCGAGAGTGTCACTCCCGGAAGCCGTCGTCACCTTCACGGAAGCGAGCGGTGTGCCGTGCGAGAACGCCGCAGCCGCGTCCGGCGGATTGTTCGCCGCGTCGAACGTCGCCGACGTCAGCTGCTGCACCAGATCGTCGACGGCGTACTTGTCCGTCCGGAAGGCCTCAGGCGTCTGGATCTGCCATCCGCCCGGCTTCCGTGCGATCGAGATCTTCTGGCCCTTGGCGGTCAACTCCACGCTGTTCACGGCAGAAGCCTGCACCGGCAGCAGATGCCGATCCCGCAGGTCGTTCAGCGACTTGCTCAGCGCGCTCTCGACCGAAGTGTCGACGGTATACACGCGCGACGTGCCAGGAACCATGG
>DATEPN010000281.1:0-4773 GCA_035273225.1 Acidobacteriaceae bacterium | reverse complement strand
TGCAGCTTCCGCCACTTCGAGTCGTCGAACTTCGCCGTCGCAAATCCAAACGACCCCGTCTTCGAGCTGAGGTAGTCGCTCTGGAACGCAAAGAACCCGAGGTCCTTCGCCGGATCGCACTCATTCCCCAGCGTGAACTTCCAGTCGAAGTCCATCAGCAACTGCTCCCGCGGCCCCGGAACCTCAACCGTCTTCTGCTCGTCGAACGCCGCGAGCAGCGCATCCACGCGCGCCAGCGCACTCCGCGGAACCAGCGACGCCGCCGAAGCAGCCAGCCCAGCCTGCAGCAATTCACGACGCGACGGACGAAACATGCACGCCTCCTGAAAACGCTTTCATTGCAACCACAGCAGCATACCGCAGACCGCAGAGTTCGTGGTTTCTGCTCGTTCTGATTTCAGTTGGAGATGTCCGCCACCAATTGACTATGGATGATGTTGAAGTCCCTTCCTGGCGCCGTCGAGCGCTCTTCGAGGATGGGAGTGTTGGCCAGGAGATAGAGCGAATGAAACTGAGGATCATGACGCAGGCGCTCGTCGAATGAGCTAAGCCAGGCGTCTCAGAGCATGAGACGGTCGTCTGCTACGACAGCCACCGTCGATTCCTAGTCGGGCGAACCGAACCTGGCCTCTCCGCCGCCTGCACAGGCTTCTCCTCTCCAGCCCGGACCAGCGCCACCGCCCCCGCATTCTCCTTTTCGACCTTCGCCCAGTCCAGACCGCGGAGTGGATGAGCCACCGATCCACCATAGTTCGCGAACAACCACGCGATGCCGTACGCCGCCCCGATGCAGAAGATGATTTCAAGAAGGAATCCCATGTCGTCTCCCCCCTCGTCCAGTGCTCTGCCATTCCAGACAGGTGACTCACAATAGGGCGACGATCGCGATGTGTCCAGCCCGACCAAGATAACGGCCCTTTGGTAACAGGCAGCTGCGGTGTGCGCGAAGGGCTCCTCAGGCTACGCACTCTGAACGACTTATCTCCTTAACCAACATGCGCTACCCCGCCCTCACCACGGGAAATTTATTGTCGCTGCTGCGCGTTCAGCAGCGTGACTGCCATGCGATTGAGCGGCGTGGGGATGCCGTGCTTCTCTCCCTTGCGCACGATTGCGCCGTTCCGTGCGTCGATTTCCATGCGCCGGCCGCCGAGGCGATCGGCCAGCAGCGAATTCACCGCGTCGGGCGGTTGCGCGCGGTAGTGCGCCAGCACCTGCTCCCCGAGCGCATCGCTCAGCTCCGCGCCCTCCGCGCGACCCACCGCGACGCATTCCGCCACCATGTCCATGGCCAGCCGTCCCATGTCTTCGTCGCGCAGCAGACCCGCCGGCTGCAGCGTGAGCGCGTTCAGAGCGCCCACAGAATTCAGGCACAGCTTCCACCATGCGGCCGTGATAAAGTCGGGGACCAAATCCATCTTCACCGAGCTGCCGGCAAATAATGCGGCGAATCCGCGGCCCAGCGACGTGTCTTCCACGCGCATCAGAGCCGCTCCGCGCACGCGCACCTCGCCGTCGTCCGAACGCTCCACCGGACAATCGATGACAACCGGCAGCAACCGCGCTTCTTCCACGTAGGGCGCAAAGCGCTCGCGATGCTCGACTCCGTTTTGCACCACGGCCACGGCTGCGCCCTCGGAGCACAAGGAGGAGAACCACCCGGCCGCAGCCTCGCTGTCATACGCCTTGGTCGCAACGATCACCCATTCCACCGGCTCCGCTTTTTCGGGAATGGTTGCGTTCCGTGCCTGGACGCGCACCATTCCGGAAGGCATCGTGACCGTCAACTGCTCGAGGGATCGCCGCGTACACAACGTGATCTCGTGAGCTCCGGCGCTCTCCAGCAGGCCGGCGATCGCTCCGCCGATGGCTCCCACACCGACGATCGCTATGCGTGCCATCCCAACCTCCTCTCAACAAACGAGACTCGCGTCATGGCCAACAGACTACAGCACACACAAACGGCGCCGCAGCGAACGCGCACGCACCTTCGCACATCCCAACACCGAAGGGAGAACACGATGCCGGAAAAAGCAACGATGGAGCGGGCCAAAGAAGATCTGCGCGAGGGCAAAGCGCCTTCGACTGCAGCGGGCGAATTCGTCAAGGAAGAAATCGAGCATGTCCGCCACGGCAAGCACGGGGTCCGCTCGCCGCAACAAGCCATCGCCATCGGACTGAGCAAAGCCCGGCGCGCCGGCGTCCCGCTGCCGCCGCCCAAACCCGGCCGCACCAGCCCCAGCACGCGCAAAAAAGCCGAGCGCGACTACGAACGCGGCCAGTCCCATCCTGTGCAGTCGCACCGCAGCAGCGCGGGCAGCAGCAAGCGCGCGAGCAGCAGCGCAAAAACGAGCAGTCGCAGAACCGCCGCGAAGAAATCCTCTGTGAAAACTTCTGCCCGTCGCTCCCGCGCCCGGGAAGCAGCCCTCAAGCGCGAGCCACGCTCGACCGTCTCCCACGCCGCGCTCTCCCGACAGGCCACACGAGCCGCGAAGAAGCGCAGCGCCGCCAGCCGCAAGTCCGCAGCGAAAAGAGCCACCCGCACCGCCTCAAAAAAAGCAGCAAAGACACGCACCGCAAAGGCGCGCGGTCAGGAGCGCTCATAACGAACAACCAGAACCAAGAACCAGGAACTAAGAACTGACAATTCGCTTCCCAGGCACCGGCGCTCCCTGCAACTCGACCAGCTGAGGCGCGCAGCAGACCCGCTCCAGCCGGGCCCGGTCCGCCTGCATTGCCTTGTCCTGCTCCAGCGTTCGGAGCGTCTGCCGCAAAATTGCCGCCGCGCCGGCATCCTGGGGCGCTGCCAGCCGATAGTGCATCCACTTCCCCTCTCGCCGCGCTGCGACCAGTCCCGCTCCCCGCAAGTACGCCAGGTGCCGCGAGATCTTCGGCTGCGGTTCTCCCAAAACTTCCACCAGATAGCAGACGCAAATCTCGCCGCGCATCAGATTCAGCAACCGGAGCCGCGTCCGGTCGGCCAGAGCCTGGAAGAACCGCGCCATGTCGAAATGTCTCTGCTTCTGCACCAGAACAGATTCGCATTGACAAATATGTTCGTCAAGCATACATCTGCTTAGGAGAATATATTCGGAGGAAACCATGAGCGACGAAATCCTCGCCGCAGTGCAGAGCAAATACGCTGCCGCCGCCCGCAGTACCCTCTCCAGTGAACAGGACGGCGTGCGCTCCGTCGCCGAGGCCTTCGGCTATACTTCCGAGGAACTCGCCTCCATTCCTGCCCCCGCGAACCTCGGCCTCTCCTGCGGCAATCCGACCGCTCTCGCTGCGCTCCGCCCCGGCGAAGTGGTCGTCGACCTCGGCTGCGGCGGCGGACTCGACGTCTTCCTCGCCGCGCGGAAAGTCGGCCCCGCCGGCCGGGCCATCGGCATCGACATGACCCCGGAGATGATCGATCGCGCCCGCTCCAACGCGACCGCCGGCCATTACGACAACACCGAGTTTTACCTTGCCACAATCGACCGCCTGCCGCTCCCCGACGCTTCGGCCGACTGCGTCATCAGCAACTGCGTCCTCAACCTCGCGCCCGACAAGCCCGCCGTCTTCCGCGAAATCCTGCGCGTGCTCAGGCCCGGCGGACGCCTCGCCGTCAGCGACATCGCCCTCAAGCGCGAACTGCCGGCCGCGGTCGCGTCCAGCCTCGCCGCCTATGTCGGTTGCATCGCCGGTGCGATCCCCATCGAGACCTATCGCTCTGAACTCGCCCGCGCCGGTTTCGTCTCCATCGAGATCGCCGACAGCGGCTCCGACCTCCACGCCTGGGAAAAAGTGGAGAACCAGTCGGGATGCTGCACGCCCGCGATGCAGTCGCCGCAAAGCGGCGGCTACTCGTGCTGCGGCGGCTCCTCTCCCAGCCCAACCGCCGTCCATGAGGATCTGAAATCACTCCTCACCGAATACGACCTCAACAGCGCCGCCGCCAGCGTAAAGATCTCAGCCCGTAAGCCCGCCGCAAGGACCTGCTGCGGCCCGCGCTGCTGCTCTTAATGTGCTTTGCTCTTTGCGGTGAATCGCGATCCTTGCACCGGAGCCGACGCCCCTCAACCCTGGACTCTATATCTGGACCCTGCCCTTATGCGCCTTTTCGTCTTCGCCTGCGTCCACTCGGCCGGTCGCTCGCAAATGGCGGCCGCGCTCTTCAATCGCGACGCCGACCCCGCGCGCGTTCGCGCCATCGCCGCCGGGACACAACCTGCCGAGCGCGTGCACCCCGTCGTCGTTGAAGCCATGCGCGAGATTGGCATCGATCTCTCCCACGCCCGCCCTCAAAAACTCACCGACGAACTCGCTGCCCAGGCTGACACGCTCATCACCATGGGCTGCGGGGAGCAGTGTCCCACCGTCTCCGGTGTCAGGCGCGACGACTGGCGGCTGCCCGACCCTGCCGACCAGGCCATCGCCACCGTGCGCACGATCCGCGATCTCATCGAAAAGCGCATTGCCCAACTCGTCGATGAACAAAACCTGCATCGCTGATTTCCGATTTCTGATCTCGGCCTCACTCATCGCTGCGCCGTGCCTCTGAGTCTCTGGTGCGTGTTCGCCGAGGCGCATCGCACTCATTGCACACGTCTTTGTTCCCTGTGACCCGCGTCACACGCACTGTCGAATTTCCTGTGACGCCCGATACATACAGTCCTCGGCTGGCAGGATAAAAATTCTCCCCGAATCGATTTTGCGGATGGCCACCGCGCCTCGCTCTCGCCGCTCACCACGCAGGCCGCCACGTCCGCCAACCTTGTAGCCTCGCCG
>DATEPN010000280.1:0-3938 GCA_035273225.1 Acidobacteriaceae bacterium | reverse complement strand
CGAGGTCGAACGCGCGACGGCAGACGAGAAGGAACAAAGGAAGGCCGAACAGGCCAAACAGGACAACGCCCAGGACACCGAAACCAGCATAGGCATCGGCAATCCCGCTGAACGCAGTGGAGGCGTTTCCCTGCCAGTCGTTGTTGAGACCCGACACGTGGCCTGTGACGATGCCGGGAGCGTCGGCCGGTTTGTTCGGATACAGGAAGTGCAGCAAGGCATAAAGGACATCGATCTTCACCGTCGTCCAGCCATAGCGATATTCGCCCGCACAGGCACTGATCAGATCGCTGTCCGGCCTGAGAAGAGCAAACCTGTTGATCACATCGTTGTCGATCGCGGAATAGTACTTAAAACGGTGCTCTGCTTCACTGTCGAAAGTCTCGCGGGTGCCAATGCCCTTGAGTGCACGCCTGTCTTTCAGAAGACTGAGCGAGACCTCGACTCTGTCCTGAAAGTAGAGCTGGCCAATGGCGCCCTTGTTGAAGAGATACAGTGGCGAGATAACAGCCAGGAACACCGTCGCAAAGACGGCGGCGAAGGCAAAGTGCACCTTCCCGAACCGATATCCACGCGCATAAGCATAGACATAGTAGACCAATATCGGCGCAAGGAAGGATTCGCGCGCCGTGGCAAGAAACGATACCGCCTGCAGCAGCAAAATGGGGATCACAGCGTCCCAGCCGATGCTGCGTCTGCCGGCGCTGTTGGTGATTCTGCGGTCCACGGCGACAACCACTGCAAATAGCAGAAGCGTTGAGAGCTGCATCGAAACAGTCCGTATGCCCGTGGAACTTTGTGTCGGACTTAGCGTCAGTACAGCTGCAACGACCGTCGCTGCCGCCCCCAGGGCGAAGCTAATGACGTACAGTTTTTGAGCATGAGCATCACTGACCGGCTCGAACGGCTTCGGCACTGGAAACCGAAATCTCCGCAGCACGAAAACCGAGAGCATCACGCAAAAATAGAACGTTGCGTAAAGCCCGATCGTAAGAGAGGGAACTTCAAGATTCTGATCGGACCTCTCGAACAGCGCCACCTTCACGAATTGCGAAATCACGATGGTGCGCAGCGCGAACTCTGAAAACAGAATGCCGGCCAGCGAGGTAAAGCCATCGAGCATGTTGAACGTCAGGCCGGCGCACACCATGATCACGACCACGGCCAGGACGAATTCGGGCCGCGTGCCGACCGCAAGTTCACCCACCGCAACAATAGCCGTTGCGCAAAAAATCGTGATCGGAGAGAGTCTGGAAAACATGGGCTCTGGCCTGTCCGGTTCGAACCGGCAGCTTACGGGATCCGGTAAATCAAACCGTTCGTCACGCCGCCGACAATTCCGCCTCCGGTCGCCGCCATGCCGGCTTTGAAGCCGTTCTGGGGTACGAGGAGCACGTCATCGGACATGAGCGCAACGTCCTTCTCTTTGCCCTTCATCACCTTCTTCACGTCCAGCGTGATCTCCACATGCTGATTGTCGGAGGTCTTACGGATGATAGTGACTTTGGACAGCGCGGCGCCAGGCAACAGTCCGCCGCTCATGGAAATGGCGCGCAGCACCGTGACGGGCATGTTGCTGGAAAGCGGGATAGCTGCAGGGGTCTTTACCTGGCCCACCACGAAGACGCTGCCGACCTTCGGCACAACAACAGTGTCTCCAGCCATCAGCGGGATATTGGCCGCGTCGGTATTTTTGGGATCGCTGCCGAGCAATACGGTGATCGGCTGCGCCTCTCCCGGCCGGCGCACCGTGAGCGTATGGCTGGCCAGCGGAGTAAATCCGCCGCAGGTGGCGATCACGTCGAGCAGACGCAACTGGCCATAGGCAGGAACCGGTTCGGGCTTCACCACCTCGCCTATCACGGAAATCACGCGCGTGGGAGATTCCACCAGCTGCACCGTAACCTGCGGGTCGACGAGAAATCCGCCATCCTTCAGTAGCGTTGCGACATGCTGCGAAGCTTCCGGCGGGGTGAGACCGGCGATCTTGACGGTGCCCAGGTAGGGGAGAACGATTTCCCCCCGGGTGCCGACTTTCATGCCCGGCAGCGCGCCGCCACTGGGTGAACCGCCTGCTCCGGTCGATGTGGCTCCGTTGCTGCTCAGCTCAGGCGCTCCGTAAGTCATGATGGAGATGACGTCGCCCGGCATGATCTTCACATCCTGGTAGTCCAGGTGCATCGCGCCCGCCGGGGCGCCGGCGCTGGCCGAGGCAACGGACATGGCAGGGCCGGCAAACTGAGCCCGGGCGACAGCTGTGCCGCCGATCAGCAATACAGCAACCGCGGTTAGGCCCCGCAGGCCAACTTTCCATGAGCATTCCATCTGAGCCCTCCCCAATACAGACCGGTCGCTGCGCATCACTTGCCGTACTCGTAGGTGTAATAGCCGAGATAACCGTAATACTCGGGCAGCGAGGCATCCACTCCGTTGAATACGAATCCGTAGACCTTGACATCCAGGTCGCGGAGCATCTCCGACGCGCGCGTCAGCATGCCCCGCGTGCATACCCCTTGGCGGATGACCAGCACCATGCCATCGGACTGCGCCGCGATAATGGCAGGATCCGTCACCGAGAGGATCGGCGGCGTATCGAAAATGACGTAGTCGTAGCGCTCGCGCAGCTGCTGAACGAGTTCGGCCATCTGATCGGACGCGAGCAGGTCCGCAGGAAGCGGCGGCACCGTTCCCGACGGGATCACGTCGAGGGTGGGCAGGCTTCCGTGCGTGTGCGTTACCTGATCGAGCGGGTAGTAGCCGGTCAGAACTTCAGACAGCCCCTTGCCGCCTTCGATGTTCAGGCGTTTGTAAACGGAGGGGCGGCGCATGTCGGTGTCGACCAGGGCGACGCGCTTGCCGCCCTGCGCCAGAACCGCAGCCATGTTGACGGCGACCGTGGACTTTCCTTCCGCGGGCTGGCAACTGGTAATCGTGATCAGCTTCGACTGACGCGAAGTGCTGGAGAGGCGCATCGAGGTGCGGAGCGCGCGGAAGGACTCGGAGAACGGCGAGCGCGGATCACGCAGCAGCTCCGGTCCAAGGGGCGCCTCGGCGTCAGCCTCGCGCAGCTTCCAGTGGCCCTGAGGGATGACGGCGAGCGGCGGGAGTTGCAGGATCGACTGGATCTCGTGGGCGTCGCGCAGACGGGTATCCATCTTGTCCAGCAGGAAGGCGAGACCGAGGCTCGCGAAGGCTCCAAAAACCAGCCCCAGAAAGGCAAGCTGTTTGGGTGGGCGGCTCGAAGGGCTGACCGGCAGGGATGCCAAGTCGACGATGCTGATATCCGCGGCATCCAGGCCTGAGTCGACAGCAGCCTCGCGAAGACGAGTCAGAATGCTCTGATACATGGTGCGGTTCGACTCGTATTCTTCGTTCAGCAGCATGTAGCGGACCACGTCATCCCGCTGCCCGTACAGCTGTTGCTCTTTGCCGGCGAGCAGCAGCTTCGCCTGATCCTCGGCGTTACGCGCTACGTCATACGAAGCCTGAGCTTCCTTGACGACCCGAGCTTCCTGATCCCTGATCTGCTTGTCGAGGGAAGCAATCGGGGACCTGAGCTGTTTCACCTGCGGATAGTTGGGCCCATAGACAGGCTGCAGGTGCGCCAGCTCAGCAGCAGCGGTTGCGCGTTGCGTCCGCAGGCCGGAAAGCAGCGACTGAACGCCATCCTGCGACGGAATACCCGCTGGAGGGGCATCCTGGATCTGGTCAGGAGGCAGGGAGCTCAGAATGCGGTAACGCGCTTCTGCCGCAACGCGCGCTTCCGTAGTATCCGCAATGTTCTTCTGCAGATTCGACAGTTCGCCAACAGCGAGCGTGTGCTGCGGATCGAAGGCATTGATACCAAGCCTTCTCTGCAAGTCGACGACGCGGTCCTGCGAAGACTGAACGGCGTTTCGGAGGTCATCGATCTGCTCGGTCAGCCATTTGGATACCTG
>DATEPN010000279.1:0-2091 GCA_035273225.1 Acidobacteriaceae bacterium | reverse complement strand
GCGCCTGCCATTCCTGCCTATTTGGTCTTGCTCCGTGTGGGGTTTACCATGCGGCGTTCATTACTGAACGTCCGGTGCGCTCTTACCGCACCTTTTCACCCTTACCTCCGGCTGCTTGCGCGGTCGAAGGCGGTTTGTTTTCTGTTGCACTGGCCGTCTTTGCACCTTGAAGCGCAAATCCCGGACGTTATCCGGCACACTGCCCTGCGGAGTCCGGACTTTCCTCCCCCGCTCGAAGCGCTTCCGGCCCGAAGACCGGGCAAGCCCGCGAGCGGCAGCGATCGTCCAGCCGCCTGCAGATTCATTGTACCGGCCACGGCTCGTTTGCGGTCGATCTCTCCGCGCACTTCGGGCATTTGAACCCGAATAAATTTCCACCGTTTGCGGCTGCGCGCTGAGATTCCCCAGGCAACGTTTTGGCATCCAACTTTCCACCATGGGTGCGTCGAACACAGCGCAGGGCTCAACCGGAGTCCGCTATGTTCCTTATATTGAGGAGCTGCGGGAGTTTTTCGCCTCCGAAGGGCTGCAGCACGGCTCACCTCAGGACATCGTCGTACTGGCCGAGCGGATCGAGGCATCGCAGCCGTTCGCAGAAGATCTCGGCTCCATGGTCCGGTCCATCGTGCTACGCGAGGGCGGCGAGATGCCCCACTCGCAATTGTTGGAGATACTTGCGGTCGCAATCGGCGGCGACGAGCTGAATCACGCCCCCCAGCAGTACGGTCAGCCGCTGCGCAAGTTGCTCTCCTTTATGAGCAGCGCACTGCGCAAGTCGTGGAACGACCCCCCTCCAGCCTACGACGACATTTCATCTCGCAACGTTCCGCCGAGCGGCGGGCATCCTGCCGGCGGACATCGCGGCGAACTGGTTCCGTTCCCGATCCACCCCCGCCCGGCAAGCGGACGCGGACAGGCTGCCGCCATCTCCGCCGCGACCGAACGCGCCGCCGCCCACGCTGCCAGTATCGGCAATGCGGCGAAACAACCACCGGCGCTGAGCTTCGTCCAACGAGAGTCGATGGACCAACATACATTCCAGGGTGAGCACCCGCCCCAGCCCGGACCTCTTGCCAACCCGCCAACCCAGCGGAATGTGCCTGACGTGGTAGGTGAGCCGAACCCGCCCGAGCGATCGGCCTTCGATCCCCATATGCCGGAAGACCAGGCGATTGAGGATCCCGATCTTCAGGAATTCCCTCCGGAATTTCCCAGGAACGTCGCCCATGCCGCGCCGACGGTTCCCGCTGCGACCCCGGACTCCCCACACGCCGAAGCCCCGTCCGCCGCGCCCGCTCCCGATTTGCCGCATCCTGTTCCGGCACACACGGAAGCACCATCCTGGCAGCTTGCCGCCGAGGCCGTGCGCGGCAACCGGCTCGAACCTCTGCCGGTAGTTTCGGTCCCATCGCCTCTCGCCATTCCCGCAGCCTTGTCTTCGAGTCACCCAACGCCCGCGCAACCCGGCCCAATCTCCCAGGAAGAGGCTAGATCCGGCACCTTAGGCCCATTCCACGAGGCCCAATCCGGCGCAGTGCTTTCCGCCGATTCGGCGCAGCTGACCGCACTTCCTGACCCCGCGCCTGCACGCCCGTCCTACGTACCGCGTGTGCCACGGAGCCCCGCTGGAATTCTGGTCGCCACGGCGGCGCTGCTGGTGGTTGCAGGAATCGTCACGGCTTCGTTGCAGCCCGCACCCACGTCGCTGACCGGCAAGCACTCGGCCGAACCCGGTGCCGGGCCGGCTGCTGCACCTGCTGTATCCGTCCCGGCGAAGCCGACGGCCCAAGTGCCTGCCGCCGACGCAGCATCCGCCCAGCCGCAGAAGACCGTACGCGTGCGCCGGATCGCGATGAACGACGACGACGAGGCGGACTCGGCGGATGTCGCCGCGCCGTACAGTACACCTGTTCCCGGCCAGGTCGCCAAGGCCAGCCCCTCCCAATCTGCGCCTCAGCGAGCCGACTCTCCCTCCTCGCAAACCGCTCAGCAAACTGCTCCGATTATCCGGACCTCCAGTCCTCCTTCCAATGAGGTGGCCTCTGCATCCGTGCCGCCGCCACCTGGCTCCGCAGGCCGCCCGTATCCCGG
>DATEPN010000278.1:0-3102 GCA_035273225.1 Acidobacteriaceae bacterium | reverse complement strand
AGCCCCGGCTTCGAATACGACGACTATGAGTCTGGCTTGCGAGACGACCTCGTCCGCGCCTGGCCAGACTGGCGCGACCTGATTCATGCGCTGACGCATAGCTGATCAGTGCGACGGCGCCCAGGCATCGACAATCTGCTTCGCCAGCTTCGCCATCAGCACTTCGGCTTCGTTATCGGGAGTCCAGCTTGTGTCCGCATTATCGTGCGTGAACTCGGAGATGATGATCGTCCCATGCTTCGTGTACACCGCGCCGACATCGTTGCGGACGTGATCGAGGGCGCCTGTCTTGTTCGCAATCGCGGAGTCGCCCTCCGTTGTATCGAGCTTCTCCAGATATCGTGGAATGCTGTTGCGGAAGAACTGCGCCTTCAGCATATGCAGCGCCGTGCCGCACAGCGCCTGGTCCGACGCGCTGGCCGTTGCGCTTGCCGCGCTCCCAATCGGATTCGCCCCCAAATCGCAGGTAACGAATCGCTCCATCAGTTCGCCCATCTCCCGCGCCGTCGTCTTTCCCAGTCCGAACTGCGGCTGGTCCTGCGGCATCGGTCCCGATGCGGGCCGGTAAACCTTCTTATAGAGCCAGGTGTTTTTCGTGCCCAGTGCAACCAGCTGATCGTCAATCGTCTTCAACCCGAGATGATCGATCACCAGATTGGTCGCGGTGTTGTCGCTTTCGGAAATCATCATCGAGAGCGCGTCCTTCAGCGTGAGCTGCATCGGCGTATCGAAGAACAACAGCACGCCCGACCCGGGCACCTGATCCTCGTGCCGCAGCGTCAGCGGATCGCTGAAGTGCACACGGCCGCCACGGATCTGCTCGAGCGCTGTGTACAGGATTCCCAGCTTGATCACCGAAGCCGTAGGCACCGGCTGATCCGCATCAAGGTTCACCGTCTTGCCGGTCGCCCTGTCATGCGCGTAGAGCGAAACCTTTCCGTGAAACGGCGCAATCGATGCCTTCAATGTCGACATCAGTGCAGCATCATCCTGCGCGTGGCCGGCAGGCGCAAGGCAGCCAATGATCAGGATCAAACCAGCGGAGAAGGGCACTCTTTTGAGCATGCCGCAATCTAACATGCCGCCAATCTGCGCCCGCCTATCGGGAAGCCACTGCCGGGTGGGTCGGTTCTCCCGCAGTCAACCACTGCGCAAGCAGTGCATGAACCTGCTTGTTCGTCATGCCTTCAACCTGGAAATGGAAATGCCGGCCGTCGGAATCGACCACTCCGTTCCCATCGATGGAGACGACCTGCTCGCGTGTCAGAGAAAGGGGGTGCGTCTTCGAGGTAAACGTCAGCAGATTCTGCGTCAGCTCCAGCGTACCGTCGCAGGAGCGGCCGCCAATAAAAGGAAATCCGTGCTCGTGGTGTGCCGGATAGCTCACCGTAGTGAATGCCGACGACTTCGTTCCAGTAGCCGCAGTCGGCGCCGTCGCCGAATTGGTCGGAGCAGCCGCGGAACCGGACAGTGCCGCACTGGCTGCCTGCGAATTGGGAGCAGCCGGCAACGCGCGATGTTCCGGGCGAGTTGCCGTGGCTTTCGTTCCAGCTGCGTCGCGCGTCTCTGCCGAAGTGTTTGGGCCGGCTTCGGGCTGGGCAGCCGGAGGCTTGACCGGCTTGCGCTCAGCAGGGAGCTCAGCGGCCTCCGCACTTGCCGGGGCTGCCGGAGCGGCAGTTGTGACGGGGGCCGTTCTCGTTGTAGGGGCCGCCGTTTGTGCCCGGGCCCGTGAATGCATTCGGCGGATGGCGAAAGCAGCACTCATGGCGAGTACCACCACCAACCCGCCCGCGATCGCCGGTCCAATGAAAGTTCGTCGTCGCCGTGCGTGTACGGCTGCTGGTTGCGATAGTGCCGCTGGGTCCTGACGAAGAGCCTTCACCGCCGATGCCGGCGATGCCGGAGCTCCCGGACCGGCATGAGCCTCTTCCCCTGCTGCGCTGCCGCTCACCGGAGTCGCGGCGGCCACAGCGCCCGCCTGGGAGATGTGCGTCATCCCCTCGTACTGGGTCTGTCGCGCCGGAATACCGGCAGTGCTTCCCATCAGCGCGCCGGACGTGCTCCGCTGCATGCGCCGAAGATCCGTGCGCAGGTCCGCGGCGGACTGATAGCGCAGCTCCCGGTCCTTTTCCAGCGCCTTGGCGATGATGCCTTCGAACTCCGGGGGCAGCTCATGATTCAGCGACACCGGTGCGGGGGGAATATAGTTCAGCAGTTTGTCGAAGACCACCGCGGTCGTCGTTCCGTTGAACGGATGCCTGCCCGTCGCCATCTCATACAGCACCACGCCGAGGGAAAAAATATCGCTGCGCAGGTCCACCTGCTCTCCCCTGGCCTGCTCTGGAGACATGTAAGCGATGGTTCCCAACGTCGATCCCGGAGCGGTGATCATGTGTCGGGCAGAGACGCCCACGTCCGTTGTAGTCGAGGCGGGGTCCTCGAAGCGAGCCAGCCCGAAGTCCAGGATTTTTACCTGGCCGGTTGTCGTCACGAAGAGATTGCCCGGTTTGATGTCGCGGTGCAGGATGCCCTTGTGGTGCGCCGCATCCAGCGCATCGGCGATCTGGATGCCCAGATCGATCAGCCGATTCAGCGGTACGGCCTGTCCGCTGTAGAGGTGATCGAGGCTCTGGCCTTCCAGCAGTTCCATCACCAGGAACGGCTGCTGCTCGCTTTCATTGAGCTCGTACAGCGTGCAGATGCCCGGATGGTTCAGCGCGGACGCCGCCCGCGCCTCCCGCCAAAACCGTTCCAGAGCAGCCGGTTCTTCCGTCGCCGAAAGCAGCTTCAGGGCGACATGCCTCCCCAGCTTCAGGTCTTCCGCTTCATACACGACACCCATCCCGCCTGCTCCGAGGCGCTGGATGATTTTGTAGTGGCCGAGTACGGCGCCGGGCTGGGGTTGGTCCACGGAAACAACTATGAAGCCCGGGGGCAGCCCGTGCAAGAAGATTTCTCACTGCAGGAATCAGGAAAATTCAACCCCTCCCGTCGGCGCAGACTGGCCCGCGCCGCCGGGAGTATCCTGCTGGCGGAGAGCACTGGTATGGCGGAACTGACCTTAAACATCAATGGATCCGAGCAGCGGGTGCGGGCTGCCGA
>DATEPN010000277.1:0-6583 GCA_035273225.1 Acidobacteriaceae bacterium | reverse complement strand
CTGCATCTGGAAGCTGCCGTTGCTCTGGTTCACCGAGTTGGCCACCACTGTTCCATTGAAGCCCCAGTTGCGCAGAATTACCCGGTTCACGCTGAGCGCCTGAGCGTCCTGCGCCCCCGTGATCGCCCCGCCGACCGAGATATGCTGGCCCGGCAGCAGACTCGACGCATTGAACAGGAATTCCGTGAAGCGGTTGTGCATCCAGTAGATGCCGAACTTCTCGTTGCCGCTCAGCTTCACCTGGTCAATCGTGCCGTCAACAACCGCTGTCCCGCTGGCCGGCAGGGTGCCGCGCACGTAGAACTGGAACGCATTCGCCGCGCCTGAGGCCGGCGTGACATAGGTGACCTGCCCCGACGCATAGAAGCCGTTCTGCGACAGGATGGCGACGTCGTCAGCATCGATCGTCGAAGTCGACTTGTCGAGCGTCCCGGAGATCTGCACGATGCTCGTGTTCGTCAGGTCGTTGAAGGTCTCGCTGTTCTCCCACTCGGTATTGGCATTCACCTTCACCGTCAATTGGCGGCCGTGCGGCCCCTGAATGACAAAGGACTGCGAAGACGCTGTGCCGACGCTGGCCACTCCAGCGATGAATTCGTCAATGTGCGCGTCCGCATCACCCCGCCCAACCGTGGTGATGTTGAACGCTGGCGTCACCTGTCCGGTGATCTGGCCGGTCGAGTCGACCTGGATGGACTTGTCGAGACGGAAATCCAGCCGGATGCCCACCGGCCCGCTCGTCGAGACCACCAGCGGGTTCGCCAGCGTCACGGTGACCGTCGGGTTCGTGAACGTCGCGTTCATGGTCTTGATGGTCGGCGCGGACCCGCTCTGGATATTGAGATAGCCGATCGTGGCGCTGGCAAAGGTGACGCTGATCTGGTTGTAGGTGCCAGGCGCAACGTCGTTCACGTCCAGCAGCGTCTGCAGGCCGTTGAACCGGGCGAAGTCGATGGTGGGCGTCCCGCTGATCAGCGGAACGGAAGTCCCATTTGCGGTCATCGCGTTGACGGACTGAATCGTCGCATTAAAGGACACGACGCTGGCCAGAGGAGCATCCGTGCCGATGACGAAGACGGAAGCGGGGTTCGGCGAGGTGATGCCGAGGTCGTTGCTGATGCTGCTGATGGTGCCGCAGCCGCTGAGCAGCATGGCGCCGAACAGCAGCGGCGCGGCGCTGAGGCAGATTGCGGAGAGGCGCATGCGGGAAGGCAATTGCATCGGTGGCTCTTTTCCGCGGCTGCGGACGAACCGAACGCGCCGGGCGGCGCCGTGTCGAAAGGAGGCTAGTCCAGGCAGGGATCGAGGGTGCAGGCGCTGATTGGGCCCGCGCGGCGACACGCCACTGGACTGCACTCCCCGGGAAACGGCGGCGACCGGACGCGCTGGCGACCCGGCAGACCGCTGGTGGATCTTTCGTCTTTCGGCGTCCTCGTGGACGGCCGTTCGTGGATGCTGAAACCCCGCCGGTACGGCAAAGTTTCGACAAATTTGCGGGGAGTTGGTGACACCGGGACAGAATGTGCGTCGGCCGCAGTTACGGATTGGGTACTAACGACGCAATTGCACTAATTCTAATGAGGCATTGATGTGGCATTCGCGTCTGAGTCAGCATGGTGTTAGCAGTCAACACTGCAGTTCGGGGGAAGGCATGAGCGCGCAGGGCCGAAGGCACGCTGGGTGGCGAGCGGAGTGGCTCTATCCCCTGACCCACTGGAACTGGAAGGTATCGCTGCTCACCGCTGTGCTGCGCGCACTGGCCTGCGTCTGGGCGCTCCGCGGCCTGGAGGCGCATGCCCGCAACCGCTTCGGGCTGGTCGAGGCCGCATTCGTCCTCGTCACCTGCGGATTCTTCTCCGCGCTCCAGCAGCAGTCCCTGAAGATTCGCCGCGAAGCGCTGGCCTGGCTGGCGTGTGTGGTGGTGGTGCCGCTGGTCTCGCTCGGGGCCGATGCGGCTCTGCACCTCTGGATCGATGGACGGCAGACGATCCAACTCGGCGTCGCTGCCCTGATCGTTACCCTGGTCTCCGCCTCATTCCACTGGCACCTGATCCGCAACGGCGCGCTGCTGGTGGGCGAGGATTCGGGCACGCTGACGGCCGATCTGAGGAGCATTCCGCGGCTGACGGTGTCCTACTGCGCGGCGCCGGTGATGTGGACGAGCCGGCTCTTTGGCGCAGAGGAAAAGAGCGAGCCCACCGAGGAGAGCGCGGCGGCCTGAGCGCTACCCCTCCAGCTTTTTCGTCACCAGCTCATTGAGCAGCGCAGGATTGGCCTGCCCCTTCGAGGCCTTCATCACCTGGCCAACAAAGAACCCGGCCACCGTCTTCTTGCCCTTGCGGTACTGCTCGACCTGCGCCGGATTGGCGGCAATCACATCGTCGATCATCTTCTCCAGTGCGCCGGCGTCGGTGATCTGCTGCGGCTTCTCGCGCTCGTAGACGGGGCCAAAGTCCTCGTTGCGCTCGAAGCAGAGGTCAAAGAGCTGCTTCAGCTGCTTCGACGAGAGCTTGCCCTCTTCGGCCAGATCCGCGGCCTGCGCCACGCCCTTCATGGAGATCGGTGACTGCTCCACTTCGAGGTTCGCGGCTTTCAGACGCATCGTCAGTTCGCTCTGCACAAGGTTCGCCACGCGCCGTGGGTTCTTAGCCGCGCGCGCAGCAGACTCGAACTGATCGGCAAAGGTGCGCGTGGCCGTCAGCGTCTGCGCGTCCTTCTCCGAGATGCCATACTCGGCGATCATGCGCGCGCGCCGCGCTTCGGGCAGCTCCGGCATGCGGCCGGCAATCTCCGACTTCCACTGTTCATCGACAACCAGCGGCGGAAGGTCCGGCTCCGGGAAATAGCGGTAATCGTGCGCCTGCTCCTTCGATCGCATGGCGTAGGTTCGGCCTTCATTCGCATTCCAGAGCCGCGTCTCCTGCACGACGCGCCCGCCGCCTTCGACAATCTCGATCTGCCGCTCAATCTCGTATTCGAGCGCAGCCCGGATGAAGCGAAAGCTGTTGACGTTCTTCACCTCCGCCTTCGTCCCGAACTTCTCTGCACCGCGCAGGCGCACGCTCACGTTGGCGTCGCAGCGCAGCGAGCCTTCCTCCATATTGCAGTCGCTCACGCCGGTGTAGAGCATGATTTCCTTCAGGCGCGTGAGGTACTCGTACGCCTCATCGGGGGTGCGTATGTCGGGCTCGCTGACGATCTCGACGAGCGGCGTACCGCAGCGGTTCAGGTCGACGTAGGTGCGCGTTGCCGAGTCGGCGAAACCCTCGTGCATGCTCTTGCCCGCGTCCTCTTCCATATGCAGGCGGGTGATGCCGATGCGCCTCGTTGTCCCATCGGAGGGAACCTCGATCCAGCCGTGCTCGGCGAGCGGCTTATCGTACTGCGAGATCTGATACCCCTTGGGCAGGTCAGGATAGAAGTAGTTCTTGCGCGCGAAAATCGACCGCTCCCGCACCTGGCAATTGAGCGCCAGCGACGCCAGCGTGGCAAACTCCACAGCCCGCCGATTCAGCACCGGAAGAGAGCCCGGGAGGCCGAGGCAGACGGGGCAGACATTCGTATTCGGTGGCGCGCCAAACTTGTTCGCGCAGCCGCAGAACGCCTTGCTTTCCGTCAGCAGCTGGACGTGGACTTCGAGTCCAATGACGGCTTCGTACTTTGCGCGGATTTCCGGCGAGATGGACACAGCGGAGGCCATACGCGTTCAGTTTATCGTCATCAGCGGACCGGGTGCTTCGGGTATCCCTGCCACACATACTCGAGCGCCTCCGGCAGCGTTTGCAGCTTCGTCGCGTGGTCGACATGCCCGGCATTGCGCGCAAAGACGAACTGATAGTGGTAGTGCTTCGCCGCCAGCACCTGCGCCATCTTCTCGTTCGCGACCACCCAGTCGTGCATGCCGTCGCGCATCGTGTTGGGATTGAGCAGGTCGCGGTCGCCCACCTCCATCCAGATGCGGATCGGTTTGCGCGGGCTGTTAGGGATCAGCTGATCCATGAAGCCCCACGCGCCGTGCGGCGTCTCCGCATTCCAGGGCCACTGCTGATTGATCCACGTTCCGGAATATGCCAGCACGCGATGATACAGCTCCGGGTGGTACCAGGCCATGATCAGCGAGACCGCGCCGCCGGAGCTGCCGCCCATCGCGGCGCGGCCGTCCGGATCGCGCGTGAGTTTTACTTTGCACTTTGACTCGACCAGCGGCAGCACCTCGTGCTCCACCCACTCCGCGTACTTGCCGGACATCGTGTCGTACTCCAGGCCGCGCTCGCTGCCCTGCGCATCGCCGCCGCCGTTCTGGATGGAAATGGCGACCATCGCCGGCACCTTGTGCTCCGCAATCAGATTGTCGAGCGCGATGAACAGGCTGCGATCCGGACCGTCCGCTCCGACGATGAACGGCGCGGCCGTGCCGGGTACGTACTGCTTCGGGACATACACGGCGACGGTGCGCTTCCACGGCGCCGCGTGACTCGTCGTCACGATGAGCCGTTCCGGATGATCCGGATCCGGTGTGCCGAAGGTCTCCGGATCGCGAGCAATGCCCGGGTAGAACTTGCTCTCCTCCGAGGTCATCGTCAGCTCGGTCACCGTGCCGTGCGGGACGTCTTCGTGGACCTGCATCTCGGGAGCAGGTTCGTGCGTCGGCCCGATGATGAAGTTGCCGTCGCGGTTCGGCTGCGGCAATTGGCCGTCCGGCAGCTCCTTCGCGTTCACGTATCCGGCCGTGTGCGGATCGCGTGCCGGATACGTGCGGTGCTCCTGGCCGAATGCGGCCATCGCGAGGGCGAACAACCCAGCAGACGAGACGGCCAGACACACGCGGCGGCTTCTGTTCATGAAGCTCGCAGTGTAGCAGCTTAGGTTTGCGCGGCGAGCAGCAGCTCGTCGATGGCCTCGTAGCCGGTGGGAAGCTTGATGCCCTTGGTGGTCGCTCCGGCAGCGAGCAGCGCCGCCACCGAGTCTGGTTTCCGTCGCCGCATCCAGTAGGAATCGATGCAGGCGGTCACGGCGAGCAGGAGCGGCCTGCGTCCGCGCGCGTCGGTGGCGTTTACGTCCGCACCGCGCGCAATCAGTTCGCGCACGACATCGTGATGGGCGCGCCACGCCGCGACGTGCAGCGCGGTCGAATTGCGAGCGACTTCGAAGTAAGGATCGCCCTCGGACCAAAGCGCATCAACCGGCACGCCGAGGTTCAGCAGGACGCGCACCCCGTCGAGATTTGCGGCTCCTGCAAAGCGGGCGAGGAGAGCGCCGCCAAGGTCCAGCAGCTGTCGCCGCAAATCCGGAGTGATACGGCGCGCGACCTCCTCCGCGCTCGCACGGGCGCACGCGGCCACAAGTGCATCGAGGTCGGGCGTCGCGCCATCGTAGTTCGGCGCAAATCCGCGCCGCTCCAGTTCGGCAAGAATGTCGCCGCGTCCGTGATACGCCGCCATCTGGAACGCATTCCGCTGGTCGGCTGTGTTGCGCAGATATGGGTCAGCGCCGTGGTCCAGAAACATCTCGATCATCACCAGGCCGTTGTCGCGCCGGATGGAATGCTGGAAGGGCGAGTGCTTCCACTGCGTCATGTAGTTTGGATCAGCACCGCCGTCAAGCGCCAGCAGCAGTCCCTTCTCGTCGTGCCAGTCGGCTTTGCGCGCTGCCAGCCACGCCAGCGAGCGCTCGTTGCAGCGGCCGGACTCGATCAGGATCTGCATCACCGCGTTGTCGTAGCTCTCCGGCGCGTGGTAGCAGGTCTCGTCGTCATTCGGGTCCGCGCCGTATTCAAGCAGCAAACGCGTCAGGCCGGGATTCCGCGCCAGTCCGGCAGCGGCGTACAGCACAGATTCAAGGAACGGCCGCGGCGGTTCATCGTCCGTGTTCTCCCACCAGCCGGTATTCGCAGAGGCACCAGCTTCGAGAAGCGCACGGGCCGTCGCGACGAACGCATCGGATCGCGTTGCATCGAGTCGCAGATAGCGCGAGAAAGACAGCCAGGTCAGAGCATCCCACGCATAAGGACCGCCGGACGCAGTGGCGAGAGCGGGGTCGCGGGCGAGAAATGTGCGAACGGCGGGCTCATCGGCGAGCACGGCGGCGGTGTAAATGCTGGCCGTCGCGACCTGCGGATAGCGCGAGAGAATCAGGTTCGCCTGATCGAGAGTGCCGGCAGCGTGGGAGCCGTGGCGCGGGACAGAGGCGAATTCCAGAAACAGAGCAACGGGATCGCGAATCTCGGCGGGCGTAGAGGGATTTTCAAGCGCGCGCAGGATCTGCAACTGCTCGATGTGCGCGGCAAACTGCGGCCACGACGGAAAGCCATGGGCGCGGGCGAGGATGAGCTGCGCGTCCGTGAGCGTAATCGCCGAGAGCTGATGGTCGGTGGCATTGCGCAACTGCGGATGCCAGCGACAAATCGTTTTCAGGGCTTCAGGATTGCGGTCCTGCGCGGCACCCAGCAGTTCTTTGGCTTGCTTTTTGTATTGTTCGAGCGAAGGACGGGCGGGAAGGTCGGGCACACGAAGCTCCTTTCGTGAAACGCCTGGTGAGTCCGCAGGTATCAGGCTGAAAGAAGATTCGCTCGGTTATAACTTCT
>DATEPN010000276.1:0-3443 GCA_035273225.1 Acidobacteriaceae bacterium | reverse complement strand
TTGCCCACATCGATCGCAAGACCGAGGAATCCCATCAGAACGACCATCGAAAGCGCGACCAGCACGAGCGTCTGCCCGCTGTCGCTGCGGAAGTCGTTGTCGAGGCCTGAAAAGTTGCGGTTCACGGACTTACCCTCCAATCAGACTCCACATCCCGGGCGCGTTCAGACGGCCAAAGCGGTGACTGCACGAACCGGCGAATCTGCCGCGCTGCCCGGCACAAACCCTTCTGCAATGGGGGAATCGGCTCACCAGCGCTTCCGCGGACCTTCCCTCTGTGCGGCTGGAGTGACCTGGTCGAACTATAGTAGCGGCGCGCGACGAGAATGCCACCACTATCTTTGGTCACCATGCGCGCCCAGTCGATACCACAAAGCAGCATGATGACTACCACGTGGGTACTTTCGGCATACCCCAAACGGGCTATTGACCATGACGCTAATGCGCTACCGGGTACGTGTTGGCGTTCTGATAAAGTGACGCAACGAGAGCGGTACGCAGCCCCCTTCCCGCAGGTCGGGCAGCGATCCCCGCGAGCAATCCAGCCCCCTGTGACCGGGTGATCGGTCGGGTGGGAGGATGCGATCGGTGCGCGCCGAATCTGGCCCAAAGTGGCACAGCGGTGCCGGGTGGAGGCCCCGGAAGGCCCAGGAACGAGGCTCTGCAGGCATGCACGGCCAGAGCCGGCGCCGCAGCGGGCAAAATCCCGTACCGGAAAGTAGCAATTCCTAACACTTAATGGTCATTGCCCTCTTCCGGCCTTCCAGCGCAAGGTAATCACACACAACGCAGGTCGGACACGGGGTGCGCATCAGGGTCCGTACTGCGGAACCTTTGAGGAGAACCGAAACGATGAAACAGCTTATGACGAAGTTCATGAATGACGAGTCCGGCCAGGACCTGATCGAGTATGCCCTGATCGCGGCTCTGATTGCTCTGGTTGCTATCTCCGCCCTGACGAGCGTCGGGTCGAAAGTTAGCGGCGTTCTGAGCAGCATCGCGACCAGCCTGTAAACCCATGCAGCCCTGGTGATGGCTGGACCTCCGCGGCCGGCAGTCAGCAGGGCGATGGCATTGTGCAAATTCGAAAGGTTCCGGTCGCTGACATGGCGACCGGGGCCGGACGAATCAGCGGAGAATGCCCTTTTTGTGGTGCGGCCCGGAACGTCGAAGGCAATTGGCTGGCGGTCGCAGCAGCATTGGCGCATTCGATAACCAAGCTCGAAAATTAGCCTTTACCGGTTTCTGAAGCTGTGTATACTCGATTACCAAAACCTGGTAATCGACAGAAGACGGGTAAAAGAAGTGGTTACTGGCCGTTCACAGGTGTGCGCGGCGCGGCCAGAGGTGTGTTTTTATCGTGCCTGGTTGGCATTGTTGAGCCCGGGGGAGTAGGGGAAATCCGGGCGAATTCCCTGCAACCTGGCGAGTCTTCGTGTTGTGGGCTTGGCGTTCTGGCCCTCCCCCAACCGGTTAACCGGGCGAGTGTTCAGTAAGAGCTCCGCTCTCCCTTCCGATAGATAAGGCAGGAGGGCTAATTGGGGAATTTCGGGATGTCGACCTTTCACACGGAGCTGCTGTACTCGACCGCTGCCTGCGCTCTCTGCACGGTGGGAGCTGTGTTCGACATCCGGGATCGGCGGATACCGAACCTGCTGACCCTTCCCGGCGTTCTGGCCGGACTTCTTCTGCACCTGTTCACTGCCGGCTGGCATGGTATGGGCTCATCGGCGGCCGCGGGACTGATTGCTTTCGTTCTTTTTCTTATTTTCTGGCTCGCGGGCGGCATGGGCGCGGGCGATGTGAAACTCATGGCGGCGGCGGCGTGCCTGACAGGCCTGACGCACGTCGTCTGGCTGCTTATCTTCACTGCTCTTGCAGGTGGGGTCATGGGAATTGCCATGGCGCTGTGGCGTGGGCAGCTCAGGGAAACGTTTCTGAACGTCGGCGCAATTGCGGTTCACCACCGGTATGAGGGGCTGACTCCTCATCCGGAGCTGCACGTGGGCAATGCACGCACGCTGCGTTTGCCGTATGCGGTGGCGATTGCTGCCGGCGCCGCGGTCGTTCTTGCGATGACAGTGGTCCAGAGGTAAAGGTATGGTTCGCAGATTCATCTTCGCAATAGTGGTCGCACTGGTGCTTTCCGGTGCCATCCTCTTCGTGCTGGTCCGGAAAATGGCGCACAACCAGGCGGCTCCGGTTCAGGCGCCCATCCAGTATGTAGCCGCCGCGCATCCGATCAACCCCGGCGACATTCTGAAGCGGGAAGACCTGACCATGATCAACTGGCCGCGGACCAATCCGCTGGCCGGCTCCTTTGTCAAGGCGGAAGATCTGGTTGGCCGTGTCGCGCTGTACCCTCTGACCCCGGGACAGCCGGTGCTGGACCAGGAGCTTGCAGCGGCAGGCGCCGGCATGGGCCTCTCCGGACGTGTGCCGGCTGGCATGCGCGCGGTGGCGCTGCGATCCGACCAGGTGATTGGCGTCGCAGGCTTCATGATGCCGGCCACGCACGTTGACGTGCTGGTGACGTATAAGCCCGACAACAGCCAGGATCCCATCACCGCAACGGTATTGCAGAACGCCGAAGTGCTGGCGGTCGGGCACGAGGTGCAGCCAGACCCATCGGGCAAACCTGCCAATGTGGACGTGGTGACCCTGCTGCTGTCCCTGCAGGATGCCCAGAAAGCAGTATTGGCAGCGGCGCAGGGCAGCATTCATTTTGTGCTTCGGAGAGGCGGCGACGCCGAAGAGGCGCAGGTGACTCCGGTCGCAGTGAATCAGCTGATTGCCGGCGTGGCGGCGCCGAAGAAAGCGGTAGCGGTTGCCACGCGTCGCGTTGTTGCGGCGGAACCGAAAGCCAAGGCGTGGGTAGTCGAAACAGACCTGGGCTCGAAAAAGACAACAGAGAGCTTTAACTGAGGCAAGAGAATGGTCAGGCGAGAAAGCAAATTCCGGAATAGGGTCAGCGGCGCTGTCATGGCCGCATTCTGCGCCGTCATATTTTTAGGCGCCGAGGGGAAGACCGCCATCGCACAGGTGCCGGCTGCGGAGAATGGCGGAGCAACCTCTCTCATCAAGGAATCGCTGCAGTTGCGGGTGGGGCAATCGATGTTCGTCAATACCCCGGACCGTCTGCGCCGCGTCTACGTCAGCAATCCGGACGTTCTGGATTCTGTGACCTCAAACCCGCATCAGATCGTTGTCACGGCGAAGACTCCGGGCAACGCCACTCTGATTTTGTGGGATGAAAGTGGTCAATCCCAAGCCTACCAGGTGGCCGTGAATCTCGATTCGGACGCGCTGCGCACTGCACTGAAGAATGCTCTCCCTCAGGACAATGTCCAGGTCGAAGTTCAGAGAGATCAGATTGCGCTCAGCGGTACAGTAGCAAACCAGGCCGCTGCCGATGAGGCGGTAAAACTGGCGGGAAATTTTTC
>DATEPN010000275.1:0-26452 GCA_035273225.1 Acidobacteriaceae bacterium | reverse complement strand
TTCCTGTGACGCCCGATACATACAGTCCTCGGCTGGCAGGATAAAAATTCTCCCCGAATCGATTTTGCGGATGGCCACCGCGCCTCGCTCTCGCCGCTCACCACGCAGGCCGCCACGTCCGCCAACCTTGTAGCCTCGCCGTTTGCGGCAGAACGGAGTTCACTCGATGACCACCACGCCCATCAACCTGCAAAAGCAGGCCTCTGCGAAGAAACCTGAAACCATCACCAGCCAGTACGTATTCTTCTTCGGCGCAGGCGTCGCTGAAGGCAACGGCAAGATGCGCGACATCCTCGGCGGCAAAGGCGCAGGCCTCGCCGAAATGACCAACGCCGGTCTCCCCGTGCCTCCCGGATTCACCATCCAGACCGAAGCCTGCCGCGAATACATGCGCGGATCCCTCTCGCCCGCCGTCACCGAGCAGATGGAACTCGCCCTTGAGCGCCTCGAAAAGCTGCAGGGCCAGCGCCTCGGCGCAGGCGAAAACCCGCTGCTGGTCAGCGTCCGTTCCGGCGCCAAATTCTCTATGCCCGGCATGATGGACACCATCCTCAACCTGGGCCTCAACGACGCCTCCGTCGAAGCGCTCGCGAAAAAGACCAGCAATCCTCGCTTTGCTTATGATTCGTATCGGCGGCTGATACAAATGTTCGGCGACGTCGTCCTGGATATTCCGAAATCCAGCTTCGAGCACATCTTCGACGAGACCAAAAAGCGCTACGGCTTCACCCAGGACACCGAGCTCACGCCCGAAGCCCTGAAAGAGATCATCGCTGGTTACAAAAAGCTCGTCCTCAAGCACACTGGAGCCGAGTTCCCGCAGGATCCTGACCGCCAGCTGGTCATGGCACGCGACGCCGTCTTCCGCAGCTGGAACAACGAGCGCGCCCGCACCTATCGCCGCCTGAACCACATCGACGACTGGCTCGGCACCGCGGTCAACGTGCAGGCCATGGTCTTCGGCAACCTGAACGACTCCAGCGGCACCGGCGTCGGATTCACCCGCAACCCCGCCAATGGCGAAAAGGAATTCTACGGCGAGTTCCTCATGAACGCGCAGGGCGAAGACGTCGTGGCCGGCATCCGCACCCCGGTCGAGATCAGCGGCCTCAAAAAGCTCATGCCGCATGTCTACGACCAGCTCCGTGACCTCACCTCGCGGCTCGAGAAGCATTACCGCGACATGCAGGACTTCGAGTTCACGATCCAGGACGGCCGCCTCTACATGCTGCAGACCCGCAACGCGAAGCGCACCGGACTCGCCGCCGTTCGCATCGCCATCGACATGGTTCGCGAAGCTCTCATCACCATCGATGAGGCCGTTCTCCGCGTCGAGCCCAACCAGATCTTCGATTTCCTCGTTCCGCGTCTCGACGAGAAGGGGACCATCGAAGTTCTCGCTACCGGACTGCCCGCTTCGCCCGGCGCCGCCGTCGGACAGATCGTCTTCACCGCCGCCGACGCCGTCAAGTTCCACGAGAAGGGCACCTACAAGTCCATCATCCTCGTCCGCAGCGAGACGTCGCCAGAAGACATCGCCGGCATGAACGTCGCTTCGGGCATCCTGACTTCGCGCGGCGGCATGACCTCGCACGCAGCTCTCGTCACCCGCGGCATGGGCAAGTGCTGCGTGGCCGGCGCCGGCGACGTCTCCATCGACGAGAAGAAGAAGGAGATGCGCGTTAAGGGCAAGACCTTCCACGAAGGCGACTGGATCTCCCTCGACGGCACCACCGGACGCGTGATCACCGGCAAGCTGAACACCATTCCCGTCAATCCTGATAACCCCGACCTCGTCCAGTTCATGGCGTGGGTCGACGAGCGCCGTAAGCTCCGCGTGCTCGCCAACGCGGATATCCCGCGCGACGCGAAGCAGGCGCAGATCTTCGGAGCCCAGGGTATCGGCCTCTGCCGCACCGAGCACATGTTCTTCGCAGAAGATCGCCTGCCTCACATGCAGGCCATGATTCTCGCGAAGACCGAAGTCGACCGCCGCGCTGCTCTCGCTCAGTTGCTGCCCATGCAGCGCGCTGACTTCACGGGCCTGCTGAAGGTGATGGGCTCGTACCCGGTGGTCATCCGCCTGCTCGACCCGCCGCTGCACGAGTTCCTGCCCAAGCGCGAAGAGCTCCTGCTCCAGATTACGAAGCTGGAACTCACGAAGCCGAAGTCGCCGAAACTGAAGAGTCTGCGCGCCATGCTCGAGCGCGTCGAAGAACTCCACGAACTCAACCCGATGCTCGCCCTGCGCGGCTGCCGTCTCGGCATCACCTATCCGGAGATCACCGAGATGCAGGCGCACGCCATCTTCGAAGCCGCCGCCGCGGTCAAGAAGAGCGGCCAGGACCCGCACCTGGAAATCATGATCCCGCTCACTACCGGACCCGACGAATTCAAGGCGCAGGCGGCCATCATTCACCAGGTCGCCCACGACGTCTTCATCAAGAAAGGCCTCAGCGTCGAGTACAAAGTGGGAACCATGATGGAACTGCCGCGCGCCTGCCTGGTTGCCGACAAGATCGCTGCCGAAGCCGAGTTCTTCAGCTTCGGAACCAACGACCTCACGCAGACCACCTATGGCATCTCGCGCGACGACGTCAACAAGTTCCTGCCGGCGTATCTGAAGCAGGGCATCTTCAAGCAGGATCCCTTCGCCGTTCTGGATCAGGAAGGCGTCGGTACCCTCATCAAGATGGCCACCAACAAAGGCCGCAGCGCGCGTCAGCACCTCGAAGTCGGCATCTGCGGCGAACACGGCGGCGAGCCCGAATCGGTGAAGTTCTGTCACCGCGCCGGACTCGACTATGTCTCCTGCTCTCCCTTCCGTCTGCTCACCGCGCGTCTCGCCGCGGCCCAGGCGGCCATCGAAGAGCAGAAGGTCTTCAACCCTGACCTCCGCAGCGGCAACTCGAAGTAGCCGGGGCTCCCGGCAGGCCGGGATATCGTGCCTGCCGGGGCGGTAAACAAGAGTCGCTGCTGCCCGGCCGGCATCCCGGCACGACGACTTCGGCGTCGCACCGGGGCAACAAAAGGATCCCGCGGCTGGAACCATCCCGCCGCGGGACGCTGGCTCATCAACTCCTCTTTCTGCGCGCTCTGCGCCTGTTCCCTCTTTTGTGCCATAATTACGCCGACTGTTCCCTTCAACAGCTGTTGCACGAGGGAAATTCCATGGGTGCCAAGCCCGGCTTTGTGCGCACCCTGCAATCGGATGGCGCACGCACGATGATCCACTCCGTCTGCTCCCAATGCGGAGAGTCGCGCCTCCTTTCCGCGCACGATGAGTCGCTGCAGGAGTGGGAAAACAGCCATCGTTGCGCCGCTTCCAACCGGAAGCACCCGTCGAGCGTTCCGGATCCGGCAAGCCACGCCGAACGAGCCTAGCGGCACATCAGCTGCGCTCCCACTTCACGCGAAGAATGCCCTTCGCGTCGAACCAGAATTGCTTTTGCTGGAAGCCCAGGCCGAAGAGCGCGAGATTCTGATCGTAGTATCTGGCCGGATTGCCGTAGAGTCCCGTCTGCGCGCTGTATTCCGCCTGAATGCGAGACATCTGCTGCTTCATGATCTGATCGTTACCAAGAGCCGCCGCATACGGAACCAGAGCCGCTGAAAAACCAACAGGGCCCTTCGGATCCTGAATGCTGCCATCGGGTCGAACGATCGCCGGTGGTACTGCATTGTTCTGAAGGTATCCCGCCATGCCGCCGATCGCGTTCAGGATCGCGCCTCGTTGCGGCGTGGCGCTGTCCAGCATGCCGGCCCACAAATACACGCGGATCGCATCGTAGCTGCACACTGTTGGTGAAACCTGAGGTGGATTGCCGGTCCTCACCTCGGTCCAGTCGGATACGAACCCATGCGGCGCGGAGTCCTTAATCAGAGTCGGAATCGCAGCGGCTATTTTCTTCCAGGGCCCATCGGGCACGAATTCACCCAGCCCGAGAATCACCTGGAGAGGCACATAGCTGGCATTCAGACGGTAAGAGTTGCCGTGCTGGAAACCTGATGGCCCTGGTGCCAGCATCGTGCCCAGCCCCGGTACTTCGACGACTTCGTCGCTCGCAATGCGGTGCGCCAGAGCGAGCCCCAACTTCGTGTACCGCGGTTCCTTCCAGGCCTTGCCGGCGACAAGTAATGTATATGCCATCCAAACATCGGCGTCCGACGCCGAATTGCTGTCAAGCGTGTGCCACTGGCCATTGCTGCTGCGGCCCCAGAGCCACGATGGCAGATGCGTGCTCAAATCGCTCTGCGCCAGATTCTGTTCCGTCCAGCGCAGCAGGCCGTCGAATCGCGAACGATCGTTGGCGACGAGCGCGAAGAACATCCCGTATGCCTGGCCTTCCGAGGTTGTGCGATCGCCTGCACTGTGGTCAATTACCCGCACCTGCTGATCCATGAATCCGGCAGTGTAGCTTTTCCATAGTGACGGCCAGTCCTGCGCTCTGCAGCTCGCCGGAATCATCAGTGATAGCAGCACGACCAGAGCCGCCTTCGTCGCGTATCGCTTCGTTTTCATGCCAGAGATGGTGTTTTTGGATGACAGCCGCGCCTGAACTGGTTTTCTTTTTGCCGCGATCGCTGTTAAACATCTGGTAAACATAGCGCTTTCAGCGCGAGAGATCCTTCCCGCACGCCCGACCTCTCGAATCGCGCAACCTGGTTCTTCGTTCCCGCACCTAACCGACTAACACCGACGTGTGACAACGAGAGAGTGATAGCACGGCACGCTAAAGGTCGTTAAATGTGCAGCTTCTCTCCCTGATTGTCACCGGCGGATCTGGCCCGGCTGTTCTGCATAAATTTCCTGCTCAGAGAACAGGATCTGCTATGCCCCGCTCTCACGGCCAGAATCCGCAGCCAGACATAAATTTTCCACTGGTTGTGGCAGGGTTCCTGCTGCGCACCAGGTGGCAATTGTTGAGGTGAACCGCGTGACCGGATCTGTCCCACGATGCGGATGGGTATCGTATCTGCAGTCGTTGCTCCTGGGGTTTTGGGCTCTTGCGGCCATTGCCGCGCTGTGCCCGCTGCTCATTCTGCCGCTTTCCTGGAAAGAACAAGCCATCTTCGGAGCGGTCCTCATCGGGATCGCAATGTTTTTGAACATCGTTTCGCGTTCTCTTACCACCACTATGCTGCTGATGGCGGTGTCGGTCTTCTGCACCTTGCGGTACGGCTACTGGCGCGTCGTCCAAACCTGGCAGGGCATCAACAGTGCAGGCCACATTCATCGCTGGGACACAGCGTTTGTCCTGTTGCTTCTCGCTGCTGAGTTCTTCGCCTTCTCCACGCTGGTCCTCGGATACTTCCAGACGCTTCGCCCCCTGAAGCGTCCTCCGCTTCCGCTCGAAGGAGATCCGGCGGAGTGGCCCACCGTCGACGTGCTGATCCCCACGTACAACGAGCCTCTGCACGTTGTGAAAGGCACCGTACTCGCCGCTGCAGCGCTCGACTATCCGGCCGATAAACTGCGCGTCCTGCTGCTCGATGATGGCCGTCGCGATGAGTTTCGCGAATTCGCGGAGCAGGCCGGCGTGGAATATGTTACGCGCAACAACAATGCGCACGCGAAGGCCGGAAACATCAACCATGCACTCACCCGACTCAGCGGCGAATTCGTCACGATCTTCGACTGCGACCATGTCCCGGTGCGTTCGTTTCTGAAAACCACGCTTGGGTGGTTTCTTCGCGATCGCGATCTTGGACTGCTGCAGACGCCGCATCACTTCTACTCGCCGGATCCCTTTGAGCGCAACCTGGGCCAGTTCCGCAAGGTCCCCAACGAGGGCGAGCTCTTCCATCGGCTTGTGCAGGATGGAAACGATCTGTGGAATGCCAGCTTCTTCTGCGGCTCCTGCGCGGTGATCCGCCGCAGTGCCCTCGATGAAATTGGCGGAATCGCCGTCGAAACGGTCACCGAGGATGCGCATACGGCTCTGCGCCTGCAGCGCCGCGGCTGGAACACGGCGTACATCAATATTCCCAAGGCAGCCGGGCTCGCGACCGAGAGCCTCGCCGCGCATATTGGACAGCGCATTCGCTGGGCCCGCGGCATGACGCAGATTCTGCGCATCGAGAACCCTCTCTTTGCGTCGGGTCTGAAGCTCTCGCAGCGCTTGTGCTACTTCAACGCGACCACTCACTTCCTGTTCGCTATACCGCGCCTGATATTTCTCACGGTTCCGCTCGTCTATCTCCTCCTCGGAAAGGTGAACATCTACGGTTACACCTGGGCCGTGCTGGCGTATGCGTTTCCCCACATCATCCTTTCGAACCTGACCAATTCGCGTGTCCAGGGACGTCATCGGCATTCGTTCTGGAACGAAGTGTACGAAGTCGTTCTCGCACCCTACATTCTCTTTCCCACGCTGCTGGCCCTTATCAATCCGAAGCTCGGCAAATTCAACGTGACCAGCAAGGGCACCGTCATGCGACGCTCGTATTTCGACCGGCGTATCGCTGTGCCGTATCTCCTGCTGCTGGGGCTGAACATCGCGGGTCTTGTGATGGGAGAACACCGCTACTTCGCGGACCCCGCCCATCGCGACACGGTCATCATGAACGGCGCCTGGACGCTCTACAACACCCTGATCCTCTCGGTGGCGGCGTCCGTGGCCTTTGAAAAGCGAAGACTGCGCTCCGGCGCCTGCCTGCGTGCGCGCATTCCCGCTGCCCTGAAGTTCGACAGCGATCCCGACTATGAATTCGAAGGAGCGCTCGCCGGCGACACCCTCCAGATTTCGCCCAGTGCTGTGACGCTGAAGCTCGACAAGTCAGTCGAACTAGCCCGCGGCGCTCCCGTCCTGCTCACGCTTAGCGAAGGCCGAGAGCGCTGCGATGTCTCCGCCCTCGTGGCGCACTCTGCCGGACGGCACCAGCATCTGTTCATTCCCGAGCTCAACGAACAGCAGGAGGATCAGCTCGATCGCCTGCTGCGCTCGCAGCGAAGAGCGTGGCGTGCACTCCGCCACGCAGAGGGCCGCGATCGCCCGCTGCGCAGTTTGCTGCAGATTCTCTGGCTTGGCGTGCGTGGCCTCTTCCTGCTCCCGATTGGGTTCCTGATGCCGCCGCCATCCGCCGATGACGAGCCGTTGCCCTCGCGCCGCAGAAGAAGCGCCACCTCCATCGCCGTTCCAGGTTTGCTCCTGGCAGCTCTGTTGCTCGCTCCTGGATCGCGCGCGCAGGACAAGCCGGCCCGGCCCGCAGCCGGGCCAAACCATGCGGAACAGGCGCTGCCCGCCAACTTTCACGACGAGATTGCGCTGGGTAAATCCAACGGCACAACAACAAGCATGTCGCTGCAGCGCAGCGGAGCCTCGCTGAATTTCTTCTTTGGCGAACCTGTCACAAAGGTTCCCACTGGGGCCATGCTGCACCTCAGCTATGCGGCTCCCGACCTGCGTCCGAACGAAGCCCGTCTCGCCGTATCCCTGAACGGCGCGGAAGTTGGAACGATTCCCCTCGTCCCCGGAGCTACACAACAGGCAGAATTCCCGCTGCCGACGGACCTGCTGACCAGCGATACGACCCTTACGCTCGAGTTGCAGGGGACCTGTGCGCAATGCGTTACGAGCGGCAGACCCTGGGTCGTCCTGCATCAGGGCAGCAGCGTGAGTCTCAGCGGAACCAGGCTCCCCATCGGGAACGATCTCTCCCTGCTGCCGCTGCCATTCTTCGATCCCGCCGGGCTCGGCTCCTGGAGTTTGCCGGTTGTCTTCGGCCAGCAGCCGGATCACACCACTCTCGAGGGCGCTGCGCTCGTTGCGTCCTGGTTCGGAGTGCTCTCGGACGTTCGCGGCGTTCACTTTCCCGTCAGCGTTGGCGAAATACCGCCCGGCAACGCTGTACTCTTCGCGCTGCGCGGATCGAGCTTGCTCGCCGGCGTGTCGCTCCCATCAGCAGCCGGTCCTCTGGTGGCGATGCGCGAAAATCCCCGCGATCCTTACGGGAAGCTGCTGATCATCACCGGCGAGCATCCGGAAGATCTGCTGCAAGCCGCGCGCGCCATGACCAGCGCCAAATGGTTTCCTCATGTGGAGACCGTCAGCGCCCACGCTGTGCCGATCGCTGCGCAGCCCGCTTATGCCGCGCCGCGCTGGCTGCAGACCGACAAGCCTGCTGCTGTCGGCACTTACACGACCGCCGAACGCCTGAAGCTGCAGGGAACCGGATCGATCAACCTCTATTTCCGCCTGCCGCCAGACCTGTTCCTGCGCGCCCGGCAGTCCGTTCCATTGCTGCTCAAATTCCAATATGGCGGCGCGCCGAACGGCTCGCATCCCGCCGTCAGCGTGCGCCTGAATGGGAAAGACATCGACAGCATGCAGCTGAAGCCGTCTTCCGCCGCGACCGGCGAGTCGGAAATCTTCCGTCTCCCCACCGGCAGCATGCTCCCCTACACCAACACGCTCAGCGTCGATTTCTACTTCGGCACCAATACTCCGCCGGCGGATGCGCGGCCGTTCTTTGCGATCGATCGGGATTCCACCATCGATCTGCGCGCTCTCCCGCACTCCGTCGTGCTGCCTCGTCTCGAGCTATTTGCCGATGCGGGCTATCCATTTACCGAGTGGCCTGACGGCAGCCGCACCGCCGTTATCATGCCCAGCACACCCGGTCCTGCCGGAGATGAAGCGTTGCTGGACATGGCCGGCTTCTTTGGCGGGCAAACAGGTGCGCTCGCTACGGGACTTGAAGTCACCGACCCTGCGCATGTTGACTCCGTAGCAGGCAAAGATCTCGTCGTGATCGGCACGCCTCAGTCGCAGCCGCTCCTCTCTGACTGGGCAAGCGCGATGCCGCTCGACTTGTCTGGATCCGACCTGCGTGTCCACCAGGCTCCGGAAACCAGCCTCCTGCTGCATCCGGAGTGGCCCTTTCGGCAATCCGACGGCGATCGCCTCATCAGCGCTGTGAACGGAGACACCACCAGCGTCGGGCTCTTCGTGGAGAGTTTTGTCTCGCCGCTGCATCCTGACCGTGTTGCGGTCGCCATCGTTCCCCAGGGCGGCAACGCAGCGTCAGATGTCCGCGCGCTGTTTACTCCGTCGGAGCGGCAAGGCCCCGTTTACGGCGGCGTAGCCATTTCCCAGGATGGGCGTTTCCAGTCGTATCTGACCGGAACGACGGCCTACCACGCCGGACGCTTCAATGAGTCTCAGTACGCAACCGTCCTCCTGTTTGAGAACTATCGGCTTATTCCCTTCCTCGTCCTTTTCCTGGCCCTATTGATTGCTGCCTGGGTGCGCTGGAGTACCGAGCTCATAGCTGCAAGGCGTCTGGCTGCCTGGGCCACCAACCGAGGCTAATGCAATGACATTTTCGTTTCGTTCTTTTCTCCTGCTCACGCTGGTCCTCTCCGGAGCCTTGTCTGCTCTGCCGCAGAAACAGGGTGGCGTCGACATCCTCCTGTCGAATGCGCGTTCTCTCGAGGCGCGCGGCCGCATCGACCTGGCCGCGCAGAACTGGCACAAGGTCCTGCTGGTCGATCCCAATCAGACTGAAGCTCTGGCCGGTCTTGCCCGCAATGCGAAGGAGAACGGCCGCATGGACGAAGAGCGCTCCTGGCTTGATCGCCTGCGGAAGATCAATCCTCATGATCCGCAGATCGCAGCCATAGAAAAGCTGCACGTCTTCACGCCCGCGGAGCGAAGCCATCTCGACGAAGCCGGGCGACTCGCGATGCAGCATAAGCCCGATCAGGCAATGAAGATCTACCGGGAGGTTCTCGGGGATCAGCCGCCGCCGCTCGGCAAGTACGCACAGCCGTTCTATGAAACGGAGGCCGCCAGCAGCGGCGGAAAAGACAAAGCCATTGCGCAGCTTCGACAGCTCTGCGCTCAAAATCCCAGACAGGAAGTCTATCGTCTGTGGCTCGCGACGATCTTGTCCTATGACGCGAAGACGCGCACGGAAGCGTACCAGCAGTTCGAATCGCTGAAGGACCCGGGCGTTGCCGAGCAGGCGCGCGGTCCCTGGCGCCGGGCGCTGATGTGGGATAAGCAGAACCCCGACGCGCTGGCCCCCATGGAAGCCTATGTCCAGCGGTATCCGGACCAGGAACTGCAGCCCATCGTCGACGGCCTCCGTGCCAAACAACAGCAGAACCTCACCGACGCAGACCGCGAGCAAGGCTTCAAGGCGCTGAAGGGCGGCCAGGTTGAGGCAGCGGCGGCGCGGTTCACGGAAGTGCTCCGCCGATCGCCCAACGACGTGAATGCTCTCGTCGGGCTTGGCTACGCGCGCCTCGACGAAAAAAGATTCAGTGATGCGCTGAGCCTCTTCGATCACGCCCGCAGTCTCGCTCCGCAGCGACAGGACGCACGCGACGGATACACCAATGCGAGCTTCTGGCTCACGATGCAGCGCGGCGCGGCCGCTCAGCAGCGTAAGGATTCTGCAAACGCAGTCCTTGCGTATCAGGAAGCCCTGACTCTGCGTCCGTCCGACCAGGGAGCGTTGCTGGGTCTCGCGAACGCATTCATGAACCAGAAGAAGTTCGCGGATGCCGAAACAGCGTTCCGGCAGGTGCTCACGCAGTCGCCGAACAATCCCGAAGCCACGGCCGGCATGGCCTTTCTCCGCCTCAATCAGGGCCGATTCGACGAAGCGGCCACGCTCTTTGCTAAGGCACACACCCTTGAGCCCAATCGGGCGGACGTGAGTCAGGGTCTACAGAAGGCCAAATTCTGGGGAGTCATGAACCGCGCCTCCCTTGCCCTGCGGCAGAATCAGACGAAGGATGCCGTCGCGGCGTACCAGCAGGCGCTGCTGCTCAATCCCAACGACAAGGATGCAATGCACGGGGTGGCGAATGCATCCATGCGCGCTGGCGACTACAGCGGTGCAGTGAAGATCTACACGCGGCTGACAACAGCGTTTCCCGCGGATGAAACCGACTGGCTCGGCCTCATTCAGGCGCAGATGGACGGAGGCGATCCACAGGCCGCGATCGCAACCACGCAGCGGATTCCACCCGCCGTGAAGCTTCGCCTCCAGCAGCGCTCGGACTACTACTCAGAGTTAGCGCTGATCAACTACAAAATGAATCGGACGGGAGCCGGCGATCAGGCGCTCCAGCGCGCACTGCAGCTCTCCAGGACCTCCGATACCCCGGACGCCCTCGCCGCTCGCCTGCAGGTTGCCGCCGCCTTTATGGAGCAGGGCAAGACGCTGTTGGCTATTGAAATCTACCAGCAGGCGACGCAGGCGCATCCGGATGATCCCAGCGGATGGGAAGCTCTGGTCGGCGCCTACACACGCGAAGGGCATTTCTCGCAGGCGATCACCGCTGTGCGCTCGATGCCGCAGAGCGCCTACCAGGCAGCCATCAAAAACGCCGGATTTCTGAATTCTGTGGCCCTCATTTACTCGGCGCGTGGACAGTGCTCCGAGGCGGAGCACGTCCTGCAGCGGTCGATCAGCCTCGAACGGGCGAGCGGCCGCCCGCCGTCGGAAGGCACACAACTGCAGCTCGCAGACGTTCTCATGCGCAGGCACAGATACGAAAGCGCCGAGGATGTCTACTACGATATCGTCGGGCGAGATGCAAACTCTGCCGATGCCTGGCGAGGCTATCTAGCGGTGCTGCATCGGCGGCGAGCCGACCAGACCCTCGTCTCCGAGCTTCCGCGTGTGCCGGCATCTGTCCGCACGCAACTGGAAGCCGACCCCAGCTTCCTGATCCTGGAGGCAAGCGCCTACTCAACCGCGGGACGCAATCAGGACGCGTTGCCGCTGCTGGTCAAGGCGCGCTCTCGATTCGCAGCACAACATAAGCAGCCTCCGGTCGATCTGGATCTGCAGACCGCCTGGACGATGCTCACGGTATCTCCGGAAGAGCCGGGCCTCGGCGACCTTCTGCAAAGCACGAAAAGCCGGAGCGGCCTCGATTACAAGCAGCGCCAAGCAATCCAGGAGCTATGGTCGCTCTGGAGCGTGCGCCGTGCTGAACGCCTTGCGGAGAGCAGGCCGCAGGAGGCTCAGTCCATTCTCACGGACGCTGCGCGAGAGTATCCTCTCGACCGCAACATCCACGTCGCTCTCGCTTCCCTGTATCTGAAACGCGACGACAAGCAAAAGGCGCTCGACGTCTTTCAGACCTGGGGCATGACCGGAGCGCAGGCCGGTGATTATCGCATTGCCGCCGGCGCGGCTCTGTCAGCCCATAAGAATCAGCTGGCCGAGCAATACCTGGAGCGGGGTCTCCGGCGATTTCCCACTGATCCTCAGCTGATGCACATGAAAGCGCGGCAGGACATCGCTCGCGGCGACTACGAACAGGGCGAGCGCGAATTGAAATCCGCTATGCTCGCACTGCGCGACGGAGCTACATCAGGAGCGCAGACGAAGCCTCTGCCCTCGACCGACCAGCAGGATGCCGGCACGCCGCTGGCCAAACAGGAGAATGCCGCAGCAGCATCGGGCGGGAGCGAGTCCGGCCCGCCATGCAGCCCCGAGCCGGATAGCAGCACAGTTGGCGAAGCGAGCATCCGTCCGATGGCGCTCGTCCTCGTCGTCCCCCATCGTCATATCCGTTATCAGGTTCGTGACCAGGTGCAGGATACGCAGAATGCCACCACCCAGACGCCGGCGCCTCAGGTCCAGCAGCAACACGAAGCACAGCAGATGCAGCAGGAGTCAGAGGCAGTCACCGACCGCAACACGCCGCTGATCAATGTCGGAGGCGTCGGCGCAGGACGCCTCGGCGATCCTGGCATTGACCAGCTGATCCTCGGCGAGACCCTCCTGGGCGGTGCGGTGACGGCTTCGAACCAGGTGCGATTCGGTATCCAGGCAAACGGCGTCTATGCTTACAGCGGAACGCCCGACGGAAGTTCAACGCTGAAATACGGCACGTTGCCGGCAGGCGCCACATTTGCCCAGCAGGATCAGTTTGGCTACGGCGGTTTCGCCGAGATATCGACCAATACCTTCGGCCTGATGGGCGGCACTTCGCCGCAGGGCTTCCCCGTTCATAATCTGATCGGCGGAATCCGCTTCCGGCCGTTCAATGGCCCATTCACTTTCCTTGGGCTGCGCGACAGCGTCAAAGACAGCTTGCTTTCCTACGCGGGCGCTCGCGATCCGCTCACCGGCATCCGCTGGGGAGGTGTAGTCTCCAACACCGCGACGGTCAAATTCGATTCGGCTCCCTCCAATGGATCGGTCTACAAGAGATTTGGCGAGTACGCCTCGGCGAGTTACTCGCTCATTCAGGGCCGTCATGTGCCGGATAACTGGCGCGGCGCGGCCAATGCCGGATTCTACTGGCAAATGGTGCAGGGGCTGACCATCGGCGTCAACGGCGCCGCAATGCACTACCAGAAGAATCTCAAGTACTTCTCCTTCGGTCAGGGCGGATACTTCAGCCCGCAGGAGTACTACCTGGCGTCCATCCCGATCTCCTGGTACTCGCGCCACCCGCGCTTCGAATACGCGATCCGATTCAGCGGAGGCGTGCAGTACCTCAACGAATCCGCAACGCCGTACTACCCGGTCCTGCCGGGCTCCACACCGGTTAAGCAGGGCACCTACGCAGCGAATCACAGTGCAGCGCCCAACTACGATGCCGATATCCGCCTCGGCTATCGAATGACGCCACACGTGTACCTCGGCACGTTCGCAACCGCGAATAATGCCGAAAACTACTACTCCCAGAGTGCGGGATTCACGTTGAGGTTCCTCATCAATCCGATTCCCACCAGCACTGATCTCCGCGTCAATTCAATTCCGGACTGGACCGGCCAGCAGCCCTTCGCAGTCCAATAAAGATACGTCAGCTGCCGGCGCGGGAAATCTCCGCCGGCAGCCATTTGGCAGCCGTGACGAGCAGGATCATCCCAGCTATCACGTAGACAATCGCCGACGACGCAATCGCCTGGCCGAGCGAGATATGCATGGCAAGAAAGCCGATAGCCAAGGGCGCTGCGCCGCCGCCCAGCAACCATCCGATGCAGTTCATCAGGCCGCTCACCGTTCCGCGCGATCGAATCGGCACCACATCGAACGCCGCCGCAAAGATATTGGAGTCATAAACACCTTTGCACAGGCCCCACAAGACAAGCCCTGCGATCACGGCGCGGAGGGAGTGGCTTAATCCGCTCCAGAGCACAAAGGGAGCCCCCAGCAGCACTCCACCCGTCTGCACCCAAAGCCGTGACCGGACGTTCACCGCCGCGCCTGCATCGGCCAGATAGCCCCCGAGGACTGATCCAACCATGCTGGCGAGTTGCGGATAGACCGCAGCATCCAAGGCGGCCGCTGCGAGGCTGAGATGGAAGCGGGAGTACAGATATGTTGGCATCCAGGTGAGCAGAACGAGAGCAACAAAGTTGGCGCACGCGAAAACCGCCATCAGCGCCACAAACGAGCGGATGCGCAGCAAGCCTAAAACCTCGCCGATCGAGATCGCGTGCGGCGCCTTCAATGCAGCCGATGGCAGACTGGCCGAATCCGCCGCACCGCGCACCGGTTCGCGCAGGAGGCCAATCAGCACCAGCCCGAGAAGACATCCGGCTCCGCCGAAGAACAGAACCGCTGGCCGCCAGCCATGCCGCTCCGCGATGACTCCGGCCCAGTATCCGCCGCCCACGGTTCCTGCATAAACGCTGGTCTGCAGGATGCCCATCGCGCGCGAGCGCGAGCGCGATCCGTGGTAGTCGCTCACCATCGAGAGTGCGGCAGGATAATAAATCGACTCGCCCAATCCTTCGCAGGCGCGGAACGCGACCAGCTGAGCGAAATTGCGCGAGACCGCCGAGAGGCAGCAGATCACGCTCCAAAGCTCCAGCCCGCCAAGGATCGCCGTCTTCCTGCGGATGTGATCGACCACATACCCAGCGAACGGACCGCTCAGCCCATAAATCACCGCGAACGAGGACCCCAGCATCCCCAGCTGCACACTCGTGAGTCCCATCTCTTTTCGAAGCAGGGGAAATACCGAGAAGAGTGCCTGCCGGTCGGCATAGCTGAAGAAGCAAACGAGCCACAGCAGGCCGACCACTACCCACGCGTAGACTGCATGGCGGACAGCGGGGCCGCCTGGCAGGACAGTGCTCCCTTTGCCGCCCGACGCGCTGGTGCCTCCGATCTGGACCGCTTCCTTCATTTCAGCTGCCTCTGCAGCGCCTCGGTTACCGCCGCCCTTCCCGGTGGCCGGAAGAGGCAAGGATGCCGTGCCGCGTCAGGTGCTCTTCCATGCGGGTTCGCTCTTCCGGCGCTGACTCGACGCAGGGCCACGCAGGCCACCCGCTGCAAAGACCCAGCAGGCTGAGCGCACACTTCAGACGCCGCAGGTGCCCTGCGCCCTCTTCCTCGACGTTCCAGATCGGCGCGCCGAGCGTGATGATGTGCGTCTGAATTTCGCGGGCCAGTGCAAAATCGTCCCGCCTGTGCGCGTCATAAAGCTGAACGGGGAGTTCCGGAAAGATGTTCGCTCCCCCCGGCACACCGCCGTCCGCACCACACGCCAGCGATTCTTCCAGAAGATGCTCCGGCCCAACGAGCACATGGAAAAGCGAGCCCTTGCGCCTCCGGCGGAGAATTTCTCTCACATAACCCATGTCGCCGGAACTATCCTTGATCCCGATAACTCCGTGGATCTCAGAAGCAACGGCGACTGTCTCCGGGCTGAAGCTGACTTTGGTCAGCTCGGGCTGGTTGTACAGATAAAAAGGCAGAGCGACGTCTTTGGCCAGGCCTTCGATCATGCGCAGCAGGTCCGCCTGACTGAGCGGGAAATAGAACGGCGGCGCGACGACCAGGGCCGAAGCTCCGCATTGCGCGGCCCAGTCGGCCACGTGGAGCATCTCCGGGTACGCCGAATCGATGAGCCCGACCAGAACCGGAACGCGATTCGCCACCTGGCGGCAGGTTCGCTCAATCAGCTCGCGCCGCAGCCGATCGCTCACAGCCGGTCCTTCTCCAGTGGTGCCGAGAATGAAGAGCCCGTGAACGCCGCCCTCCAGAATATGCTCGATCAACCTTTCCAGACCAGAAACGTCCAGCTCATCGACCGCAGCCAAAGGAGTGACCATCGGTGGAATGATGCCCCGTATCGAGGCCGCAGGACTGCTCGGGCTCATGGTGTTCTCCAACAATGAAAGATCTAAGTTCTGCGTCGCGCATCGCGGCGTTCTTCAGATAATTGCCCTCGAGGTGCGCTGGTCTCGATCACCAGGTTGTCGACCACAGCGTTCCTCGCCCACGCGAACGGAGCGGTAGCGAAGCACTCGTCACGGTTCACCGAACTGTGCCGCGCAACACGAAGAACTCCCGCGCTACCGCGAACACCTACTGTTTGGCGGCATCGAGATCGATGGTCAGCTTGACGTCATCACCCAGAACGGCGGCAGGATATTTCGATCCAATGCCGAACGCTGTGCGGCTGATGGTCGTCGTCGCCGAGAATCCGTAATGCTGCTTATGGTCCATTCCATTCACTGGCCCGTTCGGCCCTTCTACCTGCAATGTGACGGGTTTGGTCACCCCGTGCAGTGTGAGATTGCCATTCACCGTCAAACCACCATTGCTCTTCGCCACGTTGGTGCTGACAAAAGTCGCGGTCGGATACTGAGCAACGTCGAAAAAGTTGGCACTTTTCAGGTCGTTATCCCGCGGCGGAACTCCAGTGTCCACCGTGCTCACGTCAATGGTCACGTTCACTGTGGTTTTTGCGACATCGGAATCGTTCAGCGCAATGCTTCCTCCGATGTTGCCGAAATGGCCTCTTACGTTAGAGAGACTCATGTGCAGGATCGAGAAATTCACTCCACTGTGCGCTTTGTCCGGAACCAGGTTCGTCGTCTGTGCTGGCGCGACGGAAGCGATCAGGAACAGCACTGCCGGAAAATACGAGATGCGATGCATCATTCGGTTTGTCCTCAGAAGGTATTGGTTTTTGGGCCGCGATGCGGATATGGTACGCGGAACCCGCGACACCGGAAAACTGCGCGCCTGCGGAGGGTCGACTGTCGAAGTGTTCCAAAATCTAACAATGTAATGACAAGCATCAGTAGCGAACCCGGTATGAATCAGTTCAATGGCCCCTCTGGAACGAGCTAGCACCTCTTTTGACTCCGACGGTAAGGGCGAAGATCGGACCCCCCGCGGAACCGAGCAGCCTGCGTTTGACGCCGGCGGGCAGGCGTGGGTATTGGACCGCTACGCCGATGTTGTCGCGGCCTTCCGGTGCCCCCACCTGGTCCCGGGAGGTGCCCGCGCAGAGCCCAGGCCCAGCTTGCCGGATCCTGCTAACAGCCGCAGAGTGCGTGCGGAAACGCGAGCCGCGCTCTCACCAGAGCAGTTGCGGATCTGGCGAACCCATCTGTGTGGAGTGGCCAACGCTTCGGTCAACAAGCTTCCTGCTGGTGCTCCTCTTGATTTGGTCGCTGACTATGCCCAACCCGTTTGCCTGGCTTTCGCCGCGATGGTTACGAGCATAGACCTGAAGGAAGCTGAATCTCTTTTCGCGATCGCCATCCCAATTTCCGAGTCAGCGGCCGATCCTTTCGATCCGGTCTTGAAAGAGCGGGCAAAAGAGGCAACGACGCAGCTGCGTCCGTGGTTTTCCTCCGGACCCGAACTCCTTCGCGATTCCGGCTTTGTGGCTCTGGCGCTTACGTTGCCCAGGCTGTTGACGAATGCATGGGCCGCTCTTCTGGAGAGCCGCGCCTCCTGGGCTGAGTTGCACCGCAATCCTGCGTTGCTGGAATGCGGCCTGGAAGAATTGCTGCGCCATGTACCCCTTCCATCTGTCTTGTTCAGAACTGCGATCCAGGACGTTGAACTCAACGGCAGACAGATCCGGCGTGGCGAACGGATGGTGCTCGAAATCGAAAAGGCAAATCACGATCCTGATCAGTTCGATCGGGCAAACGAAGTTGACCTCGCCCGTCGCGGTAACCAGCATCTGACGTTTGGAGTGGGGCCTCACTCCTGCGTGGGAGCTGGCCTGATTCGAATGGCGGCGCTTGCCATAACCGCTCCGCTGCTCCAGCGCTTCAGCGCGGCTGATGTGGCCGGCAACGTCGAATGGTCAGGAGGACCCGGATTCCGCTTCTGTAAGTCCCTCTGGGTGCTTCTGCACGAATAGTGCGTGCTCCGCAAGAAATGTTCGCAGCGTCGACGACCGCTCATGGAGCAGTTGCGGCTAGCGAAGTGGACATCGTCGCCTCCCGGCCTTTCACGCCGTAAAGCTGTTCCACGTGGCCGGCGCCGGGGGCAATGTGATCGCTCCATCCTGATGGACGCGACTCCAGCAATGCGAACCGGCCATGCGGCTCAGTCGATAGATCCGCAATACTCCTGGCGAAGTGTTCGCTTCCGACATAGAGAAAGTGATTCCGCGTGATGCGAGCGATGTCGCTCAGGTACTCCGGCGCGAACTCCGGTCTTACGTCGGACAACGCATGCGAGCTGAAGCTAAGATCGAGGGCCCGATCCTCCAGGCGCTCGAGCTCGAAAACCGGCATCAGGATAATATCCGCGGTGCTGATGGTCTCCGCATTCAGCTCCGCTTCGCCGTACAGCACGACATTTAAACCCGGAAAGCTCTTCAGCAGATAATACGAGGCCAGGGCGATGCTTTCCGGCACATCGAAGTCGATGTAGGTCGTTTCAGGCCGATCCCGAAGCAGATAATATGCCATACCGCCGAAGCCGCCGCCGATCTCGGCAATGGTCGCGCGGCCGCCTGGCAGAAGCTGTACGATTTTCTGCGCGCAGTAGTGCTGGTACTCAGCGCCCGCTCTCACCAGAGTGTCTTCCAGCACCACACCCCACGGGTTCCCCGTCTCCGGACCGGCAAGCTCGCGAAGGCTGTAGCGGCCATCCGTCTGCGCTGTCCAGTAGTCCAGCCGATGGAGGGCATCTACCAGGTAGAGGCGACGGTGAACATCCCGAATGGTATCGCCGAAATAGTGGCCTTTCACCCGCTGCACGGGAAGCAGGCCCGTTGAGCAATCATCGCGATAAAAGTTCGCGTACATGCTCTGTAACGTGTCGATGTCATGCGAACACAAGGCCTGCATAACCGGTCGAAGCATTGCCGTGCGCTGTTGCTGCCACCATGGCGTGGGATTGTATTTCTCCGGCGCAATCTGTTCCCGGCCCATAGCCTGGCAGTACGCCCTGCAGATCCTTTGCAGAAGGTGGCGGTCACATCCGGTGTCGCCACCGAGCGATCGGAATCCAAGACTGACAGCGTCCGGATCGTATCGCGGATCCGGCTTGTACCGGCGAGCGCCCTGGTAGAGCAGCCTCCTGTTGGCCCAGCCGGCCTGCAATCGACATTTTGCAGATGCGACGCTCCGAACGGGATGGCGCAGATGTTTCCAGCGTAATTTCATTTGGTCGGATGCGGGCGGTGACCGCGACTCAACTCGCCAGTCTGCGCACCGGTCGTCATCACAAGACAAACATCAGCGGCCGCCGCAGTTGTCTCCAGAATGTCCGGGCATTCCCATCGAATTGTCGATCGCTTTCGCATCGCATCGTGGTGGAGAGTCAGCTATACCGCAGGCCCCTCAGAAGTGCCCGCGGCGGGCGACCTGTTGCTGTAGCCGGATCCCAAAAGACAACCTGGTGATAACTCAATGACACGCTTGCCTTAGAACGCACGTACGCTTGAACGCATTCAGCCTCCGGACCATCCTCCACGTGCCAAGGAGAGCCTCCTGATGTCAATCGGCGCCACATTTCGCTCTGGCATGAAAAGGCTCGCCTTCGGCGACACGCTGCTGCCGCAGGAATTCACGCTGGGACTGCCCATGCCGCAGAGCGAAATCTGCGTTTCTCTGCGCGGCCCAGCAAATGATCTCGACGTAACCCGCCGCCTCTCGACCGCTTGTGCCGAGCCGTTCGTGCTTTGCATCGGTTTCGATCAGCGAGCCTGCCCCCGCGACAGCGATCTCTCTCGCCTGACCCTGGTTTTCACCGAGCGAAATACAAAGCGCGTCCTGGGCGAAATCGGCCTCGCGCATCAGCGCACGCTGGCCGGAGCGCGCTCGCAGTTCATGCTTTTCGAGCCGCGCAGTTCAAGGAATTTCTGCCTTCCCGCTCCGCGCATCGCGCTTCACTACCTGCTCCACGCCTACCGGCAATGGAAGCGGGACAATACGCAGGGCATTCGCATGTCCTTCCTCGAGCGGCGGGCCTCGATGGTCACGTTCATTCGACCCCACCCCATCCTGCTGGTCAGTGTCGGCAATCGCGACGGCGGAAATATCTTCCCCATGAATCTCTGCGGAGATCTCGGTAATGGCGATTTCGGCTTTGCATTGAGAACGGAACGCGTTGCCGGTACCCTCGTCCAGCGGGCCGGCCGCGTCGCACTGAGTAGTCTGCCTGAGCAGCAGGGCTATTTGGCGTATAGTCTCGCCGGTCACCACAAGCTGGAATCGATCGACTGGAGCCGGCTCCCCTTTGCCACCAGGCCATCAGCGAAGCTCAGCATTCCCGTGCCTGAGTTTGCGCTGAGTGTGAAGGAGCTGGAGATCAAGACCTCCATCGCTGTCGGGAGTCATCGATTCTTCATGGCTCAGGTGATTCAGGAGCATACATACAGCGAGGAGCCGGCGTTCTGTTCGATTCACGGTTTCTACCAGTTCTGGCGAATCAGCCAGCTCGAACACCACAAACAGGAACTGGCGCGCTCCCTGGCCGGTGACGCATTCCACAAGCGCGAGCGCCACCCGGCGAAGTCCTGACCGAATTAGCCTTTCATGGAACGACGCGCTTGCGCGCTACGGCAGTAAACCAAAGGCTTCGACCGCAGTCGGACCCGTACAGCAACGTCTTTGAGTCTTTCTCCCAGCTTGCCTCAATCTGATTGCAGGGCACGTCTGCAATGCGCCGCGTTGCGCCGCTTTGCTCGTCGCGCAGCCAGAGGTTCCACGCGCCTCGATCGAAGCGGCTGTATGCCAGCCAGCGTCCATCCGGCGAAAGCGCTGGATAACGAGCCTCTCCGATATGCAGGGGACTATTTGCATGCGAGGTGTCGGTCAGATAGATCTCTGGCCGGCCTTGTCCCCTTACCGCTGAAAATGCGTATGCCCGCTCCGAGAGAAACGAAGCCTCATACACGTTCAGCGATGGAGGCGTAAGCACCGTATCCGATGGCAACTCGGACCGGAAGTTCCTTCGCACGAACAAACGCCCCCGGCCATGGTCGTCGCGCAAAAACGCCAGACTCGTTTCATCGCGGGAAAGCATCGGCTCACGTGCATCCGCTTCAATCGTCCGTGACGAAGCGTCCCCCTCAACAATGCGTGAAGGCCCGTTCGAAGCGTTCTCAATCCAAAACCCGCGTGCGCCCCCGGTGAACGAGAGGTCATCCCCAGCCTTGCGTTCGCTCCGTGAACCGTCCGCAGGCGGACCCTCAAGAGAGTAGCCCGCTGGCGTCATTGCCACATAGCTGATTCCCGTCCCTGTAAATTGCGGACGGGCAGCCAGCAAAGCCTGGGTTTGGAGCGGCAGCCGGTACGCGTACTCCTGGCGCACAGCCCGTTCCCGTTGAAGAGTCGAATGCACGCCGATCATTACCGCCACAGCCATTGCCGCCGCCCATGCAGCTTGGCCCGAGTTCCACGGAAATCGTCGGTTCGGCCTTTCCGACCGCAGCAGCACATACATGCCCGCGAGCAGTGCAAGCACCAGCAGCAGACGAGGAACATACAGCAGAATCGCCGGTCCGATGACCCCGGTCGGGGTCGGCAACGGCACTCCAACGCCGACAAAAATCACAACTAAAAGTGCCAGCCAGCGATAGCTTTTGCGCTCCAGCAGGATCGCCGTTAGCACGCACGCGGGAAAGACGAGGAGAACAAAGTTATACGAAGCGGGTATGGTCGACACGGCCAGACAAGCCGTCAGCAGTGCCGACCACTCCAACTGGATCCGCCGCGGTTCCCGGTCCTCTGCGCAGATGAGCAGAATTGCCGGCGCCAGGACGATCATTTGCAGGCTTGGCAGCAGCAGCGCATACCACAGCGGCGAGTTGTGCCACGGACGCGGATTCCACTGCGGCTCATTCAGGAACAAATAATGCAGAATGCTCGAAATGGAACCGCTGGCGGTTACATACGGCGGCAGGCCCTCCCCGTGCATTGTCCAGGGAAGGATTTCCTCGACATACGTGCGATGTGCCGCAAAGCCATAGACGGAGATCGACGCGGCGATTGCTGCGACCCCGGTGAGCGCGCCTGCGACGAGTGCTCGCCACGCTTTCCGTCGCAGGAACCACACAAAGAAAAGAATGGGGAAAATCTTGCAGGCCGCCGCAATCGCCACCAGTATGCCGGCAAGCGCGTGCTGTTCGCGCAGGTACGCCCAGCATGCGGCCACCATCAGCAGCAACAGCAGGACATAAAATTGTCCATAGAGCAGATTCCGATGCAGCGGGAAGCTCAGCGCGAACGCCAGCGCGATCCGTCGATACGGCAGGCCCGTCATTAATCGCAGCAGCCAGCACAGCGGCACCAGCAACGCAAGATTCAGAACGAGCCACACATGCTTTGCCGTCAGAGGTGCCAGGCCGGTCAGAGGCCACATCGGCAAGGTAGATATCGGCGTGATCGGCAGTAATCCAATCACGCTGATATCGACGGCGCGATGGTCCTTCTCGCGCTGCAGCCAGCGCCACTCATACATGCGGCTCGTATCGTACCCTTCGCGTGCGAGCCTGGCCGACATGTAGTAGTTCGGGAAATCGGTGTTCAGCTTGCCCCATGCTCGCGGCAGAGTATGCACTGCCAGATAGAGCAGCGGGAAGACGAGCGCGCACATCTCCAGCCCGAACACGAGGCGCTTGCCCGTCGTTGTGATCACGTCCCATAGTTTCGGAGAGCCGCTGCGCGAGTGTTATCGGATTGTCATTTCGCGGTCAATACCTGACAGAGCAGTGCAGCACGGGGAAGTCTGCCGTTTAAATTCCAGCTGCCGCCGAGGTCAGTTGCCCCAACCAGCGTTCATCGGACGACCTCGCACGAATCGTGCCCACGAGAGCTGTCTCCGGATTCAGCGGCTACAGGTGAGCATTCGGCTGTTCTCGAAAGGCTGTAGCTCGGCGCATGCCGCGGAGAATTGGCGGATTGCTCCCAAGCTGGTACGCCAGATGAGCGACCCTTGCGATCGTGGAGCCGATGTATGGTTGCTACGTGCCTCTGGGCTCATCCGTAAAGATCGTGCGAAAGGGATCGCGAGCAAGCTGTGTCGCCGCGGATGGAGCAGTTGCCAACAGGCTGGGCAAGTAGAAGGAAATCGATTTGGGCCAGAGGCAGTGAATCACGACTGCGGCAACGACGTCATAACAGGGGAAGCGCTACAGATATGAACGGGAGCCCTGCCCGGAGGCGCCGGGCAGGGCTCGTCATCAGAAGAGGTACTTGAACGCGAACATCACCTGCCGCTGACCCGTCGTAAACCCCGGCTTCCCTGTGGTGGTGGAGTTTGTGTTGGTTGGCGACAGGAACTGGTTCCCGTTAGCATCCGTGCCGGTGAAGTTCAGCGACTCATCGCCACTTCCGGCAAGTCCGAACTGCCGCAGCGGATGATTGATGAAGTTCGTCGCCGTCACGCGGAACTGTACGTTCTGGCTTTCGTGCAGGTGGAAGTTTTTATACAAGCCCAGGTCTGTATCCGCGTAGGCCGGCAGGTGAACATACGGTTGCTCGAGCGTCCCCTGCTGGCCGTAGGTCGGCGGCGCAAAGCATGCCGGGTTGAAGTAAGAGCCGGCGTGCAGGTGCTTTCCCGGGTTGCAGGTCACCACCGGCAGGATGGCGTGGTATGCATTGGAACCCAGCCATGTGTCCGGAGTCATGCTCACCGCCCGCAATCCATTGGGCAGCAGCAGACTGTTGTCCGGCGCATTCGGGTTGTTCTTCGTCGGCACGCTCAGATTGCCCGGCCACGAGACGTTCAACGCCCCGTTGGGCTGCAGAGGAGGCCCGCTCTGAAACGCTGTGTAGCCGGAAAGCTGCCAGCCGTTCGCGACAGCGCCGAGCAGCTTATTTCCGTGAACGAATACCGGCAAATTCCAGTCGTAAACGAAGTTCATGATGTGGGAGTGATCGTAAGCCAGCGGACCGTAGTTATTGCGCAGGTTGAAGGGATCGACGGTGTCGCCGCTGGATTGCCCATTATTGGACGTCCAGTCCCAGATGCCCAGCACTTTACTGAACGTATAGTTCGCGGCAAACGTGATCGGCCCGCTGGATTTCTGCCAGCTCACCTGCAGCGAGTTGTAATTCGCGTAGCTCGCATGCTTGAGGAGATACACGTCCTGGTAAGCCTTCAGGGGGCGGAAGTCGTTGGCATTGTAGTTTTGGGTGTAGTCGGCCGGATCCTGCTGGCAGTAGAGGCTTGGGTTGGAGCTGCTGCACGAAGGGGGAGCGGGCGACACAATCTTACCGGTCAGCGGATCCGGCAGGAACAGAGCTCCCGGAGTCACGTTATTGATGTCGTTCAGCTTTCCGTTGCTTCCGTCGACGTAGAGGTTCGAGCTCTTGTCGCCCACGTACGCAACCTGAAGCACGGAGCGCCACGGCAGCGCCTGAGAGACCGCAATGTCCCAGTCCATCGTCTGCGGGGTTCTGTTGTCGCCCATCTGCAAAGCGGAAACCGTGCTGCCGTTCTGCTCCGTCGAACTGGGAGGCGTGAACTGGGTTACGTTCGCGTACCCCTGATACGAACTCGTGCCATAGGTGAACGCGCCCAGTGGCCCTCCGCAGGAGCTGCAGACCTCGGTGGATACCTGATAACGGAACCAGCCCAGCCCAGCGCGTAAAACGGTCTTGCCGGTCCCAAACACGTCGTAGGCGAGTCCCAGTCGCGGCGAATAGTAGAACAGCGGTGAGACATAGCCGGAATCCGGAATGGCCTTGTTGATGCCATTCCACTGCAGTCCCGTATTGGGCGGAGCATCGTTGGGCGTCGCGTTCACATACGTGGCCGGATCCCACACCTGCATCCCCCCCGGATTGCCGTACCACTGCCCGACGTGATCCAGACGCAGTCCGTAATTCAGGGTCAGTTGCTTCGTCATCTTGTACATATCCTGACCGTAGATGGACCACTGATGGAACTTAATGTCCGAGATCGGAATGGAGCTGGCCTGCTGGTAATAGTTCACGCGTCCCAGCAGAAAGTCGGCCACTTCATTGCCCGTCGAATACTGCCCGCCTCCATAGTTGATGGAGCCATTATCGGCATTGCTGTTCGATTGCTTGTTGGCTTCGGTATCCCAATAGAAGCCGAATTTGGTCGTATGCTGACCGACCACTTTCGTGAAGTTATCGTAGATTGCCGGATATTCTTTCAGGCCGCCGAAAGCGCCGCCAAAGCCGGCCCCGTCAAAGGAAAATTCGGTTAGCTCGGGGAATGCACCGCCCCAACCCGGTACGAAGTTCGGAATCTGCTTCGTGGTATGGCCGAAGAGTCCGGGAACATTGAAGCCCAGCTTCGTCCGATCCACCGCCGACGGGTTACTGAGTTTATTGGGATTGATATACCGCGCCAGCGTAAACACGACTTCGTTGGTTGTCTTTGGATTGAAGACGTGCGTCAGATTGGCCATCACCTCCTGCGAAGTCGTCGCAGCAACCACGGGAGACGGATACGGCAGAGTCCATGGCGGAGCCCACCAGATCGCGATCGGATGCTGATCGGTCTCATTCTGGCGGATGTACGATCCGGACAGCTTCGTGCTCTCGGTGGGCGCGTAATCGATCTTGGTATCAGCCTCCCAGCGGTTCTGCGGAACCTGCGATATGTACTGGAAATTGTTCCAGCCATTCACAGCCGAGGGCGTCAGGTTCGGCTTTGGATAAAGGTTAAGAACCCCGGATATGTTCGGATCCCAGGTGGTCTGCGGGACCGACGTCGAACTGGCCGCCGCCGGCAAGTTGCTGCTGGGCGCGGCATACGCGGCGTTCCAGGTGCTGATCACCTGCGCCGGCACTCCGGTGTTGCTGAAGTCGCCGTTGCGCTGCGCCTGTGTGGGAACGTTGTAGTTGATCGGCGCTCCGGCCGGCTGCTGATTCATGTATTCGTAGCCGAACCAGAAGAACAGCTTCTTTTGCCCGCGGTTGATGGCGGCAAACGGCAGGCGTATCGGGCCTCCGACATTCGCACCGTAGTAGTAGAAGTGTTCACTCGGCAGCGCGCTGGAGAGGGCCGATGCCCGCGCCTGCGCCGGCGATTCGCCCAGATTTTCCAGGTTCTGAATGTCTCCGGCGATCTGGCTCTTCGCGTACGACTCGATTCCGTCGAAGGTGCTGTTGCGCGCGTAGAGGTACCCCTCGCCGTGGTAAGCCTGGGTGCCGCTCTTGCTGTACGCCATCAGCAGCGCCGGCCCTTTCGCGTATTCGGCGTCATACCCGGCACTCAGGAACTTGATTTCCGAGGTCATGTCCTGGTTGATGTTGGCGATCTGCGTCCCCGCATTGCC
>DATEPN010000274.1:0-2319 GCA_035273225.1 Acidobacteriaceae bacterium | reverse complement strand
AAAGGTCGCCGCCATCTTGCCCCAGTCGCGAAACTTGAGCGCGCGTTTGCCCAGCCGGCATCCGGTGACCACGCCGATCGCATCGGTCGCACAGCGGTCGATTTCAATGAAGGTCACCAGCCGCTTGCGGTCGCGCCCGCGTGGCTCTTCAATGCCCAGACGCTTGCACCCGAGCACCGCCATGCGCACGCCCAGGACCTGGCCCGCGCACAGATGGCCATGTGCAATCTCCGCCTGATGCAGCAGTTCGTCCAAAGACTCCATGTAGCCATCGTAAGCCGCACGGCTACTCGGTGTCGCTGTCTCCGTCCTCGACCAGAACGGCCGAGGTCCCTACCAGATCGAAGCTCATCGGAGCCGCGCCGCTTGGCTGGAACGTGACCTTCAGCGGATCCCGCTGCCAAACCGCTGGAGCGCAGACGGGCGATTCATGATTTGCCGCATCCCAGGCCTGCAGCTTCTTCGCCATGAGCGGACGCCGTGCCGCCACCTGGGCAACGACGGCGTACAACTGCTTGCCGCTCGCATTCACGCCGCAGTAGGCTGCGTAATCGCGGAACCAAATCACCGTAGAGACGGCCGGGTCGAAATCCGGCAGGTGCAGCGCCGTTACCTTGCCACTGCCGCGATCCACCAGCACCCAGGGTCCGCGTTGCCAGACCCATTTGGTCCCGTGATCGCCGGGCAGGGAATCGTTCAGCCGTACTGCGCGGCGCACCGCAAAGCTGCGCTCCGTGACCTCGTGCACATCGCCGGTGGTCCACTCCTTGACTTTGCCGTCCACCACGAGCGGCCGCACGTTCAGGAGTTTCTCTTCTTTTTGCGCTCCGGCCGGATCGCCCGCCGCCGAGTACGGCTCATGGCGCACGCTGCCCAGCGCTACCGTGTGCACCTTTGCCGCACACCAGCACGCCTGGGGCGCAGCCAGGGCCAGAACAGCACAAACCCACATTGTCCGGGAGAGCATAGTTGCAGGTTAAGGAAGGAAACGGGACCCGCAACAGGTCACAGAGGTAATGACTACTGACCGGAGGTGCCGTTCACCGGAGAGGTGATGGCGGCGGTGGTCACCGCATGCGGAGCGATCTGTCCGGTCACCGGACGCCCGCTCACGTAGCTGTACACAAACCAACCTACCCCGACCAGCAACACCAAAAGAAAGCAAAAACCCATCCAGCGCAGCGGCATGCCCGATCCAGATTCTTTCTTCGGACGCGACATCTTGACGTTGGTGGCAAATTCAATCCATTCGTTGTCCGGATTGGCAGCCGCTTTGGGCTGGCTTGCCTCCAGAAAACGCTCGACCCAGGTTGGCTCGTCCAGACCGACAGCCCGAACGTAGCCGCGCACGATGCCCTTGGCTAGAATGCCCCCCGGCAATATCTGAAACTGATCGTTTTCCAGCGCTGCCAGATACCGGGTGACAATTTTGGTGGTACCGCTGATGGTCTCCAGGTCAATTCCCCGGGAGACCCGTTCCTTGCGCAGATCCTCGCCGAAATGACCCAAAATCACGGCCTCCTTTCGGATGGGGGATTGAGGTTCAGAAAAAACGTACTCCTGGTAACCTCCGGACGTCAAAGAAAAAATGAATTAAGTGCCTTATTTCCACAGACCTACACGGTCACTAAGGTAACCGGTCGGTTGACCAGTCGATAACTCTGCAGTCAATAGCGCCGCGTATCCCCTTTGGGTGCTTCTTTGCACAGCGTCGGGTGCATCCGGGCCCAGCGCAGTCAACCACCCGCTTTGCTACGCTGAGAGGGTTGCGGTTTTCATCCAGACAAACAGATGAACAAACTTGTCGTCGGCAATATCCTCTACCGTCCCGTGCGCTCGACCATCAGCGTGCTCGCCGTCGCCATTGAAGTCATCATGATCCTGTCCATCGTCGCGATCATGGTCGGGATGGTCAAAGGAGCGGCCCAGCAGACCAGCGGCATCGGCGCGGACATCATCGTGCAGCCGCCCGGGGCCAGTTTTATCAGCGCGGTCGGAGGGGCGCCTGTTCCGGCGAAGGTCGCGACCGTGCTCGCCAAGATGCCTCATGTTGCGATTGCCTCCCCGGTTGCCATTCAGCTCAACGTCACCAAATCCGTGCAGTCGATCTACGGCATCGACTACGAAAGCTACAACGCTCTCCGCCCCTTCAACTTCGTTTCCGGCGGTCCCTTTACCGGACCGTACTCGGCGATCGTCGACGACCTCTATGCACGCGCCAATCACACGCAGCTCGGCTCCACGCTCAAGATCATGAATCATGACTTCCAGGTCACCGGCATCGTCGAGCATGGGAAGGGAAGTCGCGTCTTCGCTCCG
>DATEPN010000273.1:0-5285 GCA_035273225.1 Acidobacteriaceae bacterium | reverse complement strand
TCTTTCCGGCGGAATCCCCGAACGGAATCGGCGGATCGAGAGGCCGCAACTCCCTTATTCGCTGTAATGCAAAAGCGAAAACACGTCGTAGTCGCGGAAGCGATCCCGCCCCCTGAGGAAGTCGAGTTCGATGGCGAAGCCGAGGCCCGCAATCTCGCCCCCGAGCTGCTGGACGAGCTTAATGCTCGCTTCCATCGTGCCGCCCGTGGCGAGCAGGTCATCCACCAGGACCACCCGCTGGCCAGGCTCGATCGCGTCCTGATGAATCTCGAGGGTGTCCGACCCGTATTCGAGGTCATAGGTTACGCGCGCCGTCGGTCCAGGCAGCTTGCGCGGCTTCCGCACCGGCACAAACCCGGCGTTGAGCCGGTACGCGAGTGCCGGACCAAAGATGAAGCCACGCGCCTCGATCCCGAGCACCAGGTCGATGTCCTTGTCGATGTAGTACTGCGCGAGCGCATCAATGAGCGCCGCGAATCCCTTCGGATCCTTGAGCAGGGTCGTGATGTCGTAGAAGAGGATACCCGGCTTGGGAAAATCGGGAACGGTGCGAATAAGCGCCTTCAGCGGCTCGCAGTCGGTGGTCATCGGTGTAATCACTTACCAGGCTCCTTCAATACGAAACGGCCCGAGGCCGGCGGCTTCGCTGTCATCCAGTTCGTGCTCGACGATGGCGTCCACGCGGCTGCCGCGCGATCCTTTGCGCAGGGCAGTGGTCAGATCGGCCAGGGCGTCGGGCTCTCCCGCAGCCAGCACCTCCACGTGCCCATCCTCGGTGTTGCGCACCCAGCCGTTCAGCTCCAGCGCGGCCGCTTCGCGGTGAACAAACCAACGGAATCCAACGCCTTGCACGCGCCCTTTGACCAGGTAGTGGCGGACCATGGAAGCAGCCTCAGTGTTTCAGATTGAACCAAAACGACGCAAGCGACGGCGCATCGAACGGAAGCGCCTGGCGCGTTTTGGTAACCGGCCATTCCTGCCGCGGCCTGCTGAAACTGCTGCGGTTGTAGGGCAGCAAAGCAACCTGACGTGACGAATCGGGTTCGCATACCTGGGCGGCGGCGAATCGCAGGGTTCGACGCGTCTTCGCCGCACCTATAATCGGGAGTGTCCTGGGCGGCAAGCATCTGAACGCGAACGGTATGCACGGACGGACTTCCTGAACCGGCGAGACGCATGCGGCAAGCTGCCCCAATCCCGAAAAGGTCGCCGGCCCGTTTGAGAGTCCTGCTGCGCAGCACGGCCTGGGGAATCCTCGTCGCCGGCATGGCTCTGCCCCCGCGCGCCCTGGCGGCCGCACGCACCCAATATGGATCGCCACAGTCGAGCTTCGCCCATGCCGAACGGCTCCGCGAGGCGCTCGAAGGCCGGCCGGAGCGGGACCGCATCCACCTGGACTACGAACGCGTCCTCGACGCCTATCGCGCGATCTACCACAACAATCCTTCCTCGCCGCGAGCCGATGATTCCATCGCAGCCGTCGCCGACCTGCTGGCCGAGGAGGGCCGCGTCTTTCACGATCAGAAGGCGCTCTACGACGCCCTCGGCCAGTATGAATTCCTGCGCCATGAATACCCCTACAGCCACTTCCGCTTCAGCGCGCTGATCACCGAAGGCGAAATCTACCAGCGCGATCTCGGTGATCTGAAGCAGGCCAGGAAGATCTACGAATCCTTCCTGCGGCAATACGCAGAGCATCCCCTCGCCGTCGAGGCCAGGAAGCAGCTGAAGGCCATCCAGCGCGAGGAGTGGGCGGCGAAGCACCACCGGACGCTGAGCACGACGGCGCAGTCAGCTCCTCCCGTCACCCAAACCCCACCAATACGCGCGGAGAACGAACTCGAGGCACAGCAGGCGCGGGAAGCGGCTGCGCGGGCACGGAATACGCAGCCCGCTGCTTCTCCCGGCGGGATCCCCAGCACGAATGAGCGCCTGCCCAGCACGACAACGCTCAGCCCACAACGAAGTCAGGAACTGGCGTCCACAAACCGGAATGAGGTGGAGGCGGCGAATTTTCATCCCCCTGCGACGCGCATCGGGCTTCCCCTGATCACCGGCATCCGGCACTGGTCGACTCCCGTCTACACGCGCGTCGCCATCGACCTGCAGCAGCAGGTGCGCTACACAGCGGCGCGGGTTCCCAATCCCGACCGCATCTACTTCGACCTCTATGGCGCGAAGCTTTCGCCGGAACTGGTGGGACGTTCGGTCGAAGTCACCGGCGACGATTTTCTGACCCGCATTCGCGTCCTGCAGTTCGCGGGCGATCGAGTCCGCGTGGTGCTGGACGTGAACAGCCTCAGTGACTACTCAGCGTTCTTCCTCGCGAACCCGTCGCGTCTCATCGTCGACGTGCACGGCCATCGCGGCGGAGCGCCGGTGCAACAGGCGCGAACGAACTCTTCGCGGCCGACGATTGGCGCCGGCATTGGCATCGGGCCGGTCAACGCGCAGCCGCCGGCGCAGAAGCCGACCTTCAACCAGCCCGCGCCGCAGCCTTCCTCCACGGGAACCATCCGCGCCGGACTTTTCCCGGATGCAGACGGGCGTGTGGACTCGCCCACAGCGCTGTCGGATGTGGCAAAGCTGAGCAGGACGCCCGAAGCGGTGAAGGCCACCCGTCATCCGACGACTGCGCCGGTGGTGGCCTCCGTCTCCGCAACAAAGACAGCGAACACGTCCGCGACATGGCCGCGGCCGAGTGCGGCGGTCCCGATGAAGACGGCTACCTCCAGGACGCCACGCGCGGAGGACGATGTGCCTCCCGCGGCCGCCGGAGTTCCAGGCGTTGCTGCGCCTGAGCCCGGACGCGCGCCGAGCACGATGATGCGCGCCCTGGGGTTGAAGATCAATCGGATTGTCATCGACGCCGGTCATGGCGGACACGACTCCGGCACGCTCGGACCAGGCGGGCTCGAAGAGAAAGATGTGGTTCTCGACGTGGCGCTGCGCCTGGGCAAGCTGCTGCGGCAGCGGCTGGGAGCGGAAGTCACCTACACCCGCAGCGACGACACGTTCGTTCCGCTGGAGACGCGGACGGCCATGGCCAATCAGGCGCAGGCCGACCTCTTCATCTCCATCCACGCGAACTCCAGTCCGGATACGACGGCGCGCGGCGTCGAGGTCTATTACCTGAACTTCACCAGTTCAGCCGACGCCCTGGAAGTCGCGGCGCGCGAGAACGCGTCGTCCGACGAATCGATTCATCAGCTTTCCGACCTCGTGAAGAAGATCGCGCTGCAGGACAAGGTGAACGAGTCGCGCGAATTTGCCACCGATGTCGACGAGAGCCTCTACTCGGGCCTCGAGACCGGCAATCCGGGCCTGCGCGACCGCGGCGTGAAAAAGGCTCCGTTTGTGGTGCTGATTGGCGCCAATATGCCGTCGATCCTGGCGGAGATTTCATTCCTGACCAATCCGGATGATGCGCACGAATTGCGCGAATCGCGCTATCGGCAGCGGATTGCCGAGTCGCTCTACCGCGGTGTCGCGCACTACGTCGACAGCATGAACGGCGTCCGCGTCGCACGCGCCGGCAACTAGCCGTTCACGCTGATGCGATGCGCGCGCGACCGGGTATCCCGTGCCGTTTCAATCCCGCGAAACCTACCCTTCCATGCCGGTGTCTGTCTAAGTAGTATCGGTAGAGCCGTGATGTCCCGGATCCTCGCCTGCGCCGTCTTTCTTGTTGCATCGGTGGCCCTCGCTGCGCCTGCCGGTCAGCAGAAAGCCAGCACTCCGATTCCGGAGAGCTTCGCCGGATGGACGCAGACCGCGGCCCCGACGCAACTGCCTCCTGCGGCTGCCGACGCTCCGGTGTTCCAAGAGTACGGACTGGCGCAATCGGCTTCAGCGGAGTACGTGTCGGGTGCCGACCGGCTGGGAGTCAAAGCGTGGCAGTTCAAGGATGCGACCGGAGCCTACGGCGCGTTCACGTATTTCCGCCAGCCGCAGATGAAGCCCGAGAAGATCGGCCAGGACGGAGCCGTCGCGGGCGACCATCACATTTTCTGGGACGGCACCACCGTGGTCGATGCGACATTCACTCGTCCGGCGAAGGATGAGGCTGGCGCGATGCAGGCGCTGGCAGCGTCGCTGCCGAAGGCGTTCGGCGCATCGGGTGTTCCTCCTTCGCTGCCGCATTACCTGCCGGCTGCCGGTCTCGATCCGCAGAGCCTGCGCTACGCCATCGGTCCGGCGGCCTACGCAAAGATGGGCGGAGCGCTGCCGGGGAACCAGATCGACTTCGGCCAGGATGCCGAGGCGATCACCGCGCGTTACGGGCAGGAGACGCTCACGTTGGTCATGTATCCGACGCCGCAGATTGCCGGCGCACATTTGAAGGCGATCGAAGCGGCGGGACTGACGGCGAGGCGCAGCGGGCCACTGGTGGCCGCAGTGAGCGGGAACGCTCCAGCGCAGACCGCGAAGCAACTGCTCGAGTCGGTGCGCTACAACGATTACGTCACGATCAACCATCCCGAGGGCTACGTCAGCGAGACGATGAAGCTCTACCGCTTGCTCACGGGGATTACAGTTCTGGTGGTGATTCTGGTCGGCGCGGCGATCCTGCTCGGACTGTTCCTCGGCGGAGGGCGCGCTCTCATCCGCAAATTGCAGGGCAAACCAGTGTCAACTGTGTCGGAGGAAGAATTCATTTCGCTGCACCTGGGCAGCTAATAGCCTGAACAGAGCCCGTCCGAGGCAAAGGCGAAATTCCGGTGCTTTCCGGTTTCTTCGGGAATTCTGGGGTATTTGGCAGAAAGGGAAGGAATTACTCCGAATTGCTTCGGCTCGTAAGCGAATTAAAAGCGAAGAGGAAAACTCCTGGCCGTTTCCCAAACTGGCCGACATCTAGCCTGTAATCATTGGTTTAGGTGGGTCCTGGATTTTGCCTTGACACCCCCCGCAGTGGCCCATAGTATTGCGCCAGAAAGTTCTGATGGCTTTGCCTCCGTTGGAACTATTCTCCCTGAAGGAAAGGCTGCCCTGTTGCCGGGCGGCCTTTTCCAATTTTGGGCAACCGCTCACGTTCCGCTGCAGGAGTTCGGATCGAACGCAGAAGAATCGCTCCACTGCGCTCCGCAATTTTCGTAACGCCAGGAATTCGCCGGCTCAACCGATTCGAGCAGCGGATCTTCCGCTCCGCACTTCGGGCAGGTGGGCGGAACGAAGTCTTCGACCTTCACCTTCGACTGATCGATCACATCCTGAGGAATGGGGTGCAACAGGATCTGCTTCGCCTCGTCCAGTTGATCGGCTGCGACCATAATCCGAGTCGTCTG
>DATEPN010000272.1:0-10978 GCA_035273225.1 Acidobacteriaceae bacterium | reverse complement strand
CTTCGTGAACGGGCATGCGCTGGCCCGCAACGAAGATGCCCTGGAAAAGTTGGCGCTCCGGCTCGGCGTCAAACCGCTGCTGGAGTTTTTTTCAGCCGACGAGAACTCGATGGCGCTCCTGCTCGAAGAGGGCGCCGGCGATCCGGAGTGGGCGCGGACGCTGCCGCCCCCGCAGTGGTTCTCTCCGGAAGACGGGCTGATCACCGTGTGCACGCTGCACGATTTTCTCCGCGAGGCGCCTGCGGCGCTGGGTGCGGAAACAGCAGCCGTGGTCTCGGAACTCGAGGAGTACGAGCGCGTGCTGCGCAAGACGGCGCTGAGGAATTTGCGCTGGCAACTGGCGGTGAGCTGGAAGTGAAGCAGCCCGTAGCCGGTAGCCTGTGGCCGGTAGCAAAAATCAAGATTGAGTCGGCGGCCTGAATCGGGCCGCCGATTTTATTTGGTCCGTCACCATTGCACGCCGGGGTAGAGGCTGGGCAGGCGGTCGACGCGGAACTGATTCGCGCCCGGTGTTGTGGCCTGCCAGATGACATTCGTTCCGGTGGGATCGAGTTCCTGTACCAGGGAGCCGGTGAGCGGCGCGCAGAAGTCCGCGTGGATGTCGCCGTTGTCGAGTTGCTGCGTGTCGCCGCCGAAGAAACTGAAATCGGTATCGGGCGGGACATAGTGGGTGACCATCGTGGCTGTCCTGTTGCTCTCGTTGACTTCGAGGACGTCGACCGTGGAGTAGCACTGGGAGCTCGTGGCTGCGAAGGGTTTACAGACTACCTGACCCGTCGATCCGGCGTAGATGCGGTCGTTGCCGTTGTCCATCACGCCGAGGCGGAAGACCCCGGTGGTGTTCTGCGTGAACCACGAGAGCCCGTGCTGGGCGTAGAACCAGTCGGTGGGGTCGATGCCGCCGACGAGTTTGAAGTCGCCGCCCTGGCCCAGGCGCCAGAGCACGTTGCCACTTCCCTTCCCGTCGTTGAAGTCAATCTTGATGACCCAGTTCTGGTGACGCATGGAGAGCAGGACGTTGTGGTCGTCCTGCGAGTAAAGCATGAAATTCGAGTGCGTCCAGTCCGGGAAGTACAGCGGACGGCGATTGATGTCGAGATGATCGAAGGAGCTCCAGACCCAGTCGGGGTTGAGGTTCTGATCGACGTCGACGAGGACATCGCCGAGGACAGCGGTGCCTGAAATGGTTTTTGGATACGCGGCGAGCAGGACCCAGTGGCCGTTCGGCAATGCGAGCACGTTGTGGTGGAAGCTCTTCAGGTTATAGGCCGCGCCGTCAGAGTCCTTGAAACCGGCGGAGGCGAGCTTCTTGTTCAGGGTGTCCATGCTGATTTCGCGGACGGTGTTGCCGACGAGATCGACTTCGCGGACCACGTCGATGGTGCCGGGATTTTCCTGGAGGAGTCCGGGATTGAGCGAGGAAAGGTAGGAGATGACCATCAGGAAATTGCCGTCGGGGAGCAGCTGATATCCCTGAATGAGGTCGAGGCGCGAGCCCTGATACGTGTAGGTCCAGAGGACGTTGCCGTCGAGATCGGTGGCGAAGGCCTGGGTGTCCTGGGTGGGGAGCAACGTGTTCCACAGCTCGATGCCGGGCTGCGGAGTGCCGGAAGACTTGACGGTGACGGCGCTGGTGGCCGGCGGCAGGCCGGCTTCCAGTGGAAGGCCGGAGGAGAAGGTGTCGTGGTCGACGTCGGTGAAGGTTGCGCCGTTGTCGAGGGTGATCTGGCCTTGCATGTGGTAAAGCTTCTGCGCACGCAAGCCGGCGACGTAAACATTCACCTGGCCGCCATAGGGGGTCGGGGTGGCGACTTGCCATGTCCTCAGGCCGTAGGAGGAGGTGAGACCGAAGTCGACGGAGACTTTGCCGGGGGCAGGCAGGTAGATGGAGTAGGTGTCGACTTGCGGGTTGCTGGTCGGATAGATGGCTCCGTAATTGATGACGGACGCAACGGCGATGGCATAGTTGGAGCCGGGCGATGAGGCGAGCGCGGCGGTGATGCGGAAATTCGTGCTCTGTGCGAGCGAGGCGGGCGCGGTGTAGTTGCCGGAGGCGTCGATTGTTCCCAGCGATGCATTGCCGGCGGCGACTCCGTTCACGGACCACTGCAGCGTTCCGGAGGAGGTGGCGGTGAAGTGGGCTTTCTGTCCGGGCGCGAGCGCCACGTACTGCGGCGAGATGGAAACGGAGCCGAGACTGACGGCGACCGGCGGGGGCCCCGTGGGAGCGGTTTGCGGCGGGGGTGGCTCGGTTCCCTGGTGGACTCCGCAGCCGGTTGTCCAGAGGATGAGGGCGAGGGTGAGCGCGAGCGGTATCGAAAACGCGCGCAGCTTGTTCACGAGGGGGACTCCGTCGTATTCCGCGTGCTGGGGCCCCTCGGGAGAGAGGTCCGGACCATAGGGTCGTGGGTGCCTGAGGAGAGGGTGAAAGGACGTGAGCTTAGCGTCCGGCGATGGGAGATGCGGTAGGAGAGGCCGAACCCGGAAGAGCCGGTTCGGCCTCTGTACCAGGTCAGAAGCGAATGCCAACGGTGACAGGGATGATGCCCTCGGTACCCTCGCCATCCTTGGTTCTGGTGGCTGCGGGCGAATTCACGAAGACGTATCGGGCTTCCACGAAGAGCTTGCCGTTACTGTCTTGCCCGAAGGCCTTCCAGTAGAAGCCGAGACCCGCGTCCGCGGCTGCCTGGGTGCTGGCAAAGTTGTAGACGGTCACCGGCTGCGTGACGTAATAGCAGAAGAAATAGCAGACGGATCCCTGCTGCAGGTCGGTGAAGTTCGTGACCTTGCGGCTGAAGCCACCGCCGCCGGTGACGTAGGCTCCGCTGCCGCGACGGGCAAAGTAGTAGATCCCATTGAAGAGGAAGAGGTGCGTGTTGATGTTGCCACCCTGCGCGCCGACCGCGGCAATCGTGGCGCCAGGGATCTTGTTTTTATCGAACTGATATTCGAAGAGCGCACCGAACTTCTTGGTGAAGTTCCAGCCGCCGCCGACGTCGAAGTTGTAGCCCCAGGTTTCAAAGCCATGGGTATCGTTACCGATGGGAGCGGTGATTCCGGCGCCGCCCACGAACGCGAAATGGCTTGTTTTGTTCTCGTAGCCGGGATACTGCGGATAGCGCTGACGGTTGCCGTATTGCGGAGAAGCGACACCGTAGGGCCTGGGCGAGGCCTTGGGGGTGCCGCCGAGGAAGGCATCGGGACTGAGGAGTGCCTGGATATTGGAACTGGAGAAATTCGAATCGCTGGCGGAATTGTCGGTGGAAGTCTGGGCAGTGGCAGACAGAGCAAAGCCGACGACCAGGGCGGAAGCAAGAATCAACGTGCGCCGCAAGCGCGGGAAGGACGCGTCACAGTTCGCAACCATTTCAAACCCCTTCAAGGTTGATGAAATTTACAAAAACCGAGTGAGGGCATCGTGGATGCTGCCCCCCAGATATTTGGACACGTAAAGCGCTGCTAAGTTGCACGGTTCCATGCATGTTGACGCAACGTGGCCGGGGTGACGCCTGATTATACGCCGCAGAAGAAGGGGTGACCGATGGCCACCCCTTTGCTGACTTGGTTACCCCTGGATGTCGAACTGCTCCGGCGGCAGGGCCGGATCGCTCTTGACGATGATCGTCTTCGCGGTCATCTCTTCCAGTTCGTTCAGCCACTTCGCGTTGTTCGCCTTGAGAACTTTGACCACCTCGGGGTGGACGCGGAGCAGGATGTCGTTCCGCTCGAGATGGCGCAGCATCTTCCGCAGCTCGATGTAGATCTCGTTGGCAACCGTGATCGGGCTTTTGACCATGCCGGTTCCGGTGCAGATGGGGCAAGGCACGCTGAGGGTGCGCTCGAGCGACTGCTTGACCCGCTTGCGCGTGATGGCGACGAGGCCGAAGTCGTTAAACTGCAGAACCTTCGACGGAGCACGATCGGCCTTGAGCGCGTCCTCCAGGGCCTGCGTGACCTTCTGCCGGTTGCGGCGCTCATCCATGTCGATGAAATCGATCACGATGATGCCGCCGAGGTCGCGCAGGCGGATCTGGCGGACGATCTCGGGGATGGCATCGAGGTTGGTCTTGAGGATGGTGTCTTCGAGACGCGCTGTTTTGCCGACGTACTTGCCGGTGTTGATGTCGATGGCGACCAGCGCTTCAGTCTGATTGATGACGATGGAGCCGCCGGACTTGAGCCAGACCTTCGACTTGAGGGCCTTGCTGATTTCGTCCTGAATGCCGAACTGCTCGAACAGGGGCGTCTCCTTCGTGTAGAGCTTGACGCGGCGCACGAGCGAGGGCTGGAAGCGGTTCAGGAAGCGGACGATGCGCTCGTACTCCGTTTCGCTGTCGACCCAGATGGTGGAGAAATTGTCGCTCACCTGATCGCGCAGGATGCGCTCGATGAGATTGAGGTCGTGATAGATGAGAGCCGGAGCCTTGGCGCCTTCGGAGCGCTGCTTGATCTCGGCCCAGAGATTGATGAGGAAGCGAATGTCGGCACGGAGGTCGTCTTCGCCGGCGTTCTCGGCTGCGGTGCGGACGATGAATCCGCCGGGCGCGCCGGCCTTTTCGCTGATAAGAATCCGCTTGAGGCGCTGGCGCTCTTCGTCTGAGGCAATTTTGCGCGAGACGCCGACGTGGTTCACGGTCGGCATGAAGACCAGGAAGCGGCCAGGCAGCGCAATGTGGCTGGTGATGCGAGCGCCCTTGCGCGCGATGGGCTCCTTGGCAATCTGGACGAGGATCTCCTGGCCCTGCTTGAGCAGTTCGCTGATGATGGGCAGGTCGGAGGTCTGCATGGAGGGGCGGCGTCCGCCATGACGGCGTCCGTGCTGCTGGCGTCCACGACCACGGCGGTCGAAACGGCGGCCTTCGCGGCGGCTGGGCGCCGGTGTTTCGGCTCCGGCGACGGCTCCATCGCTGGGCTCGCCGGCAGCGTCTTCCTCGTAATCCTCTTCCGCTCCTTCGGCTTCGGATTCCTCGGAATCCTCTTCGGCTTCGGCAAAGCCCTCGGCCTCGTCCGTGTCCTCTTCGGCTTCGGCTGGCGTGCCGTGGCCGAGGCGGCGATCGATGTGGACATCGCGGACGGTGTCCTCGACGGTCGAAGCCTGATCGATCGTCTGCTCCTCCATCTCTTCGTGGACGTGGTCTTCCGATTCCGCGGCGATGGGCTCGAAGTCGTACTCATCCTCGTCGATGGTCTCTTCTTCCAGAACGCCCATCCCGGGTGCGTAGCCGAAGAGCTGGCGGACGACTTCGGCTTCGGGCGAAGCGGCCTGCGCTTCGGATTGCGGCGCATGCTCCTCGTGCTGACGGGTCACGCCGGGCTGCTGGGGAGGCTCGGGCGTCTGCTCTTCTTCCTGGAACTCCTCTTCTTCCACGGGGACGCTGAAGCGCATTTCGCTGCGGGTCGGCTCGACGCGGTGTGAGGCGGAAGCTTCCTCCGGCTCGTACTCGTGCGTCTCTTCGACGGTGTCGGGTTCGGCAAACTCTTCGGCTTCCCCGGCGACCTCGGCCTGCGACTGGGCCAGTGCGGCGTCGACGGGCGTGGGGACCTGCGGGACGGCTGCGGCCAGATCGGAGGGCGCGGGGGCTTCGACTTCCGGCGGCTCGGAGGGCTCAGCGGATTCGAGCGGCTCGTGTGTCCAGGCGGATTCGGGCTCAATGACGGGCTCGGGGGAGTCGACGACTTCGGGCGGGGCGACGGAGGCTTGCTCCGGCGTGGACTCACGGCGCGATTCCGGGCGGCGGGAAGACTCGCCGCGGTGACGCGAGAGCGTTTCGCCGGGAAGAACGGCTCCGCCATCCCAGCCGGTGGGCACTTCGACCAGCGTGGAGGGGCGGGCCGTGCTTACGGGTGCGGTGGCAGCGGGTGCGGACTGTACAGGCGCGGCGGGTTTGGTTTCCACCGAGCCGCCGCCGTAGCGGGCGAGCGACTCGCCGGGGAGGACGATCGGCAGCGACTGCGCGGGAACTCCGCCGGGTGCTCCGCGTTCGGGCCGCGCTTCCGGCTCGTCGGCGGTGGCTTCGGCTACATAGTCGGGGGATTCGAGGACCACGTCGGCTGCGGGACGGTCGGAGGGCTGGCGGTCGTTGCGGGGGCCACGTCCCCGCATGCGGCGGCCACGACGGCCGTGCCAGCGGCGGACACCCTGGTCTCCCTCTGCTTCGCCCTGGTGCTGTTCGCGGTCGCGGCGCGGGGTGGATTCGGAGGCCTGGAGGTCGGTTTCCGCCTCCTGTGTGGGCGGCCGCTGTTCGCGAGGTTCACGTTGGTCGCGGGGTTCGCGGGACTCGCGCTGTTCGCGCTGCTGGCGGCGGCCGCCGCCGTTACCGCTGGCGTCTCCACCGCGTCGAGCAGGCTCCCCGGTGGCCCCGGCGTCGACGCGCTCAAATTCTGCGGAGTCTTCTTCCTGCTCTTCGAGGAAATCGGTGACGTACAGGAAGGCGTCGCGCTCGAGTCCGACATCGACGAAGGCGGATTGCATGCCGGGGAGCACGCGGGTGACGCGGCCCTTGTAGACGGAGCCGGCGAGTGTGTATTCGTTTTCGCGCTCGTAGTAGATTTCTGCGAGCTGATCGTCTTCCAGAATCGCAAGCCGCGTTTCGTGCGGCGTGCTGGAAATGCAAATTTCTTTTGCCATTCTGCCTCAATGTGCCGAGGCAGACCGAACCGGATTACCGGAAAAGACCGGGGCTGGCCGAGGAACGACTTTGATGGTTCGCGCAAGAACCGCCGCCGCTGCTCTCGAGGCCCGCGCTAAGGGGCGGAGGAGAGAAGAGGGGTGGGGGTTCGCTGAGTGAAAGCCTTCGCATTGGGGAGTCGTCCGCGCGCAAAGAGTTTGTGACCGCTTCAGCCGTCAACCGTGGCGGGGTCGTTACCCGTCCTTGCACGCCCATTCCAGATCCTGCCCGGCCCGGATTTCAATCCACCTGGCCGGTTGATACTTCGTTCAATCAAACCTGCGCCCGCACCGCGGGCCCTGCTGGTCTAACACAAACCTGTTTGCCCTCTAGTTCACGAAGCGGCTCATGCGGACATTCATGACCATGCCCAGAGCAAGGAACGTGAACAGGACCGAAGACCCTCCGTAACTCATGAGAGGAAGAGGAATTCCGGTCACCGGCATCAGACCGAGAACCATTCCGACGTTGACGGCGATCTGGAAAATCAGAACCGCCACCACGCCCATGACCAGGAACGCGCCTGGAAGGTCCGCGGCTGTCTGAGCGTTTTGAATCAAACGCATCAGTATTAGGAAGTATATCAGCAGGACGAGGACCGCGCCGACGAAGCCGTGCTCCTCACTGAAGGCGGCGAAGATGAAGTCGGTGTAGGGGATGGGCAGGAAGTCGCCCTGGGTCTGGGTGCCGTGTTTTGCGCCGCGTCCGAAGACGCCACCGTCGCCGACGGCGATGAGTGACTGGCGGATCTGGTATCCGGTGCCGCGGGGGTCGTCGTCGGGGTTAATGAAGCTGGTCAGGCGCTGCTTCTGGTAAGGCTTGAGGACCTTGCCGCTCTTCCAGACGACACCGACGCCCAGCAGGATCACGAACAGCAGGATGCCGCCCTTTTTCATGTCGATGCCGCCCAGGAAGAGCCCGAGCAGGAGCACAGGAGAGTAGGTGAGGGCGGTGCCCATATCCGGCTGCTTGAGGACCAGCAGCATGGGAACAGCGACAAGGCCGATGGCCTTGAAGATGTCTCCCCAGGTGAGTTCACGGCCGGCCAGGTTGGCGCAGTAGCGGGCCATGAGCACGATGAGGACCAGCTTGACCCACTCCGACGGCTGGAAGTGGACGCCGCCGGGGAGCTTGATCCATCGCTTGCCGCCCATGACGCGGGTTCCGAAGGCAAGGACGCCGACCAGGGAGAGCAGGCAGAAGCCGTAGATCCAGTAGATGGCGCCCAGGAGCTTGTGATAGTCGATGACCGACATCACGAACATGGCAGCCAGGCCACCGGCGATCCAGAGGATCTGCATTTTCTGGAAGCCGTGGAATTTGGTATGGAGCGTGGCGCTGTAGATTTCAAGGACACTGACAACGGAAAGGACCAGCACGAAACCGAGGAGCGTCCAGTCGAAGTCGCGGAGGGAGAGGAAGCGGCGCATAAAACCTGCAGAACCCGTTCAGCGCGGGAACTGCTCATGAAGTACTTGCAGAGGGACTCTGGTGGAATTATCGCATCCTTTTGGCGGGACAGGATGCGGTATTGGTGGGCGATGTGCCTCAGGGTCGTAACCCGGCGATCTCGTGTGTCGCACCAAGCTCGACATCCCTAGATGTCGGTGCGGCCACCCATCTCCTGAAGGAGCTTCAGCAGCGCAGCCGGATCATGCGAATTCACGGTCTCATCCGCCCATGATGCTTTTTCCCCTTGCCGTGGGGTAAGACAAATAATCCGCATGCTGGAGTCTTGCTGCTTCACCGAGGCCACCAGACGATCCTTGCCGTCCAATTCGCCGTCAACCACGACGGCATCGACCTTCGCAAAGCGCCTGAACATCCGAATACCTTCTTCGCTCGTGTACGCGGTCACGACGTTGTGTTTGGCCGATTCGAGCAAAAGTTTGCGAGTGGACAGACCTTGCGCGGGTTCAGCTTCCACGATCAGAAATGCCAGCCTGTGATCGTTCCTGCGCATCTCGGGTTTGGATGCGCTGGAGCGTGGGGCAACGGGTGAGGGTCAGCCGGCGTGGCCGGCACCATCGTTCTCTGGTTTGAGCTGCGTCAGGAAGAGCGGCCGGCCAGGCATGCGTGGTCCCGCAGCAGGTCGAGCAGCAGGTTCGGGTCAAACGGCTTCACCAGCACCTCAAACTCGTTTCCGTCATCGCTCGCCCGTTCTAATAACTCGGCGCTCATCATGGCTCCCGAGATGAGGATGATCCGGCAGGAAGGGCACAGGACGCGTATTTGGAGAGCGGCTTCGATTCCGGTGATTCCTGGCATCACGATGTCACAGACCAGTACGTCGGGGGCCGATGCTTTCGCCTGTTCCACGGCGTCTTCGCCTGTAGCCGCGACCCGTGCCCGGTATCCGTGACGTTGCACGATCAGCGACAGCGTCTCGGTAATGGCGGCTGCATCGTCCACGATCAGAACCGTTGGTGCCTGCTTCCGCAAGGCCTCGTCGATGATCAGCGGAGACGGCATAGTAACCCCAAGTTGGGGTTGGATGCCGGCAGATCATGTCCTGGTTGCCACCATCTTCTTTGCGAAGCGGCTTCTGGCGTAAATTGGCGGGCGCTGCGCCCCGGCCGTAGAAAAGCCCGGGCCGCGGCCGGGGCAACCAGGTCTTTGAGGTGCGCAGCTACGGCAGCGCCTCCGCATGGGCAACAGTGAAGGTTCCGACAATTCCGGTGAATCGGCCCTCGACGTTGGCCTGCACGTGTACCCGGACAGGCATTCCATCCTTCCTGCGCAGTTTGAAACGGAAGGGCAATCGGTTGCCGCCGGTCTTCAGCCTGAGAGACGTTCTGCAGTGGGCAAATCTTCCGGATCGATGTAGTCGAATGAGTTCCGCTGGGCCAAATGCGTCTGCGTCGTTCCCAGTATCTCGGCCATACGTTCGTTCGCAAACAGGGTGTGAGCTTCGTCATTCACGATCCAGAGGCCGTGTTGTCCATTTGCTGAGAATCGTTCCTGTTTTTGTCCGCCGATTTTAGATGCGGTCTTCGACGGACGCCTTGTTTTTCGGGCGAGTCACCGGCATCGAGGTAAGCCCGTGGTGATGGGTGGGCAGAGGCACTCCGGACGTCCTCGCGAGAGCACGCGTGGGTTGCCGGCTGGCGCTGGATTTCAAGTGGTGGGCAGTGCAGGGCTCGAACCTGCGACCTCCTGCTTGTAAGGCAGGCGCTCTAACCAACTGAGCTAACCGCCCGCGACGGCGTCGAGATGATTCTATCAGTGGGAGTGCGGGGTATCGGCGGTGGTCGGAGGGCGACGGTTACGGCTGCTGCCGGTCCTTTTTCGAGGCGCGGCGACGGCGCGCGGTGACGCGGTTCTGGCGGAGGGATGGGCGCATGGTCAGGTACGTCATCATGACGAGGCTCGATACGAGTGAGAGATAGCCGATACGCAAAGTGTTCTCGACTAAGGACAGGCCCATGAAGTTCTCCGTACGCGATGTGACAACCGATTCAGACTAGGCTCTTCCCTGCCCCCGGCCCATGACACGACGGTGGTAAATGGGCGAACCAGGGTGTGAGGCGTTCCGGTGCGGGAATCATGGCGTGGGACGTTCGTGGGAGGCGGCCAGGAGATGGCGGACTTCGTCATCGGTGGTGGGCTCAAAATTGCGGTAGAACTCGCCGACAGCGCAGAACGATTCCGGGCACTGGAGTGAGAGGAACTGATCGACTTCGTGGCCGATCTGCTCGCAGGTGCTGGCGGCGGCTACCGGAACGGAGGCGATGATGCGGGCGGCGACGGGACGCAGCGCGCGAATGGCGGCGCGCATGGTGGCGCCGGTCGCGAGGCCGTCATCGACGAGGATGCAGTTGCGTCCGTGGAGATCGGCGGGCGCATGACCGGAGCGATAGAGCGACTCGCGGCGGGCGATCTCCTGCACTTCACGGGCGATGACGGCATCCAGCGTCTCCTGCCGGATGGAAAAGAGGCGCAGCACCTGTTCGTTGAGGACGACGATGCCCCCGCTGGCGACGGCGCCCATGGCTAATTCTTCTTCTCCGGGAACGCCGAGTTTGCGGACGATGAAGACGTCGAGCGGCAGGTGCAGGTCGCAGGCGACTTCGTACGCAACGGGGACTCCGCCGCGCGGGAGTCCGAGGACGATTGGGTATTCAACATTGGCTCGTTCGCGAAGAGCTTGCGCGAGGGCGCGTCCGGCATCGCGACGATCAGCGAAGATCATACCGAGCCTCGGCGGGTGGAGCGAAGGACTGCGGAGACGGCTGCAGTGCCATCGTTATTTTAGGCACTCAGGCGCGGCGGGGCGCAGGATGTTTTGACGTCACCAGACCGGCTCCGTG
>DATEPN010000271.1:0-8896 GCA_035273225.1 Acidobacteriaceae bacterium | reverse complement strand
AAGGGGACGACGACGATGGCGTATCTGAATCGGGAGGACATCCCCTTTCATTACGCGCTGGCGGATGCATTCACAATTTGCGACGACTATCACTGCTCGGTGTTTGGGCCAACGCATCCGAACCGATACCACATGTGGACGGGTTGGGTGGGGAACGATGGCCGCTCGGGCGGTCCGGCGGTCGACAACGCTCGCGGGGACTATCACTGGACGACTTATCCGGAACGGCTGACGGCAGCAGGGATTTCCTGGAGGGTGTACCAGGACGTGGGGAGCCGGTCGGAGCTGTTCAATGCGTACATCGGCAACAACGGCGACAATTCGCTGCTGCAGTTCCGGCAATACCGGAATGCCCTGCCAGGCAGCCCGCTGTATGAACGCGCGCTGACCGGGACTGACATCAGCACCATTGCGGGAACGAATGCGCAGGTTGCGCCGCATCTGGTGGATCAGTTCCGCGCGGATGTGCTGGCGAACCGATTGCCACAGGTGTCGTATATCGTGGCGCCGGAGGCGTACTCAGAGCATCCGAACTGGCCAGCGAACTGGGGCGCGTGGTACGTCGCGCAGTTTCTCGATGCGCTGACGGCGAATCCGGAGGTGTGGAGCAGGACGGTGCTGCTGCTGACCTGGGATGAAAATGACGGCTTCTTCGATCACAAGGCGCCGCCGACGCCGCCGGTTTCCCGGGCGCAGGGGCTGTCGACGGTAGCGACGACGAATGAGATTTTTCCCGGGAACGCGACGTATGAGGCGGGTCCGTATGGCTTGGGCCTGCGCGTGCCGATGCTGGTGATTTCGCCATGGAGCAAGGGCGGGTACGTCAGCTCGGAGGTGTTCGATCACACGTCGATTATTCGGCTGATGGAGGCGCGGTGGGCGGAGACGCATCCGGGGCTGATCGAGACGAATATCACGCCATGGCGGCGCGCGGTGGCGGGCGATCTGACGTCGGCGTTCAACTTCCGGAATCCGAATGCGAAAGTGGTGGCGCTGCCGAGCACGGCTGCCTATCTGCCGCCGAACCAGAATCGGTATCCGGACTATGCGCCTCGGGTGCCGACGGATCAGACGATGCCGACGCAGGAGCCGGGAACGCGTCCGGCGCGGCCGCTTCCGTACGATCTGAACGCATTCGGCAGCGCGAACCGGGCGGATGGAACGTTCGCGATCGAGTTCGTGAACGCGGGCAAGGCGGCGGTGCTGCAGGTGCGGTCGGGGAACAGCAGCCTGGGGCCGTGGACTTACACAATGGGTGAGGGAGCGCAGTTGTCGGATACCTGGCCGCTCACCCGGAACAATCTCACCGGCTACGATCTGTCGGTTTATGGGCCGAACGGGTTCCTGCGGGCGTTTCGCGGGAGGATCTCCGGAGCGCGTGCGGCGAACGCGGATGTTCGCGCGGCCTATGACAGAGAAGGAAACGCGATCAGGCTGATCGTCACGAATCGGGGATCGCAGCCCGTGACACTGCAGATCAGGAATGCATACACGGGACGGGCGATCGAGAGCACCCTGCGGCCGCATGCACGGGCGCGCTGGAGGCTGGCGCTGGAGCGCACCTGGGGATGGTACGACGTGATTGTCGAGGCTGAACAGGACCCGACGTTCCGATGGCAGATGGCCGGGCACATTGAGAATGGCCGGGAGAGCAGGACGGATCCGGCCATCGGCGCACAGTAGAGGCGAATTAGCAGCGGGACGAGATTCAGGGGCGCCGGGGACCTTTGTGGATTTTTATATGCCTTGACACGTATATGCCGGTAGAGGTATATCAGAGGAATGGAATCCGTATTCGAGGTGATTGCGGAGCCGAACCGCCGCGCGATCTTGAGCCTGCTGGCTGGATCCGAACAGTCTGTAGGGGAGATTGAGCGGCGGCTGCGGATGTCGCAGCCGGCCGTATCGAAGCACCTGCGCGTGCTGCGGGATGCGGGTTTCGTGGAGTCGACGGTGGATGCACAGCGTCGTTTGTACCGGCTGCGGCCTGAACCGCTGCAGGAGATCGACGACTGGCTGGAGCCGTTCCGGCGGTTCTGGTCAAAGCACGTGGATGCTCTGGAGCGGCATCTCGACCGCATGGAGCAGGCGGAAAAAGCGAAGAGAAAGACCAGCAGGAAACGAAGACATCACAAAGGAGAGACGAAGTGAAGATCAAACTGACGAGCGTGTATGTGGACGACCAGGAGAGGGCGCTGCGGTTCTACACCGAAGTGCTGGGCTTCGTGAAGAAAGCTGATTTCAGCCAGGGGCCGTATCGGTGGCTAACGGTGGCGTCGGCTGAGGATCCGAACGGGACGGAGCTGCAGCTGGCGCTGAACAGCAATCCGGCGGCAAAGGCGTTCCAGCAGGCGATGCTGCAGCAGAACCAACCGGCAGCGATGTTCTTCACCGACGACCTGCAGGCCGATTACGAGCGAATGAAGACGAAGGGCGCGGAGTTCACGATGCCGCCGACGGATGTGACGGCCTCGAAGATTGCGATGGTGAAGGACACGTGCGGGAATCTGGTTCAGATCACACAACTGATGAAGTGGCAGGGCTGAGATGGGCGATCGGGAACTGTATGCACCGGGGCCGGCGAGCGGAGCGCATATCGAAAAGGACGGAGAGAAGTGGACGCTGGTGCTGGTGCGCGAGCTGCGCCATCCGCCGGAAAGGGTGTGGGAGGCGCTGACCGATCCTGCGCATCTGGCGGAATGGGCGCCGTTCGACGCGGACCGGAATCTGGCGGAGGAAGGCCCGGTGAAGTTCACGATGGCACGGGCACCGAAGCCGCAGACCTTTGACACCGCAGTGCAGCGAGCCGAGGCGCCGCGGTTGCTTGAGTACCGCTGGGGCGAGGGCGATCTGCGATGGGAACTGGAGCCACTGGGGCGCGGCACGCGGCTGACACTGTGGCACAACATCGATCGACGGTTTATTGCGTGGGGCGCAGCGGGGTGGCACATCTGCCTGGACGTGCTGGACCGGTTGCTCGCGGGCAAGCCGATTGGACGGATTGCCGGCACCGATGCGTTGGCGTTTGGGTGGCAACGGCTGATCGCTGAGTACGCGCAACAGTTTGGGATTGAGACGCCAGGTTGGGCGGGGAAGCCGGGGCAGTCGTCCTGAGGAGGTCAGCTTGAACTGGAACAAATGGATTCGGCAGACGCACCGCTGGTTCTCGGTTCTTTTTACGCTGGCGGTGATTGCGAATGGCGTAGCGGTGCTGCGGGGAAGATACACGGCTGCGCTGGGATTGGCTGCGGTGGCTCCGCTGGCGTTTCTGCTGATTACCGGGTTGTATTTATTCGTGCTGCCGTATGCCGCACGATGGCGGAGCGGGCGGCGGGCGGGGTGAGGGACTAAAGGGGACAATTTGCAACTTCACCCCAGCGCGGGTGATCCAAAACGCAGAGAGACGCAGGAAGCGAGCTGTGCGACTGCTGTGCACGCCCGTTCGCGAAGGAGTGTACTGATGGCCTCTGCGGTGAAAAGCATTTTGATTACCGGCGCGTCGAGCGGGATCGGGAAAGCCACGGCAACGCGCCTGGCACAACATGGATGGCGTGTGTTTGCCGCGGTTCGCAAAGAAGAGGATGCGCGGAAGCTGGAGGCTGAATCGAACGGCGCGCTGGAAGGGATTCTTCTCGACGTGACGAACGGGGAGTCTGTGGCGGTCGCGGCCCAGGAGGTTGCAAAGCGGCTGGAAGGGCGGGGGCTGGATGCGCTCTTCAACAACGCGGGGATTGGAGCCACGGCGCCAGTGGAGTACATGCCGGTCGATCAGGTGCGCGAGATCTTCGAAGTGAATCTGTTCGGGCAGATCGGCGTGATCCAGGCCTTTCTGCCGCTGCTTCGGAGAGCGAGAGGGCGGATCATCAACAGCGGATCGGTGGGGGATCATATAACGCCACCATTTGGAGGAGCGCTCGCGGGATCGAAGGCGGCATTCGCCTCCTTCAGTGCCGCGCTCCGGCTGGAGCTGCGTCCGCAGGGCATTGCGGTGTGTTTGCTGGAGCCGGGAGCGATTCTGACTCCTGCGGTTGAGAAAACGCTGGGCGGAGTAGAGAAGACGATCAGCGATCTGCCTGCTGAGGGGAGAACGCTGTACGGTGAGGGGATGCGCAGCCTGGCACGGGCTTTCACGCAGAAAGAGCAGGAGGGAAGCCCGCCCGAGGTGGTGGCCGCTGTGGTGGAACGTGCGCTAACGGATCGGCATCCGAGCACGCGCTATCCAGCGGGCAAGGAGTCGCGCAAACTGGTCCTGCTGGCGCGGTTCCTGCCGGAGAAGCTTGTCGATCGTGCGATTTTGAAGGCGTTCGGGCTGCCGAAGGCATTTTTGAGGCCGGCACACTAGGGCGCAGGCATAGTCTGGAGAGCAGGTCGGCGGCGGTTAGCGCGTATGAACGGCAGGGATCTTCGGGATCACTGGGAGACCATTCACCGGGAGAAATCGGCCAGGCAGGTGAGCTGGTACCGGCCGCATCTGGAGACTTCGCTGCGCCTGATCGAGGAAGCGGCGCAAAGCATATCGGCCTCGATCATTGATGTGGGGGCGGGGCGGTCGACGCTGGTGGGTGATCTGCTGGCGCGCGGCTATGACCACGTTACAGTTCTCGATATTGCGCAGACGGCGATCGATGCGGCCAGAGCGCGGCTGGGCGATGACGGCGCGCGCGTGCGCTGGCTCGTCGGGGATGTTACGAAGACGACTCTGAGCCCGGCAGCGTATGACGTGTGGCATGATCGCGCGGTGTTTCACTTTCTGACGGAAGCTGCGGATCGCGCGGCTTATGTGCGGCAGGCGCGGTCGGCCCTGAAGCCGGGTGGCTGCCTGATCGCTGGAGTGTTCGCAACCGGAGGTCCTGCACGATGCAGTGGGCTCGACGTGGTTCGTTACGATGCTGATGGGTTGCAGCGGGAAATGGGCGAGTCGTTCCGGCTGATGCAGGCGATCGAGGAGGAGCATGAGACTCCTGCGGGGCGCGTACAGCCGTTTTTGTATTGCAGCTTTCGGCTGGAGGAGGGGCTTCGGTAAGAGCGCTGGAAAAGGCGCGCGAACATCTTCCTCAGGGGCTAAAGCCCGAATCATTTGCAGCAAAGGACGGCACGGCTGAAGCCGTGCCCTGATACAGACGGTTTGCTGTGTCGTGATGAATTGTGAGTCTCACTTGCTGCATTTATTTGCGGGGGCGGCGAACGGCTCGGATCTTGCCGCTCTTTTGTCCTCCGCAGAAGAACTGATCTTTGCCGTTGGACTCGAGTCCTGAGATGAGAGCGCCGGGCGGCATATCGAGCGCTTCGAGAACCTCGCCGCTGCGAGGATCGACGTGGCGCAACTCGCTCTCCTCGTCTTCCAGGGTGGCGTGCCACAGTTCTCCATCGAGCCAGGTGACGCCTGTGACGAAGCGGTTGGAATCGATGGTGCGCAGGATCTCTCCTGTGTCGGGATTGATCTGATGGATTTTCCGGTCGCGATATTGACCGACCCACAGCGTGCCCTCAGCCCACGCCAGGCCAGAGTCGCGCCCGGCGCCGGGTGCGGGAATGGTGGAGAGCACGCGGCCGGTGGCGGGATCGATCTTCTGGATGCGATCTTCGGCGATCTGGAAGAGGTGCGTGCCATCGAAGGCGGTTCCTGCATGGGCGGCCACATCGATGGAGCGCAGCGGCTGGCCGGTTGCAGGGTCGAAGGCGTTGAGTTTGTCTCCGGAGGCGAACCAGACGCGCTCAGCGTCAAAGCTGACTCCGTGGACGCGGTCGGCACCCGGGAAGGGGCCGTATTCGCGGACGATTTCGGCGGTTGCATGTTTCATGGGTCTAACTTAATCAGTTATCGAGCGGAGCCGGGAGTAACAAAGTTGTCGTGAATCCCGGGAGCGGCGGAGTGATCCAGCGACGGGCCCGCGCGCGACCGAAGGACTGCACCTTGCCGGCGGCCGCGAGGGCGTCGAGCGCTCGCTGCACGGTACGCTGGCTGGTGCCGAGTGCAATCGCCAGCGCGGAACTCGACCACGATTCTCCATCGGCGAGAAAGGCGAGCACGGCGGCGTTCTCGTCTTCGACCGGTTGCGCCAGCACGACGACTTCGCACTCGCTGTGAGGGACAAGGGTGAATCCCTGCTTCGTGGCGCGGATGTCGGCGAGCGGACGGAGTATGCGGCGCAGGCGTCCAATTTCGACGCGCAAGCGCATGCGATGGGATTCGTCGACGAATCGGGCTCCGAAGGCGCGGGCGAGAAGCTGGTCCCGGGGAACGTCGCCGGGCCAGGCTTCGGCGAGCGCGCGGGCGAGAGCGAAGAGCACCGGGCGGGTGACGAGGGAAATGGTTGTGCGTGGATCACGAATGGCATTGCGGCACGCGTCGATGATGAGCGCTGCTGAGGCGAGCAGAGCTTCAACTTGTTCGAGGAGGAGCGGGCGTTCTTCGCCGCGGGCGATGCGGCGAGCGGCCGGCGTGTTCAGGACGTGCCAGGCGCTTTGGACTTCGGCGGTTAAAGCGGGGATGGCTGCATGCCGCGCAGCGTCTTCGGCGCGTGCGAGGGCCGCGCGTGCTGCGCCGGCGCGGATGCGGCGGATGGCGATGCCGGCAACGATGAGTTCGTACAGGGCACGCGAGGCGGGCGGGAAGGGCGCCGGGTCGAAGTCGGCGAGCAGGTGTTCGGCATCGTCGAGACGGCCGATGAGGACGAGGCGGCGGACTTCAAGATAGCGCGCATGCGCCGCGTTGAGCCGATCGCCGTGTTCTTCGAGCGTGAGGCGTGCCGCATGGAGCGATTTTGCGGGCCAGCCCAGATCGCGTGCGGCGAGGGCGACCTCAGCTTCGGCGACGATGCAGCGCGCGCGTGCGACGGATTCCTTCGGAGCAAAGGCGCACGACGCCTTGCGCAGGAGTTCTTTCGCGCGCGCAAAATCTCCGAGTTGCGCCAGCGCGATGCCGCGGAGGGCGAGGGCAGGCGCATCGTCGCGCAGAGCAACTCGCTTCAATGCGCCGAGGGGATCGCCTGCGGCGAGGGCGCGCGCTGCGGCTGTGATCAGAGAATCCATCGGAATCCCGCCACACTTGTCACTCCCAGGTTGTTGGGCACCTGCATCAGTATTTCTACATGAGGGCCGGACAGCCGGTCACATCCGGGGCAGAGCGAAGGAACAGGATTTCAACAAAAGGAGAGGGATGATGACAACAGCCATGAAGACACCCGCGATCGTGTCACAGGAGGAGTGGGAGGCGGCTCGGCAACAGCTGCTGGTGAAGGAGAAGGAATTGACGCGCGCGCGTGATGCGCTGGCGGCTCAGCGGCGCCGGATGCCGTGGGTGGCGGTGGAGAAGCGTTATGAGTTTGACGGTCCCAGGGGGAAGGTGAGTCTGCTCGACCTGTTCGAGGGGCGCCGGCAGTTGATCGTCTATCGCGCGTTCTTCGAGCCGGGAGTGTTCGGCTGGCCCGACCATGCATGCCGCGGTTGCTCTCTGGGCGCCGATCAGGTGGCGCATCTATCGCATCTGAACGCGCGCGATACGACGCTGGTGTATGCGTCCCGCGCGCCGCAGCCGGATATCGCGCTCCTGAAGGCGCGGATGGGGTGGGAGATGCCCTGGTACACGATCACCGACAGCTTTGACGTGGATTTCGGCGTGGATCAATGGCACGGACACAACGTCTTCTTCCGCGATGGCGACAAGGTGTATCGCACGTACTTGATCAACAATCGTGGCGACGAGGCGATGGGGACGACGTGGAGCTATCTCGATGCCACGCCGCTCGGGCGTCAGGAGACGTGGGAGGATTCGCCGGAGGGGTATCCGCAAACGCCGCCCTACCGGTGGTGGAACTGGCACGACAATTACGAAGCTGAGCCTACGCCGCATCCTCTGTGGGTGGATATACTCACCGACCCGGCAGGAGCGGCGATCCGGCGACGCGAGGCCGAGGCGAAGGGGTGTGGGTGTTCGTGAGGCGAGACTTCGCGGAGCTTGCGCCAATGGCGAGGGGCTTCAGTTCTGTCATGAGTCCGCCACGACACCTGAAGCCCAGGCCCTTTGCTGGACGGGAGAGTGTGTGATGACCTGCATCCATTCCTTTGCAAATCCTTTCGAGCGCGGCATGCAACCACCTGCACGCGCTGTCGCCACCAGCGAGCGAGATTCGCAGCGACTATTTATCGGAGTGTCGGCGCTGCTGTTCCTTGTTAGTGCAGGGGTGACGGTGGTGTGGTGCGGGAGCATGTCGGCGATGCCGGGGATGTCGATGCAGGGTGGATGGACCATGTCCATGGCGTGGATGCGCATGCCGGGCCAATCGTGGATCGGTGCCGGAGGGACATTCGTCGCGATGTGGGTGGTGATGATGGCGGCGATGATGCTGCCGTCGCTGAGTGCGATGTTGTGGCGGTATCGACGGGCTCTGCGGCGGAGGAGGCAGTCGGGTCTGGGATTGCTGACCGCGATTGCGGGTGCCGCGTACTTCTTTGTCTGGGCGCTGTGCGGGGTGGGTGTGTTTCTGGGCGGCGCGGGGATTGCGTCCACTGCGATGCAATGGCCGGCGCTGGCGAAGATTGTACCGATGGCGGCCGGATTGGTGGTGCTGGGAGCGGGCGCTTTCCAGTTCACGAAGTGGAAGGATCGTCACCTGGCGAGTTGCCGGGAGGAACCGATGCGCGGTGCGCCGGCGGCTGACCCGGGAAGCGCATGGCGGCACGGGCTGCGCCTCGGCATGCGTTGCGGAGTGAGTTGCGCGAATCTCACGGCGATTCTGCTGGTGGCCGGGGTCATGGACTTACGCACGATGGCGATGGTAACGGTCGCGATCACGGCTGAACGTATTGCACCGGGTGGTGCGCGCATTGCGCGCATTGTCGGAGCGATTGCGATGAGCGCAGGGGTGCTGGTGTTTGCAGGAGTGGTAAGGCTGTG
>DATEPN010000270.1:0-2438 GCA_035273225.1 Acidobacteriaceae bacterium | reverse complement strand
CCGATGCGATTGCCCAGCTCATTCAGGCCGAAGGGGTCGGGCAGCGGCAAACCGTCGCGCCGGGCCTTCGCGGTCTGGAGGGCATCGAAGACCTGATACAGGACCCAGAAGGCGATCAGCAGTCCGAAGAACCAGAAGCGGCCGGCCATGCCCACCAGGACCACGAAAACCAGCACGTGGACGATGGCCTTGATGTACTGGCCGTTGTACATGGCGCCCACGCCGGGGATGAAGCCCAGCACGGCAGCCGTTCCGGGATTCGGTCCGGAGGCCGGCGGTGGAGGCGGATAACCAGGCGGAACCGGGCCCGGTCCGACCGGACCCGCACCGACCGGGCCCGCTCCGGGAGCCGCGGTTTGTGCCATGCGCGCCGTCTGGCACGGCTCGCAGTAGATGTTGCCGTTGACTGTGCGCGTGCAGGCACTGCACAGTCCCTTGCCGCAGTTCTGGCAGTATGCGGTCACCGCCGCATCGGGATGGTTAACGCAGGTGTTCATGCCAGGCTCCTTTCTTCATACCCGGCGATGTCCTGCCGTGGCCCGGCCCTGTAGATTCCCAGGGGATTCAAATCGAGTACCTCAGTTGACAAGCGATCTTCTGTTGTTTGTAGTGCGGCCTGCTCCAGGGAGATCGTGTTCTTCGCGCTGGTATGCGCGTTGAGCACGTCTCCCTGAGCCGGTCCGGGATTGAGCTGCCCGTCCTTATCGTTGCTGCCGGAGGGCTGCTGTTTTTTCTGGTTCTGCGGCTGCGGCGCCGGGGCGACATCGCGGCGCAGTTCGCGGACGCGCGACTCCAGCTGATACACAAACCGCATGTTGTCGTAAAAGCGCACCACCGAGCCGCGCGCGCTGTAGAACTGGCGTTCGAGGGTGCTGCCGATGTTCGACGGCCGCAGATCGGCCAGTCGCAGATTCGTCACCCGCACGCCGACCATGTTCAGCGTCAGCGCGATGGAGAAAAACGCCATCGCCACCGTCATTAGCAGCCGCGTCTCGTGGAAGCTGCGCCGCCACGGGATGGCCGCAGCCGTCGCGGTTGCCGCCGGAACGCCGGCGGCTGCGACGACCGGCACCGGAATCGCGCCCGGGCCAACCGTCTTATCCAGGATCTTCCCGACCAATCCGGCCGGAATCTCCGGCTCGGCATGCAGAAACTCCAGCCACTCCTGCCCCTGCTTTGCGTGCTCCAGCAGATCGGCGCAGGCCAGACACACCGCGCAGTGCGCCTGGAACGATTCAGTCTGGGCAGCCGGCAGGCGGCCATCGAGCACATCCGCCAGCAAAGCTTCCCAATCGTCGCAGCGGAGACCGCCGGGTTCGGCATTCGGTATATTTCCGAATTTGTTGTGGTCCGCCACTTCACACCACCTGTCGTTTACTACGCTCCAGCAGACGGGCCAGTTCCGCCCGTCCCCGGCTGATTCTCGACTTCACAGTACCTTCGGGAATGTGCAGGACCTGTGCGATCTCTTTGTAGTCTAAGTCCTGCAAATCGCGAAGGATAACAGCTTCGCGCAACTCTGGCGAGATTTTCGTCAGAGCCTCCTGCACCATCTTCTCGATTTCTTTCTGTACGGCCCGGTCGTGCTGCGAGGGGCCGGAATCGGCCAGCCGCTGGACGAGCGGCATCTCGTCCCCGTCGCCGTCCCAGCCGGTGTCCATCGAATCCGTGGAACGCTGTGCCCGCGACCGCCGGAAGTGATCCACCAGCAGGTTGCGGGTCATGGTCGTGATCCACGTCTGGAAGCTGCCCCGCGCCAGGTCGAAGGCAGACAGATTCCCGTAAATCTTGAGGAAGACCTCCTGGGTCAGGTCCTCGGCGTCGGTCGCCGATCCGGTGAAGCGGTAGCAAAGTCCATAGACACGCCGGTGGTGCGACTTCACCAGCTCAGTCCAGGCGAACGAATCCCCTTTCAGGCACCGCTCGACCAGAACCTGTGACTCCGCTTCCACGGGCTTCTCCACGAATCGTTCGCCGGACTGCTCTTTGCGCTGCCACCGCTCCTTGCCGCGCTCGTCGGGTACTCCCGGCGCTCGCAGCTGACGCGGCGGCATCGCGTGCCCGGGACGGACGGCGGCTCTCTCGGGAAATCCCATGCAGCCCAGATTCCACGTGATGGCGCCCGCGAAGCTCATGGGCATTCATACGCAGAAGCGGCCGGCGCGGTTCCCTGCAGCGCTTGTTCGGACAGGCCAGTATACGGAAGCTGCGCGTGGACGGCACGAAATCGTTTTAGTGGATGAAACGCGCTCCGGGCCCGATTCGCGCATCCAAACCTTTTCCCACCGGCGCTTCTGGTACAAAGAGTGGACGGGCCCCGGGCATCCTACCTCAAACCGGATCGGTGGCCCAATGACCCTCCTGCTCGTTCAAATTGCGACCGTGATGCTGGTGACCCTGGCCTGTGGATGGCTGGCGTTGCGGCTGGGCCAGTCCCG
>DATEPN010000269.1:0-15632 GCA_035273225.1 Acidobacteriaceae bacterium | reverse complement strand
TGAGGCCGTTGCCGTTGAGGATCGCGGTGCCGAGCAGGTGCAGTTCGTGGCGCGCGCGGGTGCAGGCGACGTAGAAGAGGCGCTTGCGCTCCTCGTCGAAGCGGATTTTGCGCTGCCGCGTCACCCACTGGTAGAGCGGGTGCGAGTCGTCGCCGCGAGGGCCGATGGGCGCGACGAGGAACTCTTCTTCGGCGGGATTCCACGGGTTGCGTCGCTCGAGAGCGCAGAGCAGCGTTTGGTCGTCGGCCGATGAAGCGCGGTCGAGCGCGGGCACGATGACGACCTCGAAGCCGAGCCCCTTCGCTTTGTGAATGGTCATCAGCTGAATGCCGCAGCGTTCGCTGACCGAGGGATCGGGCTGAGCGAAGAGGCGGCTCAGTTCGGCATCGAACTCCGGCGTGAGGGGCGCGAGACCGTCGGGCGCGACTCCGTCCAGGAGCGAGAAGAAGACCTGCGTGTTCTCGAGCGCGGCGGCATCCAGAGACGCGGCTCCGCCGAGGGTGCGCCAGGTGCGCTCGATCCACGAGGCAAAGGAGACGGAGTCGCTCCAGCGCTTCTCCGAAGCGCCGCGGAGAATGGCGGCGGTGCGGGCGAGGCGCTGCTGGCCATCGGCGGAGAGGAGATGCTGGCGGCGCTCGATGAGTTCAGGAACCGACCAGGCGCGGCAGTCGCGGTCGTCGGATCCAGTGAGGAGGTGCAGATCGGCGAGAGTGAGGCCGCACCAGGGCGCGCGCAGGACCGAAAGCCAGGCGATGCGGTCCATGGGGTGCAGCAGCGCTCGGACCAGGGAGCGGAGGTCCAGGAGTTCCTGGCGATCGGAGAGATGCTCGATTTCGACGGCGCGGAAGGGGATGCCACGGGTGCGCAACAGCGGCACGAGTTCGCCAAGATGCGGGCGCGCGCGCACGAGGACAGCGACACGATATTCTTCGCCCCGGCTGCGGGCCTGCTCGATGCGGGGGAGTTGCCGCTCGAGGATGCGGAGTACTTCCTGCGCTTCCTGATCGCGCGCGGTGAGGCACTCTTCCCTGCCAGGACGATGATCGGCGTCTCCGATGATCTGCGGATGCACGTGCACGGCGCGATCCCGGCGGGTTTCGTCGGCCGCAGCCGCGGGCGCGAAGGGAACGGCTGCGGATCCGGGGGCGGCCGCCTGATCGAAGACAGCGGAGAAGTAACGGTTCAGCGGATCGATGAGGCCGAAGTGGGAACGGAAGTTGACCGACAGCCGCACGGGATCGCAGACGACGCGGTTGTCCTCGGGGCCGATGCCGCGGTGGAGCACGTCGCTGAAGATTTCGACTTCCGCCTGGCGAAACATGTAGATCGACTGCATGGGGTCGCCGACGAGGAAGCAGGTGCGGTGTTCGCTCAGATCCCACGCGGCGATGAGCGCCTCGACGAGTTCGTGCTGGCTGCGGGAGGTGTCCTGAAATTCGTCGATCAGCAGGTGGCGGGTGGCGGCGCCGAATCCTCCGAGGCGTTCGGGGGAATCTTTGAGTACCTGGAGCGCGTCGAGGGACAATTGCGTGAAGTCGACGGCGTTCTTCTCGGCGAAGACGACGCGCAGCTCGGCATTAGCCTGGAGCAGGACGGTGAGGATGTGGCGCAGCGTGGTCCACTGCTCGTCGGTGTAGGCCGTGGGCGGGAGGTTGCGCACGGCGCATAAGGCAGCGTGCAGGTGCGGCATCTGCTGCAGGCGCGCGAGGAGGAACTCCATGCTGTCCTTGGCGCGCTTCGCTTCGGCTCCGCCGTATTTCGCGGTTGGAAAGCCTTCGGTGACCTGAACACGCTTGCGCCACTCGTTCCCTTTGGTCAGCACCAGATTGCAGAGGGCTCGCCAGTGCTCCACGTCCATCGAAGGCGAGATGGCGAGGACGCCGGAAAGGAGCGCGACATCGCGGAAGCCATTGGCGGCTGCGTAATTCGCGAGGCGCAGAAGCTCGCGCGCCAGCACCGGCTCCGGGCCGAGCACGCGCTGCGCTTCGTCCAGCACGCGGCGGGTCTCGCGGCGGAACGGCTCCTCCAGGCGCTGGCGCGCTACGTCCCACTCCTCCTCGGTCATGGCGCGCGAGAGGGGGAGAACATGCTGCCACTGATCGCGGGTGGCGAGCATACCGGCCAGCAGCTCTTCGCAGTTGCGGAGGTGGTTATCACGCAGGTCGAGAAAATGCGCGAGCGCGGCGTTGAGTTCCGCGTCGGCGCCGCCGAGGCGCTCGAGCGTGCGATGGGCGGCGAGCGCATGGAGGGGCTCGGCCTGTTCGGTAGGCTGGAGGCGACCGCCGAGGCCGGCAAAGAGCGGGCGCTCATAGGCGATGCGCAGACAGAGCGAGTCGATGGTTTCGATGGCAAGGCGCTGCGGCTGGTTGAGAATGTCCCAGCCGCGGCGTTCGGATTGCGCGAGCGCAGCGCGGGCGAGCGCGATGCGGGCGGCGTCTTCGTGTTCCGTGGGGCGGCGGCGTCCGGCGGCGAGCTCCAGATCGGAGAGGATGCGCGAACGCATCTCCGCCGTGGCGGCGCGGGTGAAGGTGATGGCAACGATCTCTTCGGGCTCGTCGACGACGGCCAGCAGACGCAGGAAACGCCGCGTGAGCAGATCGGTTTTGCCGGAGCCGGCGGGCGCCTGCACGATGACCGAGCGGCGAATGTCGAGGGCTTGCTCGCGCTGGGCAGCGTCGGCGGGCGCGAGCAGCAGGTCAGTCATCTTCGGCCTCCCCGTTGTGGGCGGGCGCGATGAGGTTCAGTTCGGCGACGCGGCAGAGGCCATGCAGTTCGCAGAAGCCACAGACTTTGTGGTCGCGCGGATCGACAGCGGCGTTGCCAGCCAGGAATTCCGCAGCGAGGCGAGCGAGGATCTGCGCCCACTCGTCGCGCATCTCGTTCGTATAGGGCTCCTGCACGATGGCGTTCTGCGATTTGACATCAGGGGAAAGCAGCGTGCGCGCGTCGCGGATGCGACCGTCGATGGTGGTCTCGCCTGCGCGAATCTTCGCCAGCAGAACTCCGCTGAGGTTCTGGACGCCGCCATAGGCGGCATAGAGCGGAAGCTGCGGCTCGTCGGGGCGGTCGCCTTTCCACGCCGAGGCGGAGACCTCGCCGGACTTGTAATCGAGGATGGCGCGTGAGCCGTCGGCGAGGACATCGATGCGGTCGGCGCGGAGTTTCAGGCGCAGATCGCCGATCTGCACGTCGGGCAGGACTTGTTCGCAGTGCTCCACGGTGAAGGGGAAGCGCTTCGCCTCGCAGGCGAGCCACTCCAGGAGGCGGGCGCGCAGGCGGCGGCGTTCGGCGTCGAGATAGGCTGCGCGCCAGGAGCCCTCTCCGGCGTAGCGCTGGAGTTCCGGCTCGATGGCTGCGTCGATGAGGGCATCGATTTGGTTCTGCGCGAGGGCCTGCTCGAGGTCGGCGTGACTGCGCAGCATGCCGCCGAAGAGGCGCTCGAGGATCTTGTGGAGAAGCTTGCCTTTTTCGGCGGGGGAAAGGCCCCACTCGGCGCAATCGAGCGGCTCGGCGGCCAGACGCTTGACGGCGAAGGCCTGAAAGGGACAGGCGGACTGGCGCTTGAGCACGTCGGCGCCTCCGGCCGTGCGTTCGCGCGGCCAGGGCAGCGTGCCGGAGCCCTGATCGGGCAGCGGTTCGAGTGCTGGGGCCTGATCGGTTGCGAGCGCGTTGGTGGCGGCGGGTTGCGGTGCCTGGTCCTGCGGAAAGAGGCCGGCGATCAGCGGGGATGGGCGGAGTTCCGCGTCCTTGTCGCGCTCGGCGTAGCTGAAGACGATCTGCGATGCGCTGGCGAGCAGGCGCGCGGTGACCGCATGCGCGAGGTTCCAGTCGTCCTCGGGCGAGGCGGAGGGCATGCGGTGTTCGCGCTGGACGGCGCGCGGCAGGAGCGAGTGCAGGTGGCCATGCAGGGGCCATGCGCCGTCATCGGTTCCCAGGAACCAGACGGCGTCGAATTGCTGGCCGGAGGATTCGAAGGGCCCCATGATCTGGATGGGAGCATCGTGCGATTCCGGCGCGAAGATGGATTCGGACGACCAGGTCTCCAGCCGCTGGAGGAAGTCGGCGTAGGTGCAGCGCGAGCCGTCGTAGTCCAGTTGCGCCAGGTCATCCAGCAGGCGCTCCCAGCGCTGCATGGCCTGGAATTCGGAGGAGGCGGGCGGGCGCTCGCCGGGCCATCCGGCTTTGCCGAGCAAGTGCTGCACGAGGTCGGCCCACGCGGAGGGCTGGCGCTCGTGATCGGCGATGTGGTTTGCGGCGACGGCCTGGTGGAGCGCGGTGAGGTCTTCGAAGATCGGGCGCAGTTCGCCATTGCGGGCGAGAATTGCGGCGTAGGCGGCGAGGCTGCACTCCGGGACGACCAGGGTGCGCCGCCGCTGTTCCGCATCGTGGCGAGCGATGACGTGCCGGCGCGACGCGGTTTGCGAGAGGAATCCGGAGAGCAGGAGCCAGGAGACTTCGGATTGCGCGAGGGGGCGGGCGATCCAGCGCAGCAGCAGAATGGCGGCGCGGATGACAGGAACTTCGGCGAGCGGCTGCCCCAGGGAAAATTCCCAGGGCATGAGCACTGCGGGCTGCCGGATGTCCTCGCTCGAAGGCATCAGCGTGCGGCGGAAGGTGCGGTCGATCTCACCGCGGCGCGCGGCGACGCCGGAAACGAGGATGCCGATGCGAGCGGCCGGATCTTCCGCGAGGCGTTCGCGCGCCCAGGCGGCACAGGCAGCGATTTCGGCGCGAGCATCGACGGCTCGGATCCAGGAACGCTCGGCTATCTGCGATGGCTGCTCAGGCTCGGTGACGATGAGGCCGCGCTCGGCCAGGGCGGCGAGAAAGGCCTCCTGCGCAGGCGTCTTACGGTCGAAGCCGACGAGACAAACTTCGCTCGGCAGCGAGAGCGCTGCGTCAGCCGCCAGCATGGGAGTGATCTGGGCGAAGCTGATCCAGTTGTGGCGCGAGCATTCGCGGTCGAAATCGGCGGCCCACTGGCGGAAGCGATCGGCGTCGGGCTGGTCCCAGGAGGAGCGCCGGGCGGCATGCGCCTGGTAGTCGCAGAGCAGTTTCCAGGCCTGCATGGCGAGGGCGGCGATCGCATCGGGGGAAAGCACCTGGGCGGCATCGTCGCGCTGCACACGCTGCCAGAGCACGCGCTCCTGCAAGGCGGAGAGCAGCATGGGCGCTTCAGGATGGCGGAAGGCGTAGTCGCGCCAGAGTTCGCGGAGCCAGGAGTCCCACTCGAAGATGGAGGGCGAGGGCCAGACTTCGCGGCCGGCGCGGCGCTGCTCGCGAGCGTAGCGGAGGTGGAGAGCGCGGGCGGCGCGCGAGTTGGCCGCAAGAACGGTGGCCCCGCGCTGGAGCGCTTCCATCACTCCGGCAGAAGAAGGCGCAGGAGGCCGCGGCGCGTCGGCGATGGGGTGGCCCGAAGACATGAGGGAGTCTGGCTCAAGTGTAAACTGGGCTGTGAAGCCGATTTGTTCTCGATTTTCCACCGCGCTGCTGCTGGCGGTGGCTTTCTATTTTGCGGGCTGTCACCGGGGCGGCAACACAAGCGAAGCGAGCGGAGTGAAGCGGTACCACATCCGCGGCACCGTCGTGGCGAGCGATGCGAAGACGGGCTCGGTGACGGTGGATACCCAGGCGATTCCGGGCTACATGGAAGCGATGACCATGCCCTATACGCTGAAGCAGCCGAACGTCGCGAGCGAACTGCATCCGGGCGATACGATCACAGCGACGCTCACGCCGACCGCGAATGCGGATTTGCTGGACGAGATTGTGGTCGTGGCGCAGGCAAAGCCGGACTACAAGCCGGCCGTGACGTACAACGATCTGGAGCCCGGCGAGCCGATTCCGGATTTTACGTTTCGCAACCAGAGCGACCGGATGATCCGCCTCGCGCAATTTCGAGGCAAGGTGGTGCTGCTGACGTTCGTCTACACGCGGTGCCCGCTGCCGAACTTCTGCGTTCGCATGAGCCGGAACTTCGCGGAGATCGACAAGGAGCTCCAGAAGAACCCGCAGTTGTACGCGAAGACGCATCTGCTCAGCGTGAGCTTCGACCCGAAGTACGATACGCCGAAGGTGCTGCGCAGCTACGGCGGCGCCTATACGGGGCGCTATACCGAGGAGAACTTCGAGCACTGGGATTTTGCCGCGCCGACGGAAAAGGAATTGCCGGATGTGCTGCGGTTCTTCGATGTTGGGGCGACTCCGGAAAACGACAAGACGATTACGCATTCGCTGTCGACGGTGGTGATTGCGCCGGACGGCAAGCTGTATAAGTGGTATCCGGGCAACGACTGGACCGTGCAGCAGGTGATGGCGGATGTGGAGAAGCTGGCGGGCTAAGTCGTTTATGATGGGCCTGAGCGAGTGGTCAGACCACAAAGAAACAGCCGGTAGCCGGTGGCTGGTAGCCAGTAGAAACAAAAACAAATACGAATCAGGAGTGCAGAGGAAATGACGCCGCTGTCGATTCGCAAAGAGGGTGAACTGGATTTTCTGTCGCTGGGCGCGCTGGTGCACCGGCTGGACCCCGGCATTGTTCCGTTTCGCAAGGCGACGGAGTGCAGGATTCACGTCAGCGGCGGCGAGTTCAATGTGGCCGCCAACCTGTCGGACTGCTTCGGGATGAAGACCGGCATTGCGACGGCGATTGTCGATTACCCGATCGGCGACCTGATTGCGGAGCGGGTGCGCGCGATGGGCGTGCGGCCGTTCTACAAACATTTCCAGCACGACGGCGTGCGCGGTCCGAACATGGCGACGGTCTACAGCGATCGCGGCTTTGGCGTGCGGCCGCCGGTGGTGTTCTACAACCGCTGCAATGAGGCGGCGGCGCAGCTGAAGCCGGGGGATTTCGACTGGAACGCCATTTTCTCGAAGGGCGTGCGCTGGGTGCACAGCGGCGGGATCTTTGCAGCGCTGTCCTCGACGACGGCCGAAGTGGCTGTGGACATGATGAAGGCGGCGAAGGCCGCGGGCGCGGTCACGTCGTTCGATCTGAACTTCCGCGAGAAGCTTTGGAAGGTGTCGGGGGGAGCGGAAGGCGCGGTCGAGACGGTGCGGCGGATCGTCGAACACGTGGACATCCTCGTCGGCAACGAAGAGGACCTGCAGAAAGGCCTGGGCGTCGAGGGGCCAAAGGTGGAGGACAAGACGAAATCGAAGCTGGACCCGAGCGTCTTCTTCGGCATGATCGACAAGGTGCGCGCGAAGCATCCGCAGGTGAAGGCGGTGGCGACAACGCTGCGCGAGGTGCACACGACGAATCGGCATAGCTGGAGCGCGGTGGCGTGGGTGGACGGCAAGACCTACACCGCACCGACGGCGGAGCTGGACGTCTATGACCGCGTAGGCGGCGGCGATGGCTTTGCGGCCGGATTCTTCTACGGACTGCTGAGCGGCGCCGGACCCGACGAAGCCGTGAAGCTGGGCTGGGCGCATGGCGCGCTGCTGACGACGTTCCCCGGCGACACGACCATGGCGAGCCTCGACCAGGTGCGGGCGTTTGCGAAGGGCGGGTCGGCCAGGATCCAGCGGTAAGCGGATAGCGGATAGCGGATAGCGGATAGCGGAGAGCAGGTAGCAGAGAGCAGACAGCGGATAGCGGGTTTGGTGCGCGCGGTGACTTTGGTGTCTTGCGGTATACAGGCTGGATGCGTGCAATGACATCATGAAGATGCGCGACTTCCGCGATCTCAAAGTCTGGCGGCGCTCGATGCTGCTGGCGGAAGAGGTCTATGCGGCGACGCGGGACTTCCCAAGAGACGAACTGTTTGGCCTTGTCGGTCAACTGCGGCGAGCGGCTGTCTCGATTCCCAGCAATATCGCGGAAGGGCACGGGAGAGCGTCCGACAAAAACTTCGCGCTTTTCCTGACTCAGGCACGTGGATCCCTCTGCGAACTGCAGACCCAGCTGGAACTCTCGCGCAATCTCGGCATGGTGCAGGCGCAACGAGCCGAGCATCTGCTCGCAGAAGCCTCGGAAGTAGCGCGCATGCTGCACGGGCTGCTGCGCACGCTGCGGCAGCCCACCCCACGAGCATAACGAGCGATTCCCTGCTTGCTGCCGGGCTAACTGCTGGCGGCTCTCTGCTATCTGCCTGGCGGCTCCAGTAGACTGAGACCACGGAAGCTGGAGGCACGATGGCGAAGGTGACGCTTGTTTTTGCGGCGCTGTTGATTGCGCTGGGGTTGGTGGGATATCTGGGCAGCGGGAGTCAATTCCCGACGGCGCTGATTCCGCTGTGGTGGGGCGTCGCGCTGGCCATCTTCGGATTTCTGGCGATGAGCCCGAGCGAGAGCCGCCGCAAGCTCTTCATGCACATCAACGTCACCATCGGCCTGCTCGGCTTTCTCGGGGCGCTGGTGGAAGCCATTCGCGGCTACGGGAAACCGGCGCCGGCAGGCGTGAACACCTCCGGATTTCTGATCACCGCGGAAACGTCGAAGATCACCATGGCCGTCCTGATGCTGATTTATGTGCTCCTTTGCGTCCGCTCGTTCATCAACGCAAGGAGGACGCGTGTGGCTGCCTGACGGTGGCGCGCACGCGTAGAGTCTCAGCATGCCTTCCCTGCGGATGAATTCGATGCCCAGAGCCGAGCGCGGCGGCGCGCGTGGCCGGACTGCGGCGGAATCGGCGAAGAAGAAGACCGATTACCGGAAGGCGATGCCGGAGATCTGGAAGCTGGTGCGGCCGCGCAAGTGGCTGCTGCTGCTGGGGCTGATCCTGGTGGCAATCAATCGCGTCGCCGGGCTCGTCCTGCCCTTTGTGTCGAAGCCGTTCGTTTCGGAGGTGCTGACGCGGCACCAGACGAATCGACTGATGCCGCTGGTGATTGTCGTCTTCATCGCGACGCTGGTGCAGGCGGTTACGTCCTTCTCGAACACGCAACTGCTGTCGAAGGCGGCGCAGCGGATGATCGCCGATCTGCGCCAGCAGGTGCAGCAGCACGTTGGCCGGCTCGCGGTGAGCTTTTACGATGCGAATCGCACGGGCGTGCTGGTCTCGCGGATCATGAACGACGTCGAGGGCGTGCGGAACCTGATCGGGACGGGGCTGGTGGAGTTCGTCGGCGGACTGATGACGGCGGCGATGGCGTTCGTCTTCCTCGTGCATCGCAGCCCGCGCATGACGCTGATTGTCTTTTCGGTGATCGGCGCGTTCATCGTCGTTCTGCGCTACGCGTTCCGGACCATCCGGCCCATCTTCCGGGAGCGGTCGAAGATTACCGCCGAAGTGACGGGACGGCTGACGGAGTCGCTGGGCGGGGTACGCGTGGTGAAGGGCTACCACGCCGAGCAGCGCGAAGCGGGCGTGTTCTCGGTGGGGGTTCTGCGTCTGCTCGACAATGTGATGCACTCACTCACCGCGACCAGTTTGCTGTCGATGGCAGCCACGACGGTGCTGGGCATCGTTGGGGGGCTGGTGATGCTGCTGGGCGGACACCTCGCGATGCAACATCAGATGGACGCCGGTGACTACATCCAGTACACGATGTTTCTTGCCTTCATGATTGCCCCGGTCATTCAGGTGGTGAGCATCGGAACGCAGTTGACGGAAGCGGTGGCGGGGATCGACCGCACGGTTGAGATTCTCTCGGAGCGAGACGAGTTTGCCGATCCTGCGCGCGTGGTGGCGATGGGCGACATCGTCGGCGAGGTGCGATTCGAGGACGTGCACTTCGCGTACGAGCCGGATAAGCCGGTGCTGCATGGCATCGCATTCACGGCGCAGCCAGGAACGGTCACGGCGCTCGTCGGCTCGTCGGGATCGGGCAAGTCGACGATCATCAGCCTGGTCTGCGCGTTTCACAAGCCGGACACGGGACGCGTGGTGGTGGATGGCATCGATCTTTCCACGGTGCGGCTGGACAGCTACCGTTCGCAACTCGGCGTGGTGCTGCAGGAATCGTTTCTCTTCGACGGGACGATTCGGGAGAACGTGATGTTCTCGCACCCGGATGCAACGGAAGAGGACTTCCTGTCCGCGTGCCGGATCGCGCGCGTCGATGAATTTGCGGAGCGGTTTCCGGAGGGTTATGACACGATCGTCGGCGAGCGCGGGGTGAAGCTCTCGGGGGGCCAGCGGCAGCGGCTTTCGATTGCGCGCGCCATTCTGGCGGGGCCGCGGATTCTGATTCTCGATGAGGCGACGTCGTCGCTGGACTCCGAGTCGGAAGCGATGATCCAGCACGGGCTGAGTTACCTGATGCAGGGTCGGACGACGTTTGTGATCGCACACCGGCTGTCGACGATTCGCAGGGCGGATCAGATTCTGGTGGTCGAGGGCGGACGGATTGTGGAGCGCGGGACGCATGCGACCTTGTACGCGCTGGGCGGCCGGTACTACGACCTTTACACCCGCCAGCATGGCCTCGAAGAAAACCTGTTCCTCGCGCCCGGCGAAGGGGACGCGGTGGAAGAGGCGAAGAGTTAGCGGGTAGCGGACAGCAGAAAGCGGATAGCGGATAGCGGAGAGCGGAGAGCAGAGGGCAGGGAGCGGATGGCGCAATTTTTGCGGACGGGTATCCGCGCAGCGTAGCGGCTGGGTTTCGTGCGCTAGCATGGGAACCACACATGCGCGCCGTCATTCTCATTCGGCTTCTCGTTGGCTGGGTCTTTGTGTCGGAGGGGATTCAGAAGTTCCTCTTTCCGGTTGCGCTCGGCTGGGGCCGATTTGCCAGGATCGGCCTGCCGTATCCGCACGTGGTGGTGGCCGTCGTGGGCGGCCTGGAGATTGTGTGCGGGGCGCTGGTCCTCCTGGGGCTCTGGACGCGCTACGCGGCGGTGCCGCTGCTGGCCATTATCGGGACGGCGATTGCGACGACCAAGGTACCGATCCTGCATCATCAGGGCGCGTGGGCGATGCTGCATGAGGCGCGCACCGACTTCAGCATGGCACTGGGCTTGATTTTTCTGCTGATCGTCGGCGGCGGAGCGTGGGCACTGGACAGGAGCTGACGTTATGATCCTCGAAGCTGCGAACTTGCAGGTGGTCACTGGACAGGAGCACGCCTTTGAAGAGGCGATGGTGCGCGCTGCGCCGGTGATTGCGGCTACTCCGGGGTACATCCGGCACGAACTGCGCCGCTGCATGGAAACGAAGGGCCGCTACCTGCTGCTCGTGCAGTGGGAGACCCTGGAGGCGCACACGGTCGCCTTCCGCGAATCGCCGCGCTTCGGCGAATGGCGCGCGATCATCGGGCCTTTTTTCGCAGCGCCACCCAACGTCGAACATTACACATCTGTGCTGAACTGGCCCGCAGCCGGCGAGTGAGTGCTACTTCGCAATGGCCTCCAGCGTCGACGCGGCGCGGGTGATCGCGTCGATCAGGACCTGCATCTGCTGCTGAGCGCGGTCGAGATCCTTCGCGTCGATGGCCTCGTTCACTCCAGGAATAACGACCGCCGCGTAGCCGGTGTATTCGCCGGGTGCGTAGACGGTGTGCCTGAACCATGGGCGATTGGGCAGGCCGGAGTTCGAGAGGAAATCCTGTTCTACCTGGCGCAGTTGTGCGTTGAGCGCGGCGAGGGCGGCGGTTGAGTCGTCATCGATGTGCTGCTGCTTCTGCCTCGCCTGTCCTGCCGCAGCGATGAATGTTTGGGTGGCGGCCTGCGCGGACGAGAAATCGAGTGCTGTCATGCCGGCCTGCTGGGCTTTCTTCCGCGCTGCGTCGAGATAGGCCGCGATCTGCCGGCCGTAGGTGACGTAGTCGTAGGGAAGGACGTCGGCGTCGGCCATGTTGATCACTTCGAGGCCGAGAATGCGGGCCATCTGCTGCTCGTAGGCGAAGGTCGGGTCGGCGTTCATGACGAACCACGAGTAGTTATCGAAGACCGAGTGGTAGACGCCGTACGGGCCGGTGCTGCCGATATCCGTCGACGGCACGCCAAGGTGCTGGATGAAAGGCGTGTAGTCGGAGCCGCTGCCGAGGTCGCCGACGGGGACATCGTTGCCGATTTCCGCGGTGGCGACGGCGGCATGCTCTTCCACCAGAGGGTTATTTTTCGCGGCTTCCTGAGCCTGCGTGCGCTTCCAGGAGTCGTAGACGGTGCCGCCTTTTGGGCTGGGCACCTGTTTGGCGACATCGCGAACAAATTGCTGGAGCGAGGGGACCGCGGCGGCTTCAAAATTGGGCCCGGAGACGCCGACGTCGGTATTGAAGTAGGCCACCGCACGAGCAAGATGGTTCACGTGCTCCTCGGCCCATTCGGTGGAACCGATGAGCCCCTCTTCTTCTCCGTCCCAGCTACAGAAGACGATGCGGCGTTTGGGTTTCCATCCCTGTTTGAGGAGCGCGCCCACGCCGTGCACGGCCTCGAGCATGGCCACGGTGCCGCTGTTGGGATCGACCGCGCCGTAAACCCAGGCATCGCGATGATTGCCGGCGATGACCCACTCATCGGGGAAGGCGGCGCCGTCGATGGTGCCGATGACGTCCCAGATGGTGCGGTACTGGTAATCCATTTTGAGGAGGAGGTGCACCTTGACGCCGGGGCCGACGTGATAGGTGAACGGCAGCGCGCCCTGCCATTCTCGCGGGGCATCGGGGCCGTTGAGGGCCTCGAGGATTGGGGCGGCGTCGTGCCAGGAGATCGGCTCGGAGGGGATGGTCGGCAGGTTGGCAGCCTCTTCCGGCTTCAGCAGCTTGTCGGCGGGAAGGTCCGGGGTGGAAGCGACGCCGGGGGTGAGCGCGTCGCCGGGATAGCGGAAGAGGTACTGGACCGATCCGCGCTGCACAGCCGTTGCCGGTCGCCAGGGACCGTGCGGATACATATCGCCGCGGAAGTAGCCGTCGTCGGCGGGGTCGGAATAGATGAGCACGCCGGCGGCTCCGTGCTGCTGGGCGACATAGACCTTGACGCCGCGGAAATTGGCGCCGTAGCGGCAGAGCACGATTTTGCCTTTGAAGTCGATGCCCATGCCGGAGAGCTTGTTGAAGTCTTCGGGGCTGCAGTAGTTCGCATAGACGGCCTGACCGGTGACATCACCGGAAGGCGACGAGCCGTTGAAGGCAGGCAGCACGCGGGGATCGTTCTGCCAGCGATCGCTGCCGCCGACGTGCTCGGGGACGGGACCCTTCATCAGCAACTTACCTTCAGCGTTCCATGCTTCCACGCTGACTTGCTTTGGCATATTCAGCCAGGCTTTGTAGGGGACGATGCGGGTATCCAGGCCGGCTTCTTTGAACTTCGACGCGACGTATTCGGCGGTTTTGTAGTCCTCGGGCGTGGAGGCAACGTGGGGCTCGGCGGTGAGGGTCTTCAGTTCCTGGCCGGCGAGCTTCGCGTCGGGAACGGCCAGGAACTGCTGATCGATTTTGGCCTGCTCCGCGCTGAAATCTCTGTAGCCGAAAAATGGGGACGTGGGCGCGGACTGTGCGCGGGTGAAAGCGAAAGCAGAGAGGGCGAGGGACGCGAAGAGCAGCGCGAGACGCGAAGGGAGCAAACAGGACTCCTCAGGGCCGGGGAAGCGGGTGAACAACCAGCAAGGGTATCACCGGGCCGCGAAGGTGCGGAGAGGAGCCCCGGCGCGGGGGCGGTGGCGCCGGGGAGCCGAGATCAGGCTGGAACTTTCTGGGGTGCGACCGGCTGCGTGCAGTGCGAGCAGCGCGACGCCGCCAGCGGTATATCGGCCAGGCATTCCGGGCAGGCGCGCGTCTTTGGCGGCTCGGCTTTGGGAGGGTTGAACCTCCGCAGCAGAGCATTGATCGGCAGCACGAAGAAGAAGTAGACGGTCGCCGCGATGAGCAGGAACGAGATCACGTCGTTGATGAAATCGCCCAGCATGAACTTGCCGCCGTGAAAGGTGAAGAAGATGTTCGAGAAGTCGGGCTTGTTCACGATGGCGGCGATGAGCGGATTGATCAGGTTCTTCACCAGGCTGTTCACGATTTGCGTGAACGCGGCACCGATGATGACGGCCACGGCAAGATCGATCACATTGCCGCGCAGGACAAAGTCACGAAAACCTTTCAGCATGTCTTTCCCCTCCGGCTGGGGCGAACGGGTGGTCCGCGCAGCGAGCCCAGGTGTGGCGCCAAAGCGCGGACGTCTGCAGAATCAGACAGAGTGTACTCGATGATCGTGGTGTCGAGGCTAAAATCGCCGGAATCAGGAGTGTTTTTCATCCGGGGATTCTTCGCGGACGCGCGTGCCCAGCCGTGGTCCTTCGGCGGTATGGATTCCCCAGGCCATGCGGGGCGTGTTGTGGGCCAGACCGTAGCGGCCGTCGGGGGCGAGCAGGATGATGCCGCCGTGCCCGCCAAGCCGGCGATGAAGGTAAGCGATCGCGTCGGGGGCGACCTGCTCGGGTGAGCCGCCGGCGAGGACGCGGTCGGTGGCCCACTTGCCGAGGACGAGCTTCATGATGGGTTCGCCCCAGCCGGTGAGGGAGACGGCGGCGCTGGAGTTGTCGGCGTAGCATCCGCAGCCGATCAGGGAGGAGTCGCCGACGCGGCCGGGCGATTTGTTGAGGGTGCCGCCGGTGGAGGTGGCGGCGGCGATCCGGCCCTGGCTGTCGAGGGCGACGGCGCCCACGGTGTCGTGGGACTCCTGGCTGGGGCTGCCGGTGAAGGTCGGGTCGGGAACGCCGGAGCGCTCCCGCTTCTGCGCCTCGGCCAGGCGCTCCCGTTCGCGGTCGAGCACCAGATCGACGTTGTCGATGAGCGGCATGCCGTGCGAGGCGGCGAACTCCTCGGCTCCGGCGCCGACGAAGTACACGTGGCGGCTCTTGTCGAGGACGAGGCGAGCCGCCTGGACCGGGTTGCGGATGCGCTCGACGCAGGCGACTCCGCCGGCACGCAGCGTAGAGCCGTCCATGATGAGGGCGTCCAGCTGGACGCGCCCGTCGCGGGTGAGAAAGCTGCCGCGGCCGGCGTCGAAGGTGGGGTCATCTTCCATGGCAGTAACGGCCGTTTCGATGGCATCAACAGCCGAGCCGCCGCGCTCCAGGATGCGCCAGCCCTCCTGCAAGGCGTCGAATACGCCCTGCTCGTGGGCTTCCAGAGCATCGGGGGGGATATCCCAGGCGCCGCCGTGGAGCAGCAGTACAGGAGAGCGGTTCATGCAGGAGGGATTGTAACGGCTCGCTCCAGGGACTGCACGCCGGTTCTGCTTCTGCGCATGCCCAGGGTAACGGGGCGGCTGCGCCTTGCACTGGAAAGCGCCAAGTTGCGTTAGGAACGCCTGGAGTGGCGACAGGAGCCGCATCCATCTAAAGGAGTTGCGGTATACTCGGCAACTGCCTGGGCCTGGGAGTCTGGCTCAGGCACTGAAGTCGAGGCGGAGACTGCACGATGTTCCACTCACCTCAGGAGAGGACTCGAACCCTGGCTGGGCTCTTTGCGGGTTATGACGGGCCGGCCTTTGCGGTGCGCTTGTGGGATGGCTGGGACTGGCGCTCTGCGCCGGAACAGAGGCCGGTCTGTACTATGGTCCTGACTGAACCCAGCGCAGCGGAAGCCTTTCTCGCAGCGCCGAGCGAAGTCTCCCTGGGCGAGGCGTTCATCCGCGGCACGCTGGATGTCCAGGGCGATCTGTTTGCGGTGTTCCCGGTCATTGAACACCTCCTGAACCGCCCGGCGACCCTGCGCCAGCGCGTTGCCGGCAGCCTGCTGGAGGCGGGGCTC
>DATEPN010000268.1:0-4765 GCA_035273225.1 Acidobacteriaceae bacterium | reverse complement strand
GTGAAGGGGTAGTCGGCGATCTTGGGCCGCGCCGCCGAGATGCGCGAAATCAGGGTGGACTTGCCGACGTTGGGATAGCCGACCAGACCGACGTCGGCGAGCACGCGGAGTTCAATGCGATAGTGTCGCTCCTCGCCGGGACGGCCCAGTTCGTGCTCGCGCGGGGCCTGATGGGTGGAGGTGGCGAAGTGCTGATTGCCGCGCCCGCCGCGTCCGCCGCGGGCGATGACGATGCGCTCGTCGGGACGGGTGAAGTCGTGCACCTGCTCGCCGGTGTCGGCGTCGAAGAGGATGGCGCCGACGGGGACTTTGAGCACCACGTCTTTGCCGTCGCGCCCGGTGCAGTTGGAGCCCATGCCGTGCTCGCCGCGCTCTGCCTTGTGCTCGGGGTTGAAGCGGAAGTAGACCAGCGTGTTGTGCCGCTGCGTCGATTCCATGATGACGTTGCCGCCATGGCCGCCGTCTCCGCCGGAGGGCCCGCCGCGGGGGACGAACTTTTCGCGGCGGAAAGCCATGCATCCATTACCGCCGTCACCGGCTTTCACGCGTATTTTGGCTTCATCGATAAACATTTGCTCCTCTTAGTGTAGCCAAAGGGCTACGCTCGGCTTACCTCCGTCAAATTTCCTCCCGGACTGGCGAGCTCCCAGTCTGTTTGGACGAGGGGAACGTGCGCCTTCGTTGGGTCCTGAATGCGGGTTGCGCCGGTCTGCTGCTGCTTGCAGGCGCGACGGCGCTTTGCCAGTCGGATACAGGGGGATCGGTCAGCGGCCGCGTGCTTGCGCCGAACGGCCGCGGCCTTGCCGGCGCGCTGGTGCGGCTGGAGGACCCGGCCACGGGCCAGCACACGGATGTGCGGAGCGGCGTCGAAGGCGAATACGTGGTCGCCGGTGTTCTGACGGGGGACTACCGGCTGCGCGTTCTGTTTCCCGGGCTTTCTGCATGGGAAGCCGATCATGTGACGATTGCTGCCGGTTCCAGCGTGAGCCTGACTGCGGCTTTGTCGCCGCTGTCGCTGCATCGCGCGATTCTCATCGATGCGGGGCGGCAACGCGAGCTGCCGAATCTGTCGGCGATGAGCGCCGCGGAGGTGAACGAGCTGCCGCATAACACGCAGCACTGGTCCGCGCTGGCGGGGCTGTTTGGAGCAGCGACGCCGGGGGAGGACGGGAGTCTGAGCTTCAGCGGTTTGAGTCCGCTGATGAACAGCATTGCGGTCGATGGCGTGAACGGGCGGCTGGCGTTTCGGGGACGCGAGCGGGCGACGGAGTCCGGATCGTTTGTTACAGGCGCGTCTGCGGTGAGCGAGTTCCAGCTGAGCGGCAGCTTTTTCCGGCAGCCGGGGCAGAGCGGGCCGGGGGGATTCACGACAGTCACCAAGAGCGGCAACAGCCATATGCGCGGGCAGGCGACGTTTTTCGATCGCGGGGCGCTGGGGCAGACCTACAACGCGTTCGACAAGCGGATGGTCGAGCAGCCGGCCGCGCCTGGGCAGCCGGTTCATTACCTCAACGGCCAGCCGATTACGTATGTGGACGTGCCGTATCACGCGCCCGATCGGCGTCAGGAGTGGGCCGTGTCGGCGGGGGGACCGATTCGTCGCGATCGCGTGTTCTGGTTTTTTGCGTGGGAGCAGCGCGAGCGGCATGATCCGGCGATCGCGCGGGCGAGCGAGCCGGAGGTGTTCTTCTTCCCGCCGTCGCAGCCGGTCGTGGCAACGCTGCAGGCACGGCTCGCGGCGAGCAGGAGCCCGATCGCCAACGCATGCGCGACGGCGGGCGTTCCCGGCGGCGGTTCGACCGCGACGGCTTCGTGCGCGTGGTCGAGCGTGCTGAACCAGCTCAGCTCGCTGCTGGGCACGGTGCCGCGGTTGACGCGGCAGACGATTGTGTTTCCGAAGCTGACCTGGCGCATCGATTCGCGCAACCAGGCGATCGTGCAGTACAACTCGATGCGGCGGACGGCGCCCCATGGGGCGCTCAGCGGAGCGTCAGAGAACGACGGCATCAGCAGCTTTGGGAACAGCTCGACGAGCGACGACACGGCTGTGGGGCGCTGGGATTTCTTCCTGACGCCGCACATCGTCAACAGCGCTCGTTATCAGTACAGCCGCGATCTTCTGGCGCAGGCTCCGGCTGCTACGACTCCGTTTGAACGGCAGTTCGCGCAGAATGCATGGGGGCTGCCGGCGGCGGTGTCGGTCGATCGCAGTTCGGGGTTCACCTTCGGGACGCTCTCCACGGTGAACAAGCGCGCATACCCGGCTGAGACGCGGCAGCAATTCGTGGACGCTGCATCGTGGATTCATGGCAGACATGCTCTGCGCTTCGGGTACGACTACAACCACATCGCCGACGCGATTGAGGGACTGAACGGCGAGAATGGCGCGTACTCGTATGCGTCGCTGCTGGACTTTGTCTCCGATGTGCTGGCGCCGGACAGTTGCAGCGGAGGCGGCACGGGCGCGGGGCGGTCTCCCTGCTACTCGAGCTACCGGCAGACGCTGGGTTATACGAAGTGGTCCTTCCAGACCGCCGATTATGCCGCGTTCGCTGCCGAGGAGTGGAAGCCGGCGCGAGGGCTCACGCTCACGGCGGGTATGCGCTACGAATACCAGCGGCTGCCCAATACGAATGCGGCGCTGGTGAATCCGGAGATTCCGCAGACCGCGAGGCTGCCGCATGATCGCGACAACTTCGCTCCGCGCGCGGCGTTTGCGTGGGACCTCTTTGGCCGGGGCAGGACGGTGTTGCGGGGCGGGTTCGGCCTTTACTATGCGCGGGTGCCGAATGCGACCGTCTTCAGCGCGCTGAATTCGACGGGTAGTGCGCATTCGCCGCGCAGTTATACGTGGCGGCCGCTGGACGCGGGCGCGCCTCCGTTTCCAACTGTCTTTTCGAGCGAGGAGACACCGTATATTCCGCCGGCTGCGCCGAATCAGGCCTCGACGGCGCCCGACGTGGTGTCCTTCGATGCGCAATTCCGGCATCCGCAGATCAATCAGGCCGAGTTATCGCTGGAGCAGTCGGTGGGTGCGCGGACCTGGGTCACGGTGACGGGCATGGCCACGGACGGGCATCATCTCACGCAGTTTCTCGACAGCAATATCGACCTGAGCGCGACGGCGTCAGTCTTCTACACGGTGAAGGCGCCGGGGAATCGGAGTAACTTCGGGCCACTCGGCAAAGTCGCTGCTCCGATGAACGGATCGGCGTTTCCCATTTACGTGCCGCGGCGGTTTTATTATCAGCGGCTGAATCCTAAGTATGGTTCGATGACCGATGTGATGGCGGAGACCAACTCCGCGTATCGGGGCGTGATGGTACGGGTGATCCGGCGCATGGCGCAGGGGGTCACGGCGAATGTGGGATACACCTGGGCGCACGCAACCGATGACGGGCAAAACGAAGCGAGCTTTGCGGATCGGAACGATGTGTATGATCCGGCCGATCTTCGCCTGGAGCACGGCACGTCGAACTACGATGTTCGGCGGCGCGTCTCGGGAGCCGTCGTCCTGCGCGAACCCTGGCACCTGCGCGGGGCGGCCGGCCAGTTGTTCGGCGGATTCGCGCTCGCGGCGACGGGCGACTGGCGCAGCGGCCTGCCGTACTCGATGCGCACGGCGGGTGCGATTCCGACGCCCTCGTGCTCGTATGTGGACTGGCTGATTGCCGGCGGCCCGAACGGCGGCGCGAATTGCCTGAAGGCGGTTCAGCAGCCGAATGGGGTGATCGTGGGAAGCAGCGTGCCGATCGCGGCGATCGGGGCCAGTCTCAATGGATCGGGCGGCGAAGACTTCATTCCCGGGGTGGGGCGCAATACGTTTCGCTATCCGGGTTCGTCGAATCTCGATCTTCGCCTGACGAAGAGATTTCCGCTGGGCGATCGATTCGCGTTCGACGTGTTTGCCGAGACGTTCAACGCATTCAATCATCAGAATGTCACGCGCATGCAGACGGTCGGGTATCGCATCAGCAACGACTCTGCGCACGCGAATATGGCCACGCTGACGTGGCAAAGCGGCGAGCGGCCGGCTCCTTCGGTGACGATGGTGAACGGAACGTCCGTGCAGCAGTATGCTTACGACGCGACGGCGGCGTTCGGCAATGCGACGAATGCTGCGAGCACGGCTCTGCAGCGAGAACGGCAGCTGCAGGCGGGAGTGCGTCTCCATTTTTGATTGCGACCAACTGTTACCCAGGTAATGGATTGCGTGCGTCGCATACTTTTCTCTTGAAAGGCAGCAGACATTAGTAACGTGGGGAGTTACGTTCGTCGCAGGTCTGCCGCTTGTTTCTCATTCCACGGATTTAGATATCGCGCACGCATAACCTGCGTACTGCGCGCGTGCTGATTTCATGCCGCCTTTTCCACATCTGCACAGCGGCGAGCTATTTGTGCGCGAAAGTCGCCATGCTGTAATCAGCCAGAAACAATCGTGTGGAATCGTATAACTGCAATCTCCCGGCACAGGGTTTCTGTTCACGGTCGCTCGACCGCCGTGTTGGCCTGCCGGGGCTTCGATCCGGAATGCCGCACGCTGCGCAGCGATGCGCAGACGTGCATCGACCGGAGCGCAGTTCAACCCTTTGTGATTCCTTCGGAGAGCCAATGATGCGTATTCTTCCAGACCGTATTCGTATCCCTGCCGGATTCTTATTCTTCCTCTCGCTGATTCTCACCCTGATGGTCCCGATTCGGAGCTCGGCGCAAACGGCCGTCGATGGTGCGATCGGCGGGACCGTGGTCGACTCGACCGGAGCTG
>DATEPN010000267.1:0-10183 GCA_035273225.1 Acidobacteriaceae bacterium | reverse complement strand
ACAGTATCAGGGTTCACGGTTCCCGCCCTTGTTACGCATCGCGCGGATACACAGGTTGAATTGAAGAGCGGTCAGAGCTTCGCGATTTCGGGACTGCTGGACAACCGCACGACCGATCAGCTGGAAAAGATCCCGGGAATTGCCGATGTTCCGATACTTGGCAAGCTGTTCCAGACCAGGAGTTCTAACCATTCGGTAGTCGAATTCGCGGTCATCGTGACGCCAACAATCGTGGATCCGCTGACAGAGAATCCGCAGCCGATGCAGCCGGCGCAGCCGGTTCCCTTCCTCAACCCGCGGAAATTCGACAAGAGCTTTGTGCCCAAGAGCTCTCAGGGAGCGAATCAATAATGCAACAGTCGGAGAACACTCAGCCCCTGAGCATCGGCCTGATGACGGTCGCGGTGGATCGCGACCTGACGGAACGAATCGTCCAGGCAGCCGGCCAGCTGCCATGGAGCGTGACGCACGAAAACGTGGAGGAGTATCTCTCGGCAACGCGCCGCGCAGCGATCACTCCGGAAACCAAGAGCGCCGACGCCGTGTTCGCGGTCATCGACTTCGATCGCGACCCGCGGGCGGCCATTGAAGCCGCCGGTTATCTGAACCAGGTCTTCCACGGAAGAATTTTCGTAGCTGCCCTGTCCGGCCGCAACGATCCCGATCTTCTGCTTTCGGCGATGCGTGCCGGCTGCAACGAGTTCCTCCGCAAGCCGCTGGAGCCGCGTCAACTGGCCGATGCGTTTGATCGTCAGGAACGCACCTGGTCGGCAACCATGGGCCGCGGGCGGTCGAGCGGTCACATCATTTCGTTCTTCGGCGCGAAGGGCGGAGTTGGCACCACGACCATCGCGGTGAACCTCGCCCATTTCCTCGTCAGCCAGCATGGCAAACGCGTTCTGCTGATCGACAACCATGAAGAATTTGGGCACATTTGCCTGTACATGGGACTGGACGGCGCCAGGTATCACTTCGACGAGCTGATCCGAAACGTGAATCGGCTGGACTCTGCCCTGCTGCGCGGCTTCATCGCCAAGCATCCCAGCGGCCTCGAAGTGCTGGCCTCGCCTGAGTCGCACGATCCGTCGCGCAATATCGATCCCGACGCCCTCGAGCGGACGCTTGAATTCCTGCGCGGCGAGTACGACTACGTCATTCTGGACTGCGAAACTTCTCTCGAGGAAGCCAGTCTGGCAGTGATGGACCGCTCGGATCAGATTTATCTGGTGGCGACTCCGGACATCGGAGCCATCCGCGATCTCTCCCGCTACATTGACGGCCTCAGCCGGAACGAATCAACTTCGGCGCGTCTGCATGTGATTATCAACCGCTACTCTTCCCACGGCGCGATTGCCATCGAGCAGATCGAGAAAGCAATTCGCGTCCCGGTGGAAGTTCGCCTGTGCAACGCTTATCAGGAATGCCTGCGCTCGATTAACGTAGGCGAACCGATCTCGCCCGACAAGAAGACCGAGTACACTTCGCAGTTTGCGCGGTGGGCGGCCATTATTACGGGCGCGGATGGCGTGAAGCCGGCACCAAGCGGCAAGAAGGGCTTGTTCTCCTGGGGCCAGAAAAAGGGGTAACTGAACCATGGCTGACCTGAGCATCAACATTTCCCGACCAGATCCGGCGCTCCGCAATACCGGCCCGGGCCTCAGAACCGGCTCCACTGCGGCGCGCCCGATGCGCGAAAAAGAGCAGCAGGAGCTGAAGTCGGCAGTTCACCAGGAACTGATCAACCGCCTCGATCTCGAAAAACTGGGAGAGGCGCAGGAAACCCGCGCCGGTCAGCAGCAGTTGTTTGCGGTCATTCAGCAGGTCATCGCCGAACAGGGTGTTCCGCTGAGCTCGACCGAACGTGATCGTGTGGCGCATGAGGTGCTCGACGAGCTGTTCGGTCTGGGACCGCTCGAGCCCCTGCTCCAGGACGACACCATCAATGACATCCTGGTCAATACCTACAGCAACGTGTACGTGGAGCGTCGTGGCATACTGCAGCGCACCAGCGTCACGTTCAAGGACAACCGCCACCTCCTGCAGATTATCGACAAGATCGTTTCGGCTGTCGGCCGGCGTGTCGATGAGTCGACGCCGATGGTGGACGCCCGCCTGAAGGACGGCTCGCGTGTCAACGCGATTATTCCTCCGCTGGCCATCGACGGCCCGATTCTCTCGATCCGCCGATTTGGCTCTTCCCCGCTGACCGCGGAGAAGCTGCTGGCCAACAAGGCGCTCACGCAGCCTATGCTCGACGTGCTGCGCGCGGCCGTAATGGCCCGGCTGAACATCGTGATTTCCGGCGGTACCGGCGCCGGTAAGACGACCCTGCTGAACTGCCTGTCCAGCTTCATCTCCGAAAAGGAGCGCATCGTCACGATCGAAGACTCGGCCGAACTGCAGCTCCGCCAGGAACACGTAGTGCGTCTGGAAACGCGTCCGCCGAACGTGGAAGGCAAAGGCGCTATCCGCCAGCGCGAGCTGGTCATCAATGCCCTCCGTATGCGTCCTGACCGCATCGTCCTCGGCGAGGTCCGCGGCGAGGAAGCTCTGGACATGCTGCAGGCCATGAATACCGGCCACGAAGGTTCACTGACGACGATTCACGCGAATACACCGCGCGACGGACTGTCGCGTATGGAAACGATGTGCATGATGGGCGACATCCGGCTGCCGGAAAAGGCTATCCGGGTACAGATCGCATCCGCGATCCACCTGATCGTGCAGGTTGCGCGTATGAGTGACGGCTCGCGTCGCGTAACCCACATTTCGGAGCTGACGGGCGCGTTCAGCGACGTGATCAGCATGCAGGATCTGTTCGTGTTCGAGAAAGAAGGACTGGGTGAGAACGGCAAGGTTAAAGGACGGTTCCGCTCGACAGGCATCGTTCCGAAATTCGGGGAGAAACTGAAGGCGGCCGGCATTCCCTTGCCCGCAGGCCTGATGGATCACTCCCAGGAAGTGTGATGAGATGTCTCCGCTGTTGATCTTGATAATCTTTGCAGTGCTCATGCTGGTGATGGTGGGAACCATCATGCTGGTGACCGCACCGAGCGGCGAGTTGAAGACGGTGCAGGCACGACTGACCTCTCTTGCATCGCGCAACCAGGTTCCCGGCGAGCTTCCGGTCGAAGCGACGCAGCTGCTCAGGAAGACCAACCAGGCGAGCTTCGGGTGGATGGAGCGGACGCTGGAGACGTACAAGCCCATCCAGCGGATCAGCCGCTACGTGATGCAGTCAGGCGCGAAGACCACCGCATCGGTCGTCATGGTGCAGTCGCTGGTGTGTGCCGCGGTTGGGTTCGGTATCGTGCTGGTGATGTTTCCGTGGTTCGTGGTGGAGGCCGCTGCCGCTCTGGCCGCCGGTTCCCTGCCCTGGGTGCGTATCATCTTCCTGCGCGCGCGACGCATGAAATCTTTTGACAACGCGCTCGCGCACGGCATCGACATGATGGCTCGCGCCCTGCGCGCCGGCCACTCCGTTGCGGGTTCAATCGAGCTGATTGCGCAGGGCTGCCCGGAACCTGCAGCTTCGGAATTCGCCGAAGTGTTCCGGCAACAGAACTTCGGCATGCCGCTGCGTGACGCGTTTTTGCAGATGCTGGATCGGGTGCCATCGCAGGACCTCCGCGTGGTGGTCACGGCAATTCTGGTACAGCGTGAAACGGGCGGCAATCTTGTCGATATTCTCGATCGCACCGTGAACGTGATCCGGGAGCGCCAGCGCATTCACGGCGAGATCCGGACGCAAACCGCGCAGGGACGGCTGACAGGCTGGATTCTGACCTTGCTGCCTGTGATCATGCTGGCGCTGATTAACGTGTCCAATCCGGGTTACTCCAAGCCACTGTTCACAACTCCTATGGGTCGCGAGCTGCTGTATACCGGGATGGGCTTCATCGTCCTGGGGGCGTTCTGGATTCGACGGATTATTAACAAGATCGAAGTGTAGGCAGTCACCATGAACCTGATTTTCTTCATCGCGCTTTCGCTCTGCATCTTCTGCGTCGTCACGCTCATTGGCGCGCCGTGGTTCTTCCGGCCGTCGGTCGAGGCGCGGCGCATTCTGGACATTGTCAAGAGCGAGCGGCCCGACAAGCGCAAGATCGGGGCCAGAGAGCTGGCACGCGAAAAGCTGCTCGATCTGGCTCGTGCCTTCCGCGCCCGGCTGGGACTGACGCAGGACGAAAAACTGCGCCAGCGCTTCGTCAGCGCCGGCATGCGCGGCTCGAACAAGCTCGATGTGTACTTTGCCGCCCGGTTCCTGGGACCTTTCCTCGGCATCATGGCGGGCAGCTTCGTTCGGACGAACACCGCGTTCTGGTGCCTGTGCCTGGCGGCCGTCGGCTATCTGCTCCCCGATATGTGGCTGACGCGTGCGGTACGCGCCCGGCAGAAACGTATCCAAAGAGGCATTCCGGATGCCATCGATCTTCTGGTCATCTGCGTGGAAGCGGGACTCGGCCTGGATCAGGCGATGCTGCGGGTGGGGCAGGAAATCGCTGTCAGCTATCCGGACCTGAACGAAGAATTCAACCAGATCAGCCTGGAGCAACGCGCCGGAAAACCTCGCCTGGAAGCCTGGCAGGGGCTGGCGGACCGCACCAAGCTGCCGGAATTCATCGCGCTGGTGGGAATGCTTGTGCAGACCGATCGGTTCGGAACGCCGATCGTGCGAGCACTCGCGCGATTTGCTGAAGACATTCGCCAGGGGCGCAGACAGAAGGCGGAAGAAGCCGCCGTCAAGACGAAGATCCAGATTCTCTTTCCTCTGGTTCTGTTTATCTTCCCCTGCATTTTTATCGTGCTGCTGGGGCCGGCGATTATCAGTCTTTCGACTCTGTTCGGAAGCAAGTAGCCGGAAGGCACAAGGGATTATACGAGTAGGTGCGTGAAGGCGCACCGGAAAGGAGAAAACCACCATGATGATTCGCGTTGTCGCGGGTGTCCTGGCCGTGGTCGTCCTCGGAGTGATTGTTCTCCGCAGAAAAAAGGCTGCCTAATCGGACGTTCCCTGAGAGGATCGCCGGAATGCATGGGTCCCGCATGGACCGGATGCGGGGCAAACCTGGCTGTATGACAATCAACGCCGCGGGGACTCTTTGTCTGCCCGCGGAGCGTTGTCCCGGGAGGAGCAGCGTCGCCCGATACGGGATCGGGCGCGGCACTATGAAACTCGTTACTGTCACCATCCCTGAGAAGGCTGTAACCGTCGGATCGCGAATCGGTCTCGCCGACACCTCCCTGTCGCGATTGTTCGGCCTTCTCGGAAAAAGCGGGCTGGATCCGGGCTCCGGAATTCTGATTCGACCGTCTTCGGGCGTGCACACGATGTGGATGAAATTTCCCATCGACGTCGTGGCGCTTGACCGCAGCCTGCGTGTGTATAAGATCTGGCCAAATCTGGTGCCGTGGCGCTTCACCAGCGTCAGCACCAAAATTCACAGCGTCCTCGAATTGGCTCCCGGGCAAATCGCGGCGTGCCGCATCGAGCCTGGAGATCAACTGGCCGTCGAGGAATAACTGCAGCGACTCCGAGATTCATCACGGCTGTGCCAGAGGCGTTCTCCTGCATTTGCCATCGCGGGATAGAATCCGTCTGAATGGGAAAATCGCTGTCTTCGCGTGCCTCGGCCGTTCCCTGCCCTGAAGAATCACTGTTTGTGGAGCTTGCCCGGACAACGGACCTGCTCTCGCGTGGGCCGGCGAGGATTCTCAAGCAGGAGCGCCTTTCACCCGCGCAATATAACGTGCTGCGCATTCTGCGCGGCGCGCCGGAGGGTCTGCTGTGCGGGCAAATTGCGGAACGCATGATCACGCGCGATCCGGACCTCACACGTCTGCTGGACAGGATGGAGAGACGCCGCCTGCTGTCCCGCCATCGCGAAGAGCCAGACCGGCGCCGAGTGGTGGTCCGGATTTCTGCGGAAGGACTTGCGACGCTGGCTCGTCTGGATGCGCCTATCCGGCAAGTGCATCGCGCACAACTTGGCCATCTTGCGCCATCGCGCCTCCAGGCGCTGCTTGAGCTGCTGCAGGCCTGCAAGCCGGAAAAGCGCTGAAACTTTCCCGCATTATTTGTTGCAACAAATATCATCCCGCTGAATCCTAATGAGCAGGAGGATTCCCACCCATGACCAGCATTCCGACCGTTTCTTCACCAGCCGTAACGAAATGGAACATCGATCCGGTGCATTCCGTGGCCGAGTTCCGCGTGAGACACATGATGATTTCCAGCGTCCGTGGTCAGTTCACCGGCGTCACCGGGACGCTCACCTACGACGAGAGTGACTTCTCCAGGTCGTCAGTGGAAGCGAATATCGACGTGGCTACCGTGAATACGCATGACGCGCAGCGCGACACCCACCTGAAGAGTCCCGACTTTTTCGACGCGGAGAAGTTCCCTGCCCTGACCTTTCGCTCCACGCGGGTGACGCGAAAATCAGGAGGAACCGTAGCCGTCGCCGGACCGCTGACGATCCACGGCGTAACGCGCGAAGTCGAATTCGCGGTCGAAGGCCCGACCCCGCCGATGAAGGATCCCTGGGGCAACACGCGGATCGGCATTACGGCGACGACCCGGATCAACCGCACAGACTTCGGGCTGAACTTCAACGCGGCGCTCGAGACCGGCGGCGTTCTGGTGGGCGAGGATGTGAACATCACGCTCGAACTCGAGTTTGTGAAAGCGTAGCCGCCGCTTCTCCGCTTCCGAATTGCGAGTACGGTCGTAGATAATGTCCGCAGATTCGGCACCCGGGAGCAACGGCCCATTCACGCCAGCACCACAATCCGGCTGCAGCTGCGCGTGCGCGGAGTGGTGCAGGGCGTGGGATTTCGGCCCTACGTTTACAACCTGGCGCATCGGCACCGGCTGGCAGGCTTCGTCCTGAATTCCGCGCGAGGCGTTTTCATCGAGGTGGAAGGACCGCCTGCAGCGGTGGACGCATTCATTGCGGCTCTTCCGGCGGAGGCGCCGCCGCTGGTACGCATCAGCGACCTGCAGCGTGTGGAAATCGCGGCCACCGGCGAGCCGGAGTTCGTCATTCGAGAGAGCGAAGGCGGCGAATCGGCCTTCGCTCTGGTTCCCCCGGACATCTGCGTGTGCGAGGCGTGCCTGGCCGACAGCCGCGATCCGAAGAACAGGCGTTTTGAATACCCGTTTACCAACTGCACGAATTGTGGGCCTCGTTACAGCATCATCCTCGATGTTCCCTATGACCGTCCGCTGACGACCATGGCGGAGTTCGCCATGTGCGAGGAGTGCCGCCGCGAATACGAGAACCCTGCGGACCGGCGCTTTCATGCTCAGCCGAATGCCTGTCCGGAATGCGGCCCGCGGCTTCTGTTGTCCGAGCCGGATCGCCAAGCCAATGAGACCGCCGGCACACGCACCATTCTCGAACGCGTGACCGACGTGCTGCGTGACGGCGGCATCGTTGCGTGGAAAGGGCTCGGTGGATACCAGCTCGCGTGCGACGCACGGCGTCCTGCAGCAGTCGAGGAGTTGCGTCGGAGGAAGCGGCGCAGCGAGAAACCCTTCGCGATCATGGTCGCGGACGTCAGCACGGCCGAGGAACTGTGCCTGGTATCAGACGAGGAGCGGGCAGCACTGCTCAGCCCGGAGCGGCCGATTGTGCTGCTGCGACGCAGGCCCGAGGCGGATCTCGCCGAGAGCGTTTCTCCCGGGAATCCGGCGACCGGTGTGATGCTGCCCAACACGCCGATGCACGATCTGCTCTTCCGTATCGCGGCCGAGCGGTGGGGCTCGGCTCCGGCGCTCGTCATGACCAGCGGGAACATCAGCGAAGAGCCGATCGTTACCGAGAACGCCGAAGCGGAGGATCGGCTCACCGGCATCGCCGATCTCTATGCGCATCACAATCGGCGCATTCACACGCGGGTCGATGATTCGGTGGTACGGGTCATCGAGGGGGCTCCGATGCTGTTGCGCCGGGCGCGCGGCTACGCTCCGCAGCCAATCTGGCTGGGGCGCGGCGAAGCGGAAGTGCTGGCATGCGGCGCGCAGCAAAAGAACACGCTTTGTTTGACGCGCGCCGGTTTCGCCATTCCCAGCCAGCACCTGGGCGATCTGGAGAATTTCGAAACGCTGCGCTTCTTTGAAGAGACGCTGGAGCGGATGTGCCGCTTGTTTCACGTGAATCCCACAGCAGTCGCGCATGATCTGCACCCCGGGTATCTGTCGACGCAAGTCGCGCTGAAGATGCGTGGTGTGCAGCACTTTGGAGTACAGCATCACCATGCGCATATCGCCAGCTGCATGGCGGAGCACGGGCTCGACGGGCGGGTGATCGGGGTTGCGTGGGACGGAACCGGCTTCGGAACCGATCGCACCATCTGGGGCGGCGAGTTCCTGGCGGCGGATCTTGAAGGCTTCGACCGATATGCGCGGCTGCGTCCGATCCTGCTGGCCGGCGGCGACTCGGGCGTACGAGAACCATGGCGAGTAGCGCGCAGTTATCTGCTCGATACGTTCGGCGCAATATCCGGCGACACGCGCTGGGAGCAAATGGCGCCACCGGATCGGCTGCGCGTGATCGACGCGATGCTGCAGCGGCGCGTGAACACGATTGCGACCTCGTCGGCGGGCCGGCTGTTTGATGCAGTCGCGTCGCTCATCGGGCTGCGGCACTCTGTCTCCTTTGAAGGGCAGGCGGCGATGATGCTGGAGGCTGCGGCGGATGCGTGGAACGGCGCAGATCCGAAGCCCTACGACTTTGCCCTCACCGGCGCAGGACCGGCCGATGTAGACCTGCGGCCCATGATCCAGCAACTCGTTTCCGAAGCAGAGCACGGCACGGGCCAGCGCGAGATCGCTGCACGCTTTCATGCGACAATGACGGCCGTCATTCTGGAGGTTTGCCGGCGGATGCGAGTGGAGTTGCAACTGCGACGCGTGTGCCTCAGCGGCGGCTGCTTCCAGAATCGGCTCCTGCTCGAGGGCTGCTTGCGCGCTCTGCGCCACGACGGCTTCGAGGTATTCTTCCAGCGCGCGGTACCGGCCAATGACGGTGGCATCTCGCTCGGACAGGCGGCGATTGCGTGCGAGCTACTGCGGAAGTCCAATGCAAAGGCCGAGGATCCCATGTCTCCAGGGGCAGGAGACATGGGGCACCCCAAAGCTCATTAAGCCGTCTTCGCGTGCTGCTCCTTCAGATTCTTCAGCAGCTCATCGATCTGCTCTTCCCTTTCCAGGGCGGCAAAGCGGTCCTCGAGTGAATCGTGGTCCATCAGCTGGCGCGTCGCCAGGTTGCGGGCATCTTCGGTGTCGATGCGCCGCTTCATGCGATCGATGCTGGTTGAACGGTCGGATTTCCCGATGGCCTCGCGGGCCTGCTGCGCCCGGCCGACTACGCGCGCGCGGCGATGCTCGGCGATAAGCAGATCGCAGCGGCTGCGCGTCTCCTGCAGTTTCTGCTCCAGATGGCGCAGAGCGTTTTTCAGCGTCTCCACTTCGACCTTTTGATCCTCAAGCTGCTGCGCGAATCCGGCAGCCATCTGCTTCGCGCTCAGCGAGCGCTCCAGCGCGGCCCGCGCCAGGCCGTCGTCCGCCTTGCGAACCGCCATCTCCGCTTTGCGCTGCCACTCGGCGACAGATGTTTCGTGCTCGACTCGCTTCTTTTCGAGCAGATGCTCATCGGCGATAGCGATGGCGACCTGCGTCTTGACCTGCATCAGCTGATTCTCCATGTCGAGCACCAGCTGCTTGAGCAGCTTCTCCGGATCCTCAGCCTTATCGATGAGGTCGTTAATGTTGGCTCGGAGCAATGTTCCTACGCGTTCCAGGAGTGCCATGACGAATCTCCCTTCCTAAAATCGCGGGCGGAGAGCAGCGCTCCCCGCCCGGTTGATTCATTTCGCATCGACGATGGCGGTTGTTGCATGGCCATTGCCGTCGCCGCGGGCGGTCATGGCCTTGACGTTGGCCATGAGTTCGCGCATATCCATGCCGGAGAGAGCCTCGAAGAGCGCCGGCACCTGCGCCGCCATCTTCGCCATATCTCCGGTGAGCTTGTTAACGCCCGCAGCGTCTCCGCCGGTGGACACGATGGTGATCTTGTCCACCTTCGACAGCGGCTCGCTCATGGCGCGTACCACATCGGGCATGTTGGAGATGAGGCGATCGACGACGGCGGCCTGCGTCCACTCCTGGTAGGCCTCC
>DATEPN010000266.1:0-19617 GCA_035273225.1 Acidobacteriaceae bacterium | reverse complement strand
CCCCGACCCAGCCGTTGTACTGGATCGTCACGTGCAGCGGCTGTGCGCCGTCCGCGACATAGTGGCCGAGCCATCCGGCGTAGAAAAGAATCGCGGCTTCCACCGGCCGGGTATCCTGATGCGCCGCGCTCAGCGTGCGGTAGTCGCGCATCGCACTCTTCAGTCGTTCCCATACCTCGTTCGTGATGTACGGCTGAAAACCAATGTGCTCCGGACGCATCTGGGCGCCCTGATCCGGATGCGCCGCCGCGTACGCGTACAGCGCGGCGATGTACTGGTACCGCTGCCGGGGCAGGGGGCCGATGCGGTCGGCCAGCTCCAGATCGATGAAGTGGTCCGGCGCCTGCTCCGCGTTCAACTCCGGTTCAGCCCGCGAACGCCAGCGGTCGGGCTCAGGGCCGAGGTAAGCATCCTCGCTAATCGCATCCGGCGTCTTGAGAAACGCAGGAACATCCGCCGGGAGGCTCTCCACGGCCAGCCGGTTGATCATCGTGTGGCCTTTGTTTCCCCAGGCAAACAACGCAGGCGCGGCCAGGACCAGCGCCAACCCAGCACTCAACAGGCGAACCAGCTTTTGGGAGGTCATCAGGTCGAGTATAGCGACCAGCTATGGAGAGTTAGGCGCATTCGATGCTCAGGTGATATGTACCCCCCGGGGGTGTGGTTGGCGGATGCATTTCATTCTGTTCGTTTTGCTGGGTAATACCTTTTCGGTATTACCCTCTCCGACTGTTTGTTCAAAGGAAAAAGCCCGCGCTGGCGGGCTTTTCTTTCTCTCTATTATCAGAATATCAGGCCGGATCGGCGAAAGTACCAGCTTTTCTCAGCCCCTGCAGCAGATAAGTGACGTGCCATGAGAGGCAGTTACTTCGGTGAGGGTTGACAGGTCGAGACGTTGGCTCGCGGCAGCTCATACCCCCACCGGAAACGGCTTCGGCGATGTCTCGTCCAGGTTCGTGCCCGAGCGCCAGCGCTCAAAGCGTCCCTGCAGCAGCGAGAGCATTCCCGTATACCAGTAGCCCACCACAAACAGCACCAGAAATGGCACCGTGAAGTAGTTCTCGTTGGAGCAGGCATACCAGATGCACACCGCGAAGTAGCAGCCGACGAGCAATTCCGCGAAGGGGATCAGCCCGAGCCGCTTGCGGTACTTCGACGCCTTCGACCGCTCGCCCTTCTTCTGCACGCGATACTTCGGTGTGCGCTTGAAAGCGCTCTGGATCCCGAAGATCGCCTCCATGACGGCGATCGTGTTTGTGATCGTCAGCCCAATGCCCAGCGACATGAGAAACGGCAGGTAGAGAAACGTCCGATACCACCGTTTCGGGAAGAGCACCTTCTGCGAGACCAGGTAGAACGACGAGATCGAGAACGTCGACGCCAGGAAGAGCGGGAAGTCGATGAACAGCATCTCCCACCAGCCCTGGTAGAAGCGAATGATCATCGCCGGCATCAGCAGGACCGACAGCACCACCATCAGTGGATAGCTGATGTTCGCCGTCAGGTGGTACCAGGCTTCGATCTTCACCTTCCAGGGCACATCACTGCGGAAGACGCGGGGTAAAATCTTCTTCGATGTCTGGATGAGACCCTTGGCCCAGCGCTGCTGCTGCGTCTTGAAGGCCGTCATCTCGATGGGCACTTCCGCCGGACACTCCACATCGAGCAGATACTTGAACCGCCAGCCGAGGATCTGCGCCCGATAGCTGAGATCGGTGTCCTCCGTCAGCGTGTCATGCTGCCAGCCGCCGGCCTCGTCGATCACGCCCCGCCGCCACATTCCGGCCGTGCCGTTGAAGTTAAAGAACAGACCCGATCGCGCGCGCGCTCCATGCTCCAGCACAAAATGCCCGTCCAGCAGGATCGCCTCAACCTGGGTCAGAAAGCTGTAGTCGCGATTCAGGTGCGTCCAGCGCGTCTGAACCATCCCCACGTCCGGTTCGGCGAAGTGGTGGACCACATTCAGCAGCCAGTCATGCGGTGGGACGAAGTCCGCGTCGAAGATGGCGACGAACTCGCCCTTCGCGACCTTCAGCCCTTCCTGCAGCGCGCCGGCCTTGAAGCCGGTGCGATCGGTGCGGTGCAGGTAGACGATCGGGTGTCCCAGGGCCTGGTAGCGTTCAACGATGTCCCGGGCGACTTCCTTCGTCTCGTCCGTTGAGTCATCCAGCACCTGGATATCGAGCAGTTCGCGCGGGTAGTCCAGATGGCACACCGCCTCGATCAGCCGGTCGATGACAAACTGTTCGTTGAAGATGGGCAGCTGAATCGTGATCCGCGGCAGTTGCTCAAACTGCTGCGGCGGCGCCGTCGTGGCCTGCTTCCTGTGTCGATAGAACTGCCAGACCAGCTTGTAGCGGTGCAGCCCATAGAAGGACAGCACGATCATCACGAGGAAGTACGGGGTCAGCAGCAGAGTGTCAAACGAGAAAAGCTGCCAGTGATAGAGGTTCTGAAAGGTGTGATCGCCGTAATGCGAGCGCAGGTAATGACGCAGGTCGTTTTTGACAAAAAGCAGGCACAAGGCCTCTGCGCAGGCGAGCAGCAGGCGGGCCGGCAATCCCGTTGAGAGCAAAAGATGCATGCAGGTGGGCAGTGCTGAACCGATGGCTTCTCAGTTCATGCACATTGTACGGGAAGGCGTGAATCGTTCCGTGTGACGAGGCCCACGCCCGCACCACGAAGGATGCGGGCCCGCCCCTACTTCCGCCCGAAGCGGTAGAGGACGCCGAGACTGCCCCCGGCGTTGTACTGCATGGTGCTGCCGTAGTTCGTGATCAGGTAGTTGGGCGTCAGGCGTATCGCGAGCGCGGGTCCCAGGTTGTAGTCGACTGAAGCGCCTGCGGAAACGTTGAGGACCGTTGAATCCTTGTAGAGGCCGATCAGCTCCGGAGGCAGGCCGTGCGTGCCTGTGCCGAAATTGCCGTGGCCCGCACCCGCCTCCACTTGCGCCGTCCAGCCCCAGTGCTGGCCTCTATAGAACCGGTAGCGGGGTCCGGCCAGGAATACATATTGGCTGATGCCGGGCTTATATACGCGGAAGGGGTTCTGCGGCGTGAACGCCGTACCGTAGTAGCCCCGGCCCTCCACCGTGATGCCCAGATTGCCTTTGAAGTAGCGGGTCAGATCGGCATTCCAGCTGGCTTCGCTGATGTGCTGCAGGGTATTGCCAGGCCGAAAGCGCTCATATCCGGCGCCAAACTCAAACTCGTACTTGTGGCTGTACGTCTCCTGGATGATCTGCCTGATGCGAAGCCGGCGCCGCGCATTCACGCGTTCCTGCGCCTGGCGAAGCACCTGGGCGCGCTGTTCCGGGGTGGTCTGCGGCTGCGTCTGTTCCTGATCCGTCTGTAGCTGGGGACTCGCGTCCTGCGCCCGAAGGGGCAAAGATGCAAAAAGAAGAAGTGCAAAGAGCGGATACAGAGTGTACCCGGAACACTTGCGAAAGTGCATGAACCTGAATGCCTCCACTGCCTTCAAAGCCAAAGGATGTCCGTTCTTGTATTCAATCATCTGCGGCGGGTTGACGCCAGTCGCACCCAGGGAAGTCGGGGATGCGCGTCGCCGCGGGGCGCTCATGCTCTGGCGGCGTGGCTGCGCCTGAGGCGGAACCACGCGTTCACCTCCGGCCGGAAGAGCAGCCACACAAAAAACAGGAACACCAGGCTGTGGATCACGCCCTGCACCACGGAATACTGAAATCCGACCGTGATGTGGAATCCAATCCACGCCACCGCGAGCCAGCGCGCCCAGTTGCTCCCGCGCAGCAGAAAGATGCCGCTGACGAGGATGATCAGCTCGAACAGCGGAACCCACAGATCATCGCCCCCATGCAGCGGCCGATGGATTTTAGTCAGCCGATAAACAAACTCCACTGCGCCGACCAGGATGAGCAGCCATCCGAGAAGCGTGATGAGCAGCGGGCGCTGGGAACCGTTCATGCGATCTCCTGACGCGAATGACCGTATCGCAAAACCGCCGAAGAAGCCACTTCCGCTGCGTCTCTTTGCAGCGCGACAACGTCTATTCCCGGCAGCAACGGATCCATTGCAATTTGTTCATGCCCGCGCAAGCGCGTCGGCTTTCCCCTCCTGCTAACCTGCTCTTTTCTGCGTAACGAGGCGCAAAGTACACATGGGAAAATTCATTCTGGGCCTGATCATCGGACTCATCCTCATTCCGATCTTTGTCTGGTGCTGGTTCAGCCTCGGCAACGCGCCCGTCGCGGTCGCGGATAAGCCTTTCCCGTTTGAGAAGCAGGTTGTGCGCGTTCCCTTAAACAAGCGCATTCACGCGCAGATGCCGTCAACTTCGCCGATTCAGCCGACGCCTGAGAACCTGCTGGCGGGCGCCAAAATCTATCGCGAAGAGTGCGCCTCGTGCCACGGCCTTTCCGGTCATCCCTCCGCGTTTGGGCCGCACATGTATCCAGACGCGCCGCAGCTCTGGCGCAAGCACCGCAACGCGGTTGGCGTCAGCGATGACCCGGTCGGCGAGACCTACTGGAAGGTGGACAACGGTATCCGCCTGACGGGCATGCCGTCGTATAACAAGATCCTCAGCCAGACGGAGATGTGGCAGGTTTCCTGGCTGCTGAAGCAGGCCGACCAGCCGCTGCCGCAGGACGTGCAACAACTCGTGCAGACGCCACTGCCCGTGTCCACACCGAACCCGGTGCGCTAATAGTTCGACTTGATCACGTATGTCAGTCCCGTGGTGAATTCGAAGCTGTTTCGCCTTGTCGGCGGGCTCGCCGGCGGCGGATCGTTCAGATAGCTGTCAATCGTGCCCACCGAGAATGCCAGGCTCCTGAAGAACGGCATCGTCACCGAGTTCTTCTCCCCGGCTGAGTACGCGGCCGGATTGTTGTAGGCGGGGATCCAGGAGACCTGCTGCTTGAAGAGCACCTTCAGCGGCAGCTTCGCCGCCCAGGTGGCGTCGAGGGTCGATCCGATCAGGTTCTGGTTGTAAATGCCGTTCGCCACGATGAACTGCTGCGACTCGTATTGCAGCGTTGTTTTCAGGTCCAGCTCCTGGTTCGCCTGCTTCACGGCGGTCCAGCCGATCCCCGCGCCATAGATCTGCTGCAGGTCCAGATCCTGAGCGAAGTTGTGGTCGAAGACGGTTTGCCCCAGCGCATAGAAACGCGGCGAAAAGTATTCGTCGCGCTCCGCGGCTGCGTGATAGATGCTGCTCTTCGATGAGTACCCGCCCGTCATCACTCCGTTGCTGGAGTAGGGCGGCTGGACGATCTTCCCGAAGGACCCGCTGAAGTCCAGCGTCGTGCGGTTGTGTGTGTTGAGCCAGGAAACCGTGGGAACCACGCGCGCCAGCGACATCGAACCGGTAAACGTGTACTGCTGCTGGGTCGCCTGCACAACCGTGGCGCCCGCCGTCACCTGGCCGTTCCAGCCGGCCAGCAGCCCGGGATGCCCTTCGATCTGCTTGCCCAGCGTCGCCCGATCCACGATGTATTCGGCTCGCTTGACCGGCAGAATCACCTGCGCTCCCGGCGGTGTCTTCGGACGCACAGTGATGGAATTGTCGACGATGGAAAGCGTGCCTTCCGGTACACCGGCAGGCATGTCACCATCATGCGGCGAGACGCCTTTTTCCAGGACGACGAGGCTGGTGGCGGTGCGGACTTCCTTCACCTCCGCCGATTTCACGTCGATATCCCCGAGATAGGCGCTGTGGAAGTAGATGGTGCCCGCGACAAGACGGAGGAATCTGCCCGAGAGCCGATCGCCATTCTGAAAGATGAGCGTGTCAGGAGCCGACTCGGATGTTTTGCTCATGCCGGAGCCCCCGGCGTCGGCTCCGGCCGCTTTCCGGTCAGCGCCGGAATCGGCCCAGGCCAGGGTGGCCGCCGCAACGAGCAACAGGCAGGACAGCGCCCGCCGCAATCTCCCAGACACACTTCCCAGCGGGAGAAAAAACATCAGGCAGAAACTCCGTACAGATTCGCGCAATCGTTCAGTGGGTCTGTTCCGATACTAACGCACCGCGACGGCTGATCTTCGCCCAGAGGTGCCCTGCATGATTCCTGTCCGGGAAAGTGCGAGGCCACAGCGCATGTGGACGCTGTGGCCTCGGTTGTAACCACCATGGCAGAGGACTATGGATGCGTCGGGATCACACCGGGCGCAAACAGGTCGGAGAGGTCGTTGACGTTGGCAGCATCGCCAAGCCACGGGTTTGAGCCGGTGGTCGCCGGCACGTGAAAGATCTCCTGCATCGTGCGCAGGTCCGATGACTGCGTCATATCCACCAAACTGCCGTACGGCAGCCCGCCCACGTTTGCATGCGCAAGATCAGAGATCACGATTTCGCCGATCGTGTGCTTGAAATCGTCAGCACAGGCGGGATATTTCTGCCATGTAACTGCCAGGTAAAAAACCGGGCAACACGGAACCGATCTCCGCGCCGACCGTATGCACAGGGAACGCGATACCTTGACGGTCGACAATCGCGTGGTGTAGACCGTCATAGTATGGGCAAACCGAATGATCTGGTACAGGGCACGCTCGACCTCCTCATCCTGCGCACCGTCGCGCTGGAGCCGATGCACGGCTGGGCCATTGCCAAACGCATCCAGCAGGTTTCCGGCGAGGTGCTGCAGGTCCAGCAGGGATCGCTCTATCCGGCGCTGCACCGGCTGGAACAGCAGGGCTGGATTCGCGCGAAATGGATGGAGAGCGAAACCGGCCGCCAGGCGAAGTTCTACTCACTGACGGCTGCGGGGCGGAAACAACTCGAGCAGGAGACGGCCAACTGGAATCGGCTCTCAGCTGCGATCGACCTGGTCATCGACGAGGCCTGAGCAGAGCACAAACAGGCGGTGCCTATGCGGTGGATGGAAAAACTTCGAATGCGGCTGCAGATGATTCTGCAGCGGGGACGTGCCGGCGAGCGTCTCGATGCCGAACTGCAGTTTCATCTGGACCAGCAAATCGCGGAGAATGTCGCGGCCGGCATGTCGCCGAACGAGGCACGCGCTGCCGCGCTCCGCAGCTTTGGCAATCCGACCGTGCTGCGCGAGCAGGCGCGAGAGGCCTGGAACTGGGCATGGGCCGAACAGTTGCTCCGCAACCTCCGCATCGGCACCCGCACCCTGCTGCGGACGCCTGGATTCTCCCTCACCGCCGTGCTCGTCATGGCGCTCTGTCTCGGTGCGACCACGTCGCTGTTTACCGTCACGCGCGCCGTGCTGCTGAAGCCGCTGCCGTTCCCCGGCTCGGACAAGTTGGTGATGGTCTATGAACATTTCCGCAGTTTCGATAACGGCGTCGGCAACAACTACAACGTGGTTTCCCCCGCCGACTACTACGACTGGCGATCGCAGACGCATGGCTTCGAAGATATGGCGGCATGGCGCTGGTTGCAGTACAACCTCGCCGGCAGCAGCGCCGAGCTCCCCGAGGTTGTCACAGCGGCGGGCGGTAGCTGGAATCTCTTCTCCGTTCTGCGTGTGCAGCCGGCTCTCGGACGCACCTTCACCGAAGCGGAAGATCACCCCAACGCCAATCGCGTCGCCATTCTTTCGTGGAGTCTCTTCAAGCGCCGTTACGGCGGCAATCCCTCGGTGATTGGCTCGCAGCTTCGGCTCGACGGCAACGCGTATACGATCATCGGCGTCTTGCCCCAGTGGTTCGCCTATCCGGCAGCCACCGTGCAGGTCTGGGTGCCGTACGCGTCGAGTATGTCGCCGGAGCTCCTGACGCACCACGACTTTCATTTCAGCCATGTCGTCGCGCGGCTGAAGCCCGGCGTCAGCCTGGCCGATGCCATGAGCCAGGTGGAGGCCGTGCAGCAGCGAATCCACAGCGAGCATTTAAACGAGCCCGTCGCTGAGGATGCGGTCTCCCGTCCCATGCTCGACGATGTCGTCCAGGATGTCAGAAGGCCTCTGATCATGCTCCTCTGCGCTGTCGCCTGCATGCTGCTGATCGGCTGTCTGAATGTTGCTAACCTGCTGGTAGCGCGTGCCGCTGCCCGGCAGAAGGAAACGGCCATCCGCGGAGCTCTTGGCGCCGCGCGCTCGACGCTGATCGGGCAAGCGCTGACGGAGTCGCTGCTGATCTGTCTTGTGGGTGGGGCCATCGGATATGCGCTCTCCCTTGCCGCGACCCAGTGGCTCGTGCATTCATGGCAGGATCTGCCCCGCGCGGACAGCATCCACGCCGACGGCCTGGTGCTGGCCTCCTCATTCGCGCTGGTTGTGGTCGTGGCTGTCCTTGCCGGCCTGCTGCCCGCTCTGTTCGCGACCCGCCGCAATACCCTCACCATGCTGCAGGACACTTCGCGCGCGGTCCAGGGAAGCCAGGCGCACGCCCGCATGCGACGCGGGTTGCTGACGCTCGAGATTGCCGCGACGGTTGTTCTGCTCATCGGCGCCGGTCTGCTCTTCAAGAGTTTTATCCGCATGCGCACGACCGATGTGGGAGCAACAACGAAGAACATCCTGACTCTGCAGTTTGACCTTCCTCAGAAGCAATACGACACACCGGCGAAGGTCGTTGCTTTCACCGAGTCGCTGCTCGAGCGCGTCCGCCAATTGCCCGGCGTGCGCAGCGCGGGCCTGACGAATGTCGTGCCGGGCGGCGGCTATGGCGGCGACGATGTATTCACCGTTCCGGAGCATCCGCCGCTCGAGCCGGGTAAGCCGATGCCCGACGCCCTCGAGCGCATGGCCGATCCGGATTTCTTCACGACGATGGGGATTCCGTTATTCCAGGGCCGCTTCTTTACGGCGCAGGACCGTCTCGGTCGCTCGCACTATGTCATCGTGAGCCGCGGCCTGGCTGCGCAGTATTTCCCGCACGAAAACCCAATCGGAAAACATCTCGTCACGCAATGGGAGAACCCGACTCGGCAGACCTACGAAATTGTCGGCGTCGTGGGAGACACGCTCTGGGAGCCGAACCAGCCCGCGAAGCCCGCGATGTATTTCCCGGTCTACACCGGAGCGCTCGATCGTGAGTACACGCTGGCCGTACACACGCTCTCCGATCCGCTCGCCTTCTCGGTGCCCGTGCAGAAGGTGCTCGCGCAGCTGGATCCCACGCTGCCCGTCTCCCACGTCCTCACCATGGATCAGATCATGGGGCAGGCGGCGCAAACCAGCAGCTTTATTGCCAGCCTGGTGCTCGCCTTCGGAACGCTTTCCGTCCTCCTTGCCGCCGTGGGACTCTTTGGGGTTCTCTCGTACCTGGTCACGCAGCGCACCACCGAGATAGGCGTGCGCATGGCGCTCGGTGCACAACGCGATCACGTCATGCGGCTGCTTCTGCTGGACGGCATGCGTCCTGCACTCTTCGGCCTGGTGCTGGGACTGCTCGCCAGTCTCGGTGCTACTCGGCTCATCCAGTCGCTGTTGTTCGCAACAAAGCCGCTGGACGTGACGGTATTTCTGGCCGTAACCATTACGCTTTTGCTCGTCGCGATGCTTGCCTGTCTGCTCCCCGCCTGGCGCGCGGCTCGTCTGGATCCGATGCAGGCCCTGCGCACGGAATAGGGAGGCATTTTCGGCACCTCCCGGGCAGGAAGGCGCCTGCCCATTTCCAGCGCCAATTCGCGCCTTCGCTAAGTCGCTGACTTTGTGTGGACTGACCTCTGTGTCGTAATGGAAACAGTTCCCCAATTGACATCTCTATGCCCGGCAGAGTACTTTGCTCCGGGTCGCGAATCCCCGTCACCTCGCGACGCCCCAATTCGGAATCCGCTCAGGAGGCTTCCCCGCAATGAAGCTGTCTCTCTTCGCAGGCACCGTCGCGCTGGCGCTTCTCGCCCTTGCGCCCGGCCACGCTCAGACCACCAGCCCCATCTCCATCGATACCAGCAATCCGTCCGACTGGAAGATCAGCAACGGCGTGCTCACCGTAGACTGGCTGCCCAGCGACGGCCGCATCTTCAGCATGCACTGGTCGGCGTTCCCCAACCAGGAGATCATCGACCAGACGAACACCAATAGAAATGGTCCCAAGGGCTTCTACATGGACAATGTCGGCCCCGGCACCAGCACGCCGACCAACGGCTACTACATGGATCCGAACGGCCGCTACATCGACTGGTGGGTCGAATATCCGTCCAGTTCGACGAATCCCTTCACGTGGCAACATCACCGCATCATGTTTGCCAACGATCCGGGCGTACACGTCTACTTCGTCCTCGACCACAGCGCGACCGACATCGCGGGCAGCATCGGGCAGATCCAGTGGGTCGTGCGTGGCGATCTGGCGCAGTTCACCAACACCTATTCCGTGAACACGGGCCTGTCGAATCTTGGCGCGACCTCGGTGCCCATGCCCAATGCGGTGCTGTTCGGCGGCACCGAGTCCGGGCGCAACGTCCAGGACGCAACCGTTGATCTCCATGGACTGACGCTGCCCGCCGGATTCCGGCGCGAGTTCTACACCAAGTACGACTACTCCAGCTACGAGTACCTCCACAAAGCGGAGGGCGTATATGGTCCGACCATGGCGGAGTGGATGGTGGTGCCCAGTTCCGAGTCGCTGACCGGCGGCCCCACCAAGCAGGATCTGATCTTCACCGGCAACCTGCTCATCATGGAGGCGTACTCCAACCACCTCGATAACCAGATCAGCTTCCCGGTCCCGGCAGGAACGCCGATGCATCGCCTGTACGGCCCCTTCTATTACCATCTGAACGCCTTCAACAGCACCCTTCAAACCCCCGCTGCGCTCTATCAGGAAGCGCTCACCGCGGCAAGCCAGTTGCAGCCGGGCTACGACACCGACAGCATCCTCGTGCAGAACGGCTACGCGCCTTCCACTGCGCGTGGAGACGTCACGGTGAAGGTTGCCGGAGCTTCGGGGCTGCCGCTGAATCAGGCCTGGGCCATCCTCAGCGATCCAACGACCAACGTGCAGTATTCTCATGCGGGCACGCAATACTGGGTGAATATCAATCCAGCCGGGTACGCGAATTTCCACGGCGTCGCGCCCGGCACCTATCGGCTGACGGTCTATAACCTGGGGCAATGGGGTGAACTACGACAGGACGGCGTCGCGGTCCAGGCGAATCAGACCACTCATCTCTCCGTTAACCTGACTCCCGAAAACTTCAGCACCTTTGCGCCCATCTGGACCATCGGAACCGCGGACCGCTCCGCGCATGAATTCCTGCACGGGCAAGTCACCAATCCGGAGGACCTCGACACCAGCTACGCCGACCAGTACACCGCTCGTCTCGGCAACTCCGTGCAGGACGACCGTCAGTTCTGGGGCAACTGGAATTACTGGGCCGACTTTGCCGCGCATCAGGGAGCAGTGGACTATTACGCAACACCGGTAGGCTCCACTCCGGCCACCAATGACCTCAGCCAGTGGAATTACAACCAGTGGCACGTCTTCTATCCCCACCTGTATGCCGCCATCTACAATCCCGCCGATACCGGCAATGATGGCTACAACTACCTCTGCCCGTCGTACGTCGGAGGCGGCGTCTTCGGCGCCTGCTCGTCTACCCCGGTTCCGGACTGGCAGGTGCACTTCACCACCACGGACGACCAGAAGGGGCAGGGCCAGTACATAGCGCTCTCCGTTGGCCTGGCTGCGACAGAATCCAGCGTCATCGCGACGCTCAACGGTCAGCCACTGACATGGCCCGGCTTCAACCACAAGAATGCCGATGGAATCGTCCGCAGCGGCTTCTCGGGAACGTATCAGTGGGTCGTCTTCCAGTGGCCGACGAGCGCGCTGAATCCGGCAGGACAGGACAACGTCATCACCTTCAACGTCAGCCGGACGCAGGGCGTTTCCTATGACGCGCTGCGGATGGAAATCACCGACAAGTCAGCCGATCCCGCCGTCACGGGCTGGAACGACTACGACTTTGTCGATGCAAACGGCGCGAAGCTGGCGAACGACGCCGTCTCGAACCAGTAGCGGTAGTTTCCACGGGCGACGGCGAACCTGCCGTCGCCCGTGCCCCGTTCGCTGCAACAGCACGAGTGATCAACCCTTCACTGCTTCCAGTTGGTTCTCCTTCACCTCATTTCTGCGCCAGGATTTCTAATTCAAGCTGCAGCCGTTCATAGCCGATAAACAGTACTGGTTGGTGCGCAGTAGGCACGAAAACAGTACTTTGGGTAGCCTGGCTCGAAAACTGCCGATAACATCGTGCTTTACTGCGAGTTACACTGCGCGGATAAGGAACATGAGGGCTGTCCCTGTCTGTCGGGACCGGGACCACGCACGATCGAACGATGCCGTCAGGGCCAGAGAGTGGGAACAAGGGCACGCTGCACCCCTGGAGGCTCCGGGGTGCAGAGCGCATTCGTCGGCGATGCACGCAAGTCAACTGCGCTTTCATCCTCGCATTTGCGGCGCTGCGGGCCGCGGGCTTAGCCCCGCCTTCGCCCCCTTTGCACACGGTGCAGCAAGTGCGGACTCTTACGCCCTCCGACGCTGCGCGCGGCTATCCCGTCCATCTCGAGCGAGCCCAGATCACCTGGGTTCAGTCCTGTCCCGGCACCGTCTTTCTTCTGGACGCCACAGGAGGTATTCGTGCCGAAACGGGTGCCGAAGAATGCGATGGTCTTCGCCCTGGAGATCTTGTCATCCTGGATGGGAACACTGGCCCCGCGGCGCCCGCTCCGGTCATTGCGCATGCGCGTATACGCCCGCGCGGCCATACTCCGCTGCCGCAGGTGCCTCTCCAGAGCTACGACCGCCTCTCTTCGGGAAGCTACGACGCGCAGTGGGTTGCCGTAGAGGGTGTCGTCGAAGCCGCCGTCCCCGCGCCTGGCCAAACGCAGCACATCGTACTGACGTTTGCCTTCGGGCAGGATCAGGTACAGGTCACCACGGCGGCCGCGGGCGATAACGGGCCCCTCTCCCTTGTGGACGCGCGAGTCCGGCTCCGTGCCGTTCTGGACAACCACTTCAACGCAAGAAACCTCCTCGTCGGTTCCAACCTGTTCATGCCGGACCTGTCGTACCTCCAGGTGCTGGACCCCCCGGCACCGAACCCCTTCGCGCTGCCGCTCATCGACGTGCCGAATATCGGATTACCCGGGCAGGGAGGAAGCGGTCACCGTGTTCACACACGCGGCGTCGTCACCTACACCTGGGGCTCGGAAAATTTCGCGATCATGGGCGCGGGGCGGGGAATCTTCGTCACCAGCCAGGAACCTGCTTCTCTGAAGATCGGCGATTTCGTCGACGTCGTGGGCTTTCCCGCAACCGGCGAATATACCGTCTATCTCGACCACGGAACGGTGCGGAGGATGGGCAGGACTACCGTCCCGGAGCCCGTGCATGTCACAGCTTCCCAATCGCTGTCCGGCGAATGGGACGCTCAGCCGATCGAAACCGAAGGCGTGCTCGTGGACCGGTCTCCCGGCCCGCGCGGGATCGAGACGCTGCTGCTGAATGACAAGGGCACCTCCTTTCTGGTAGTCATGCCCCATGATGATCCAGGCCAGATCGCCGCGCTCGAGCCCGGCAGTCGCGTGCGGGTCAGCGGCATCTGCGTCGTCCACACCGACAATAATCACAACCCCCGTGAGTTGAACGTCCTGCTCCGCTCGGCAGGGGATGTGAAGCTGCTGAAGTCGCCGCCCTGGTGGACGCTGCGGCACGCTCTTCTCGTGGCAGGGATTCTGGCCGGCCTGACGCTCATCGTCATCGTCTGGAATGCTGTCCTCAGCCGGCAGGTACACGCACAAACGCGCCAGATCCGGGCTCAGCTCGATCAGTCCCGAAAGCTCCGGGAGCAGACGGAGGCCGCTCATCAGGAAAAGATCGAGGCCCTGGCCAACCTGATGATTGTGCAGAAGGAACTTCTGACGGCTCAGGAAAAGCTCCGCTTCCAGGCCACGCACGATGCGCTCACCGGCCTCTGGAACCGCGCCGCCCTGCTCGACGCTCTGCACCGGGAGGTCGCGCGTATGTTGCGCACCGGATCGCCCATAGCTGTGCTGCTGCTGGACGTAGACCACTTTAAGCAGGTGAACGATACCCATGGTCATCTGGTCGGCGACGCGGTGCTGCAGGAAATCGGACGCCGTATTACCGCTGTCACGCGGCCTTACGATGTTGGCGGTCGCTACGGCGGCGAGGAGTTCCTGGTCATTTTGCCCGAGTGCGGCCCGGAGGAAGCAAGGCACAGCGCAGAGCGGATCCGCCTGGAGATTGGTTCAACTCCAATTCGCGCCGGCGATGTTGAGGTCCGGCTCACCGTGAGCGTCGGCGCCACAGTCACCTCAGTGCAGCCCGATTCCGAGGCGGCTCTGCTCCGCGAAGCGGATCTCGCTCTTTACCAGGCCAAATCCGCAGGACGAAACCGCGCCGTCCTTTATGGCGCTGAACTGGCGCCCTGACGGCCCTCTCGACACCGCCCCTCATAGTGTGTACTATCGCTTCCTCCCCGAAAGCATTCGCGCATCATGGGCGTCAACGCGGCACCCACGCGCGCGGAACCAGGAAACCGTAGTGCTGCCGCCCCAGGGCTTCCCCCACCCGAGCGCAGAAGCCGAAAGGAACACACATGAGGACCCGACTCTGGTTAAAAATTGCCAGTGGCTGCGCCGTGACGGCCGCTGTGCTGATTGCTTGTACAATCTCCCCGCCCACCCGTGTCAACGCGCAGTCCGCCGCGCCGAATGGCGATTCGCGCATCCAGATCGGCCTGGCAGCTGCCCCTGTCCCGCTCAACCTGACGGGCAAGAACCTGGCGCTCGTCGGTCTGGGCAGCTACTACGTCAACGTCGTGGGTGACTGCAATGGCTGCCATTCTGCAGGACCGCCGACCGAGTTCGTGCGCGGCGCTAATCCGTATATGAACCAGCCCATGCGCGTCAATCCTGCTACCTATCTGGGCGGCGGCCGGGACTTCGGTCCGCTCATCCCCGGTTCTGCGCACATCATCTCGCGGAACCTCACGCCGGACTCCACGGGACTGCCGGAAGGCGGCTCCAGTCTTGCTGATTTCATCCATATCATCCGCACCGGTCTGGACGATGACCACCTGCACCCCACCTGCACCGGAGCGCCGAACGCCAGCTGCGTGCCGCCGCCGTTCGACGGCGATCTGCTGCAGATCATGCCGTGGCCAACGTTGCGGGCCATCTCCGACAACGACCTGCGCGCGATTTACGAATACCTGAGCGCCATCCCGTGCGTGCAGGGCAATTACCCCGGCGAGTCGCCCCACCGCTGCGGCTGAGCCGAGCCTGGTTCAACGAGGCCGTCCTCGCAGGAGGACGGCCTTTTCATGCCCTCAAGTCCTAAGGCCTTAGTTGACAATTCGCGGTCGTCAGGATTAATCTCCTAATCCATTAGGAGGTCCTGCGGTGAAAAAGCCCAAAGCCCCGGCCCTGACCGGACTGGAACTGCGCATCATGCAGGTCATCTGGCAGCGCGGTGCCAGCAGGGTCAGCGAGGTGCAGGCGGAACTCAAGCCGCCCCTCGCTTACACCACCGTGCAGACCATGCTCAACATCCTGGAGCGCAAAGGAAAATTGCGCCGCGATCTCGAGGGACGCGCGTATGTCTACTCTGCGCGGGTAAGCCAGGCGAAAGTGCTCGGCCAGGGCGTTCGCGACCTCATCGATCGCATGTTTGGCGGCTCCAGCGAAGATCTGGTCATGAGTCTTCTCAAGAGCCGCCAGATCGACGCCAAAAAGCTCGCCGAACTGACCGAGCGCTTTGAGAAGGAGGAGCCGCCAGATGAATAGCTTCGAATCCTGGATCCTGTCGTACCTGGTCAATTCCGTCTGGCAAGTCCCGCTTCTGTTCGTCGCCGGATGGATCGCAGCGCGTGCCCTGCGCCGCGTCAGTGCCGCCGCCGAACATCGCGTCTGGGTCGCGGTGTTGATGCTCCAGGTCCTGCTGCCGGCTTGCTCCGTGCTGCCCCTGGGCTGGCTGCGTTCGTTGTCGTCGGTGCTTCCGCATGCGGCCGCCGAAGCGAAGGTATCCGTCATCACGGGTGCCGGCGTTGCCTCCAGCAGCATCCACGTGCCGACCTGGACCTTCCTTGTCGTGACCGTCGCGTACGTCGGCGTCACTCTGTGGTTTGTCGTGCGATTTCTCTGGCGGTGGACACGCCTCGCTGTCATCCGGCAGGAGGCCGTGCCGGCGCTGCTGACCGAGCAAATGGAGCGGTGCCGTGCTGAGTTCGGGGCTGCCTTCGGAGTTGGCTCAGTCGCGGTCCTGACCTCATCACGCGTTTTTTCCCCGGTCACCATGGGCCTGCGCCGCAGGTTCGTGGTTCTGCCGGCCGGCATGCTCAGCGGCATGGCCGTCGCGGATTTTCAAACCATCCTTGCTCACGAATTCGCGCACATCCGCCGGCGCGACTTCCTCCGCAATTTGATCTACGAAGCTCTCGCGCTTCCCCTCAGCTATCACCCGCTGCTGGCACTCACCCGCGCGCGGCTCATGGAAACCCGCGAGATCGTCTGCGATCAGATGGCGGCCGAAATAGCCGGACGGAAACAGTACGCGCGCTCGTTGCTGCGCCTGGCCTCACTCCTGACTGTGGGAGCGCCAGTCCGAACCCCACATACCATCGGCATCTTCGATACCAACACCCTGGAGAGGAGACTCGTGAATCTGACCGAGAGACGAACCGAGCTTCGCGGCGTGCGGCGAACCGTTACCCTGGCTGCATGCCTTGCCCTTGGAGCAGGCGCATGCGCGTCGGCTCTGGCGCTGCGCGTCAACGTGAACGCGTTTCCGCAAGCCAGCGAACACCCCCCTGCGCGCCCGAACGCTCCCGTCGCAGTCTCGTCGAAGGTTATGGCTGGCCAGAAAATCAGCGGACCAATCCCTGTCTACCCGCCCGAGGCGAAGAAGGCAAGAATCCAGGGCACGGTTCTGATTGACGTTGTCATCAGCAAAGAAGGCAGCGTATTGAGCCCGGAGGTGACCTCAGGGCCAAAGGAGCTGCGGGACTCAGCTCTTGAGGCTGTGCGCCAATGGAAGTACAAGCCCTTCCTGCTGAATGGAGAGCCGATCGAAGTGAAGACAACGATCCATGTCGTCTACACGCTGAAGAAATAAGCCAATGACGGCGCCGGGCGGGAACTGCCCGGCGCGCGTTACCACGTCCTGGGGTCACTGTGCCGCTCGCACCGCATCGGCGAGTGCGCGCAGCTGGCCTGGATCCACATCGCTGATCGCGATCGTCTCCAGATCGCCGGTCGTGAAGCCAATCACGTGGAATCCGGCCCGGGAAAGTTGTATCGCCTGTGCGGTGCGTGTCTGTTCAACAAAGACCGACGCGCGATGCCGCCCGATGCTGAACAGCAGCTGCGCCACCGGCCGATCGCCCAGATAAACCAGATTCGCTCCATCGAGGTGCATATCAGCGGGCAGGGTCTCCGGCAGATTGAAGCTGAAGGGCAGCTTGCCCTGGAACCACGGCTTGACGGTGTGCCGGTCCGAAGACACAACCTGAGGCTGGGCACTCGAAGCCAGCATCGCGATATGCAGATCGCTCGCCTCAGCGGCCACTGCCATCTCTGCGTTGTTGATGCCGCTTCGCTGTGCTCGAAACTGCATCAGTGTCCAGCTCAGCAGTACCAGAAACATTGCGGCCGCGGCGACCCATCCGGAAAACGCGGTCCAGTTCCGGCGCGCATGTGCTGAGGAAGCCCGCGGTGCGGCCGCGATGCGCGCCTCCCCGGCAATGATCTTCTGCAGGCGCTCCTCGCATGGCGCGGTCATGCTGTAGCGATGGCCCGATTTGCCAACGGACGACTTCAGCAGCCAGGTATCCACCAGCGTCGAAGCGCACGGCAGGCATGTATCCACATGCTCCCGGGCGGCGGCCGCCTCTTCCGCCGGCAGTTCGCCGTCGGCCAATGCGGTGAGCGTTGCAGCCGTCAGATGATCCGTCATCGGCCCACCTCTCGCGTTGGCTTCCACTGCGCCTGCAGTTCCTTCCGCACGAACCCGCGTGCGCGTGCGACGCGCGACATCACCGTGCCGATCGGGATCCCCACCACCATGGCAATCTCCCTGTACTTCATCTCTTCGACGTCGCACAACAGCAGCACCTCCAGCAGCGGAGGCGGCAGCTTCTCCATCGCGGCATGCAGCGCATCCGCATCGCGCATCCGGATCACCTCGGCCTCAGGCGTACGGCGGTTCACGATGCTCTCCGGAACGGTGCTGTCTTCTTCCAGTTCTTCTTCCAGCGCGACGGTGCGCATCGCGGCCAGTCCGCTCCGCGACGTGAGATACGCGTTGCGAAGGATGCGAAAGATCCATGCCTTGAAATTCGTGCCCGTCTCGAAGCTTTCGAATCCGCGCAGCGCCTTCAGCAGCGACTCCTGCACCAGGTCCTCGGCGTCTCCCGCATCGCGCGTCAGCCAGCGAGCCACGTTGTAAAGCGAGGGCAGCAGGGGCAGCGCCAGATCGGCAAACGAGGGCGCTGCCGCCGCGGGCTCGCGATTCTTCTGCCGCCACCGTAGCAGCACCATGATCCTCCTGCTGAAGAGAACAGCCGCAGCCCCAAAATATTCCCCCGCACGTCGGGAATAGTTTCCCCGAATCTCCGTTTTCGACCGTGGAGGAAGAATTCGTGAAGCATACTCGCCCGCAGCACTCACCCGAAAGCCACACCCGCAGCGAATCCGCTCCCGCTCCTGAGAACCAGGACGGTATTGACCGTCGTGGATTCCTCAGTTGCATGGCCTGGGCCGGAACCGGCCTGCTCTGGACCATGGTCGGCGGAGTCCCCGCCTCGAAGCTGTTCGCCGCCACCGGCTCCGCCGAGGACACGGCAGCCCACGGCGGTTTCAGCTTCGTCCAGATCAGCGACAGCCACATCGGCTTTAACAAAGCTGCGAATCAGGATGTCACCGGTACGCTGAAGCTGGCCATCGACAAGATCAATCGTCTCCCCACCAAGCCCGACCTGCTGCTCCACACCGGCGACATCACGCAATCGTCGAAACCGGGTGAATTCGATACCGCCGTCCAGATCGTCCAGGGCGCCCGCGCCGGACACATCTTCTATGTTCCCGGCGAACACGACACTGCACTCGACGACGGCGCTCTCTACCACGAGCGCTTCGGGCAGGGAACCAGGGGCAGAGGCTGGTACAGCTTTACGCACAAGGGCGTCCATTTCGTCGGCCTCAACAACGTGCTGCAGATTGACGCGATGGGCAAGCTCGGACCGGATCAGCTTGCCTGGCTCAAAGACGATCTGGCGGCGCATACGTCCTCCACTCCCATCGTCGTCTTCGCACACATCCCGCTCTGGATGGTCTATCCCGACTGGGGATGGGGCACAGAGGACGGAGCCCAGGCCCTCGGGTATCTCAAGCGCTTTGGCTCGGTCACCGTGCTGAACGGCCACATTCACCAGGTCGCCCAGAAAGTGGAAGGCAGTCTGACCTTTCATACCGCAGCATCAACGGCTTTTCCTCAGCCTGCACCCGGAACCGCCCCGCACTCCGGACCCATGGTTGTTCCCGCAGGAAAGCTGCAGAGCGTCCTGGGCATCACCAAAGTTGCGTATGTCGGCCGGCACAGCCATCTGGCTGTCGTTGATTCATCGCTGGCGGAGAAGGCATGAAACGCCTGCCCCTGCTGCTCCTGTCTGCTGCGGCGCTGCTGGCCGGGTCGCTTCTGCTGG
>DATEPN010000265.1:0-2723 GCA_035273225.1 Acidobacteriaceae bacterium | reverse complement strand
GAAACGCCGTACAGCATCTCAACGCCTGGAATCAGATTGCCTTCCTGGACGAGGTAGTCGGGAACGGCGTCATGGTCGCTGGTCGGCAGCACAACAGCGCAGCCGTCCGCAGCAAGGAATTCTCCGAACCGGCTCTCGCAGTCATCGAAATCCCTGCCGAAAGCGCCAAGCCCCAGGCCAAAGGTCCCGGAGGGAAACGCAACGGATCGGCAATCGGCGGCGCTGAAGCCAGTGCTCGTCAGTCTGGCTGGTTCGCCGATCAGGGTGCACGTGAGCGGCTGTGCGTCTTGCTGTGGATAGACTTCGTAGGCTGCGCCGCCGCGAACGTCTCGATTGACAGCGGCGAAGGCACGAGATGGCGGTTCTCCGCCTTCGATCAGAATGCCGGCCAGTCCGACAGTGTCCAGAACCTGGCGCACAAATTTGCTGGGCTCGGTGATGATCAAAGTGCCGTTCACCGACTTCAGCAGCTTGTACTGGGTCACAATCACGCCGATGCCCAGGGAACTGATGTAGTCCACGCCCGAGCAGTTGAGCGCCACGTGGTGCGAGCCGGCCCGAACAGCATTTTCGATCGTGCTCCTGAGGTGCTCGCCCCAGCGTGCATCGATGCGCCCGTTCAGTCGGATCTCCAGCAATTCGCCCGCGGCATGCTGAGTAATTTCCATCAGCAGGTCTCCTTCACGCGAGACGCCGTTGCAGCATGCACCATCTGCGCCCTCACCTGGGTGCTCCGGGTACAGAGGAATCCGCTCTCGCGACCGCAGCAGGCGGATGGTTTACGTGGACTCCGTTCGCGTCCACAACCACGTTCGCCCGCGCCACCACCTCGTCGGGAATGGTCCATTTCTCGCGAAGCCCCTTCAGAGCCAGTTTGTTCAGGTTCAGTGTGATGGGCATGATGTTCTCGACCGGAATCCCCGCAGGATCGCGGCCGTCGAGTACATCAGCGGCGAGATTCCCCTCCACCTTGCCGATCGCGACGTAGTTGGCCCCCAGTTCAAACAACGCCCCGGAGCCACCGCTGGTCGGGATCGATGTGAAGACCGGAACCTTCGCGGCTCTGGCCTTGCTGATAATCAGCTCCCTGCCGTGCGACGCAATCAGATCAGGGCTGACCCAAATCGCCTGTACCCCGCGGCCCAGCACAGAAGCAGTCGCCTCGCTGATCGCCGTGGAATTTTCCGCATTGGCCTCCACCAGCGTGATGCCCATCGAAGCGCAAACCTTCCGGGCCACAGTTGTCGTCACCACAGAGTTCGCTTCTGATGGATCCCACACCAGCCCGACGCGTTTCAGCCCAGGCTGCATCCGGTGGGCCAGCTCGAAAGCGTCCTGCACCGGAGCCAGGCTGCCCACGCCCGTCATATACGGAGGATGGCTCAGGTGGTTTTCGCGACTGACGCCGACGCCGACCGCATAAGGATCACTGACGAGACCAAAGACATGGCGCCGTGGTGGAGTCGCATTACGATTGGCGTTGGCGATGGTTTGCAGGCTGACGGTGGAGAACGAGAGGATCAGATCAAAGTTGCTGCTCGTCACGTTCCTGGCAATCGCGTTTCCCGTGCTGACATCCCCCTGAGCGTTGTACTTCGTGACCTCGATTCGGTCGCCTTCGGAATATCCGCGCTCCTTGAGCGCCGCGAGCGCGCCGGTCACGCCATCATCCAGAGCTGGAATGGAAATCTGTTGCACGATTGCCACCCGCAGAACACGGCTTTTGCTCTGGACCTCCATCCGTCTTGAGTCGAGATCGGAATACAGCAATACCGCCGCGGCCCCCGCAATCAAAGCGAGGCCGAGAATCAGCTTCCTGAAGTCTGCAATCATGCGGAGACCCAAATGAGCAAAAGGAGGGGAGGTTCCGTACAGTATGCCCCGCTGGAAGGGAATGCAAGAGCTACTTTCCTCATCCGCCCGCATAGGCTGTTTCGGACCGCGGCTGCGTCGGCTTCACCTGCTTCTTGACCCATCCCCTTTCAGAACGGCCGGATCGAGGAGGTCCGGCCATTGGTTTTGTGGGATTTACCAAGGCTGTTTTTCGAGGGCTTTTGGAACAGCGCAGATGCGGTGGTGGGCGTCGTTGAGGACCTGGCGGGATTCGACCGTGAGCCGGCGCTGAAGGAAGAGATCCTCGTGGATCTGGCGCAGCTGTTTCCGGATCTCGGCGCTGCTGAACTGCTCGGGATGACGGCGGCGTGCCAGACAGAGCAGGGCGGCGCAGGCCGCCCCGAGAGCGAAAGCAACAGCAGATGACTTGTTCGAGCTATGTTTTCCTGCGCTGCTGAGGCGGCGCTCGTGGAGCACGGGGGCGGAGGGTGGTGCTGGAGACGAAAGCCGAGGGTCGTTTATGGCGGTCGTCGCCCATCACTAATTTGTCCGTTCCGTCTCTTCTTCGTCATGTGTGCGTCGGCGACCCCGCCTCTTTGCTGACTCTTCAGATCCAGGTGGTTCACGAAAGGGTTCCACAGAAATGCGTTCGTAGCGCACTTCCAGCACCGTCAGGTGTTCTGTCCCGCCCGGCGCCTGGAGAATGACGCTGTCACCCGCGGCCGACCTCATCAATGCACGTCCCAGAGGTGACACCCAACTAATGTGGTTCCGGCTAAGATCGACTTCGTCGATGCCTACGATGCTCACCGTCCGCTCCGCTCCCGCCGTATTGGCATAGCGCACGGTCGCCCCGAAGTATGCCTTCGTTCTCGCCTGCCCCGTCCTCG
>DATEPN010000264.1:0-2488 GCA_035273225.1 Acidobacteriaceae bacterium | reverse complement strand
AGCGCAGCCACCGCGGCGGCACGCGTCAGGATCACGCGATGCCCGCGCGCTCCCGACGGCGGCTTCGTGCTGGGCTCATCGACCAGCGTCAGCACTCCGGTGAACGGCGTGCGGTTCGGATGCCCCGCCACCTCCGGCAGGGTTACTGCCATAGCTTCCAAATTCATTCGCTCTCCCGTGCAGATTGTCCCGTTCTGATCCCTGATCCTCGACGTCCGATCCCTGATCTCTGATCACTGATCACTGGCCCCCGATCGCCGATCGCTCCTCCTTTCCCGCCGCGGGCAGCGGACTGAGCCCCCGCATCGCCCGCACCTCGTTGACGGTCAGCACGCCGGCCCCGAGCAGCGCGGTCTGCATCTGCACCTCCTGCGTCTCGTCGCTCGCCTCCAGATCGTTGAAGACAAACTCGAACTCCGGCCAGCCCAGCCGCTTCGCCAACAGATCGCGCGTCAGGTGCTCGGCGATCAGCCGCGCCAGCGGAACAATCGCGCTGTGAAACGCCTCATCGAGCATCTCCGACGCCGTCGAGCGGTTCACATCCTGCTCCAGCCCGAGCAGCATCGGCGGCAGCGAGAAGGCATTCGCGATCATCCGGATCAGGAACGCCTGCCAGCTCAGCCGCAGGTCCGCATCTGTGCCGGCGGCAAAGCGAAGCACCTCCGGCTTCTGCTCCGTCGTCAGCAGCGGCACCCGCCCCGTGCCCTCGATCTCGTCCTGCCACCAGCGGATCAGCCGCTCGTGCTGCGCCGGCGTCGTCCCGTTCAGCCACAGCGCGTACTGCACCACGGCGTTGCTCGCCAGCTTGCCCGCAAACTGGTGCGCGCTCAGAAACGCATTCACCGTTTCGAACGCCACCTCCAGCGGCCCCAAACCAAAGGGCGTGTGGCTCCGCGGATTCATGCGCACATAGATCAGCTGCTTGTCGAGCAGCGGAATCATCTCCGTGCCCGCCAGCCCCGATGCCTGCGCATACCGCACCGACTCCGGGCTGCCGTCCCACTTCGGATCGATCCGGATCGTCGCGCCGTCCACCGGCCACAGCTCAAACGGCCGCTGCGCATCCTCGGTCAGCTCCATCTCGATCGCCCCAAAGCCGCCCACCAGCGCGTCCTCGATCGTCTGCTCGATCAGCGTGCGAAACGAATCCGCTGCGTTCGGGAATTCGAGCGACCGCCGCAGGATGCGCCGGCGCTCCTCCGCCGACTCCACCTGCCCCGCGTCGCGCTTCAGCCGCACCTGCCAGTCCATCGCAGCGACGCGGTCCTTGATCAGGTTGATCGCGCGCCGCACCACCGGCGTCTCCGCAAAGCGCCGCAGGTTCGCCGGCGTCGGCTTGGGCAGCGCCCGCCCCGGAAATGCATACGGAGTGAGCACCGACGGCAATGCCACCGTTTTGCGGTGCGCCGGCTCCTCTTTGCGCGCAGGCCCGCCCCCCAGCAGCGCCAGCGCCTGCTTCCACCCTTCTCTGATCTTCACGTCGTCTCCGCTCCTTCTCTTTCGCCGCAAATAGAAAAGGCATGGCGCCCGCCATGCCTTCCCTTGCCGTTTCTGTCCGCTATCCGCTAAACGCTATCCGCTATACCCTCAGCTCTCGTCGCGCCGCCTCCGCCACCCGCCCCAGATCCCCCACCGTCAGCACCCGAATCTGCTGCGCTTCCATCGTCTCCACGCCAAACCGGTACTGCTCCACCGCCTCCGCCGCGCCGCTCACCTCGCCCTCACCATCCCGCAGCGGCTCCACAATCGCCGTCAGCTCCAGCTCCGCCTTCTCCACCCGCTCGAGCCCTGCCCGCAGCGCCGGAGCGCTGAACGCCAGCACCTTCGCCACTTCCACATCGCCCATCAGCGACACCGCATGAAACATCCGCACCACGCCATTCGGCCGGTACCCGCAGTCCAGCTTCAGCGGATCGCCCGCTCGCGTGTACTGCGCCGCCGGAATGCGCTTCCACATCAGATCCCACACCCCCGCGCGCTCAAAGCTCGAGCGCATGCTGCGCACAATCGCCTGCCGCGCGCTCACCGCCTGCCGCGCGCGCTCCTTCCGCGGCTCCACATACAGCCGCATCAGCGCGTCCATCTCCGCCGCCATGTTCTCCGCCAGGCACCCCTTCGCCTCCGTCATCTGGATCAGGTTCGAAAACGAATCCTCCATTACCTCGAGCAGCGGCTTTCCGCTCGTCTCCTGCGCGCCGAGCCGCTGCCGCACCTCCGCCTCGAGCGCCTCCAGCATGGCGATGTCCGCGTCCGGATCGGCACAGCGCACCCGGCCCCAGTCGCGCGTAAAGCGCACCGCCGCCGCTCCGCCCTCCGCAGCTTCCCGCAGCACCACGCCAATGTTCACGAACTCGTTCTTCACCGGATCCGGCACATACCGCACCAGGAAGAACTCACACTGCTGCCGCTCGCTCACATCACCCTTCCAGGAACGCTATCGTCCCACTTCTTCTCCACCAGCAGCATCCTTCTCACCTCTTCCGGCCTC
>DATEPN010000263.1:0-2616 GCA_035273225.1 Acidobacteriaceae bacterium | reverse complement strand
TCTCCTATCGGGGCAGCGGCACAACCAGTGCGGCTGAACCTATCGATGCGCGCACGCCCGGCGTCGGCATGAGATGGCTTGATGTCATCCGGCTGCCGAATGTCCAGGCATTCGTCTTCGCGAAATTTATGAGCGACTCGGCCTGGTACTTCCTGCTCTTCTGGCTGCCAAAGTACCTCTACGACGCCCGCGGCTTTGACATTCGCCAGGTCAGCTACTATGCGTGGATTCCCTATGCTGCCTCCGGCGTGGGCAGCTTCCTGGGCGGCTGGTTCTCGTCGACACTGTTCCACCGCGGTAGCTCTCTCGATGCGGCGCGCAAAATCGCGCTCGGATGCTGCGCGGCTGCGATGCCCATCGTGATGCTCGTTTCACTGGTGCCCGTCTCGATGGCCCTCGCCCTCTTTAGTGTCGCCTTTTTCGCGCAACAGGGATGGTCCGGACTCGTCATGACGCTCCCCGCCGACATCTTCCCCCTGAATCTGGTTGGCACCGTTGCCGGGCTGATCGGCTTCGGAGGAGCCATGGGCGGCGCCATCTTTGGCGTTATCGCGGGATTCCTGCTCCAACACGGCGTCTCTTACGGCGTGTTATTTATTGCCGTTGGCAGCTTTCACCTCATCGGCTTTGCCGCAATTCTTTTGCGTGGCGGCAGGATTCAACCTCTTCGCGCGATCGATATCGCACACATCGGGAGCCCTGCATGAAAATCACCGAAGTCCGCACGCGTGTCGTCCAGTGGGAAGGCCCCACGGTTCCTCTTCCTCCGAACTTCTGCACGAACCCCATGGATCTCGTTGCGTTCCGCCAGGCTTCGATGGGAAATTTCGCCTTTCATAACTGGCTGCTCGTTGAGATATTCACCGATACAGGACTGGTCGGACTCGGGAATGCCGCGCTCTCTCCGCTGGTGACGAAACAACTGCTCGATACCTATCTCAAGCCGCTGCTCATCGGCGCAGATCCGTGGGACGTCGAGTACCTCTGGCAGCAGATGTACCGCCGCACGCTGGCCTTTGGCCGCAAGGGCGTCGCAATGGCGGCCATCTCCGCCGCCGACATCGCGCTCTGGGATCTTCTCGGCAAAGATGCGAAGCAGCCCGTCTTCCGCCTGCTCGGCGGCCGCACCAAAGACAAAATTCCCGTCTACGCGAGCCGCCTCTACGCCATGCCGCTCGATGAGCTTCGCGCCGAGGCGCAGAAGTATAAGGACCAGGGCTACACGATGATGAAGCTGCGTTTCGGCTATGGACCGCTGGACGGCGCCGCCGGCATGCAGAAGAACATTGAGCTGGTGAGCACCGTACGCGAGGTGATCGGCGACAGCATCGATCTGATGACCGACGCCTATATGGGCTGGACGCTCGACTACGCGAAGCGCATACTGCCGCGGCTTGAGCCTTTCAACCTGCGCTGGCTCGAGGAACCCGTCATTCCCGATGACACCCGCGGCTACCGCGAGCTCAAGAGCTACGGACGCATCCCCATCGCCGGCGGCGAACATGAGTTCACCATCTTCGGCTTTCGCGAACTGCTCGAGACCAATTCACTCGACTACATTCAGTTCGACACAAATCGTGTCGGCGGCATCAGTCAGGCGCGCAAGGTCTGCGCCCTCGCCGAATCCTTCCAGATTCCCGTCGTGCCGCATGCCGGGCAGATGCACAACTACCACGTCGTCATGGCGAGCCTCAACTCCCCCATCGCGGAATTCTTCCCCAAAGTCGATGTGGAGGTGGGCAACGAATTGTTCTGGTACATCTTCGATGGCGAACCCGTGCCGGACAAAGGCCACATCAACCTCGACGACTCGCTCCCGGGCCTTGGCCTCACCGTCAACGAAGAGTCGCTGAAGCGGTTCCACATCATCGAGTAGAGGAGACGCCGTGCATCTGGTGCAGATCGCCAATTCATCGCGAAGAGCCGTGGCCGTCGTGCGCGAGCCTGATCTCGTGCTCTTGCGCGATGTGGATTCCGTCCTTGCGCTGGCGCAACGGGCAGTCCGCAACGGCGGCAATCTCGCCGACGCGGCGAACGCACTGCTCTCCGACGAGGCGCTGCAGTACGACGCAGTGTGGAACGGCAAATCGGACTGGAAGCTGCTCGCGCCGATCGACTGGCCCGGCGAGCCGCAGCGTGTCCTCGTCTCCGGCACGGGACTGACGCACCTCGGCAGCGCTCGCGACCGGCAGGCGATGCATCGTGCAGCGGCCGCCCAGCCCGAGGCGCAGATGACCGACAGCATGCGCATGTTTGAGTGGGGCCGCCAGCACGGACGTCCCGATCCCGGCGCCGTGGGCATCGCTCCGGAGTGGTTCTACAAGGGCGATGGCTCCATGATTCAGGCGCCCTTCGGCCCGCTGCCGATTCCAGGCTATGCCGAAGACGGCGGGGAAGAGGCCGAGGTTGCAGCCATCTACCTGATTGCGGACGACGGCATGCCGTTTCGGATCGGAATGGCTGCGGGCAATGAGTTCTCCGATCACGTTTTCGAGCGCCGCAACTACCTGAACCTTGCCGGATCGAAACTGCGCATGTGCAGCATCGGCCCCGAACTCGTGGTGAATCCCGCATTCGATGACGTGCCCGGCTCCGTGCGCATCCTGCGCGGCAACG
>DATEPN010000262.1:0-3793 GCA_035273225.1 Acidobacteriaceae bacterium | reverse complement strand
AACTTGCGTGGGAGTACGTCGAGCGGGGTCCGGAGATTTTTCGAATTCGCATCCGCCGGATTGCGCCGCTGACCGGGACGGAGACTTCTCCGGCCGTGCCGTCGGCGCCGGTGGCGGCGATTGGGCCGGCCCGGTGATCCGGGCAGAACCACGATGGGGAGCGTTGATGAGGGGAAAATGGCCATTCTTCGCACAACCGCAGCCGGGCTAGACTAATTGCATGATCCGTTCGTACCAGGGGCATACCCCGGTCATCCCGGCCACGTGCTACGTCGACCTCTCCGCTCAGGTGATCGGCGACGTGGTGCTCGGGGACCATTCGAGCATCTGGATGAACGCGGTGGTGCGCGGCGACGTGCACTCGATCCGGATCGGCTCGCACTCCAACGTGCAGGACTGCGCGGTGCTGCACGGCATGCGCTACAAGTATCCGGTGATCGTCGGCGACTTTGTGACCATCGGCCACAATGCGACGGTCCACGGCTGCGTGGTCGGGGACACCTGCCTGATCGGCATGGGCGCGACCATCATGAACGACGCGAAGATCGGCGAGGGGTCGATCATTGCGGCGGGGGCGCTCATCCCTGAAGGCATGGTGGTGCCGCCGCGTTCGCTGGTGGCAGGCGTGCCGGGGAAGGTGCGGCGCGACCTGATCTCCGACGATCTCGAGGAGATTTTGCAGTACGCGCGGAATTACCTGGACTACACGAAGATCTATCTGGAAGAGATGAAACACTGGGAGCCCCAGCTCACCGGCCATCGCTGAGCTGGCATCGTCTCGCGGCGGCGGCGCATCTCCGCTGGAACGGACGCCTTTGCCGAAATCCACTGCGTGGCCGAAAATGACAAGAGAGGTCGACTGAGAACTATGCCCCTTTCCGGCGAAGCTATTCGCATGATGAATCTGGTGGACGACGTAGCGACAACGATGCGGCGCATCCTCGCGCTGACGCCGAGCCTGGCGCCCGATGAGCGTACCCGGGTCAGCGAATACCTGAAGAATTCCAAACCGGGGGTAGAAGCGGTTCTGCAGGCGCTGAACAACACGAAGTAATCGGCTCAGACCGAGCGCAGGACCCCGGCCGGATCGGCGGCCGCAGCGCGCCGCGCCGGCAGTGCGGAGGCGAGCAGCGCCAACGCGACCATGGCAGCAAAGCACCCGGCGTAGATCCAGGGGTCTGTCGCGCTCACGCCGAACAGCAACGCCCGCAAGCTGCGGGACGCGGCCAGCGCGCCCAGAATGCCGACGCCGCAGCCGAGGAGCGCGATCCTGGCACCGTCCGAAAGAATGAGGCGCGCAATCGCGCTGCGCTGTGCGCCCAGCGCCATGCGGATCGCGATCTCCTGGGTGCGCTGCGAGACGCTGAAGGCCACGACTGCGTAGATGCCCATGGCCGCCAGCAGCAAGGCAGCCAGAGCGAAAGCGGAGATCAGGCCGGTGTTGAAGCGGCGCGGCGCTTCGACATTCGCGATGGCCTCCGTCATCGGACGCACCGGATCGAGCGCCAGTTGCGGGTCGATAGACGCAATGGTCGAGCGCAGGACGGGAATCATCTGCTCCGGCGACAGGCTGGAGCGCAGCACGACATAACCGGCAGGGGCGTTGAGCATCCCCGTCGCGCCGTCGCCTTCCAGGATCGCAGGCTGTTCCATGGGGAAATACCACTGATCGCCGGCGGGTTGATCGGGCGCGCCGATGCGCGTATCCGCCATGATTCCGACGACCGTAACCCACGGCAGATGGTGGCTGGGATTGCCAATGTGCAGGCGCTTGCCGATGGGGTTCTGACCGGGCCAGGCATGGCGTGCCATGGACTGGTTCACGATGGCGACCAGCGGCGCGGCGGCGCGGTCGTGCTCGGTGAAGGTGCGTCCGGCAATCAGCGGAATGCGCATGGCCGCAAAGTAGTTGCCGTAAACCTCAGTGAAGGGCGCGAACTGCAGCTTCCAGCCCGCAACCGGCGCGCCTTCGATGGTGTACGCACCGGCGCCTCCGCCGCCAAGCTCCGGCAGAACATTCGTGATGCCCACGGCGGCGACCGCCGGCTGCGCGGAGAGCCGGTCGACGACTGCATGCAGGAACTCAGCCGTTGCGCCGGACTTGCCATACTGCGACGACGGCAGCTGATAACCAGCAACGAGCACGTGCTCGGGGCGGAATCCCGGATCAACGGCGAGCATCTTCTGATAGCTGCGCACAAACGCCACGCAGGCGGTGAGCAGCACGAAGGCGATCGCGATTTCCGAAGCCACCAGAGCGGAGCGCAGCCAGCCCTGGCGAACACTGCCGCTGCTGGAGCGCGCGTCATCGCGCAGGCCTTCGAGCAGATTGGTGCGGACAGCCGCCACCGCCGGAGCAATGCTGCAGCTCACTCCGGTAAGGATGGCGAGCAGTAACGCGAATCCGGCGACTACGGGATCCATCGCAATGGCATCGATGCGCGGCATCGATTCCGGCAGACGGTGCAGGGCCAGGCGCAGCAGAGCGGCCGCGCAGGCGAGGCCGAGCAGACCGCCGGCCACACTGAGCACCAGCCCCTCGGCAAGCGACTGGCGCAGCAGGGCTGCGGCGCGCGCTCCGAGCGCCAGGCGAACCGCGTGTTCGCGGCGGCGGCGCAGAGCGCGGACGAGGAGCAGCGTCGCGACATTGGCACAGGCAATGAGCAGAACAATACAAACGGCGAGGAAGAGCGTGCGCAGCAGCGGACGCGCATCGGCAACCACGGCGTCACGCAAGGGGCGCACATCGCCACGGATGTGCACGGCCTTCAGATTCGGCGGAAAATCGCGCATCACCTGCTCGGCGACGCGGGCGGCATCGCGGGAGGCCTGCTCCTCGGTCACCCCGTCGCGCAGACGGGCCACGATGTGAAAGGCCCACGCGCTTTTGGCTTCTTCACTCAGCTCGTCGGCGGTGAGGCTCAGCGGAACCCAGATCTGCGCCTGATCGAGACGGCCCGGCGTCAGTGGGAACTCGAAGCTGCGCGGCATGACGCCGACGATCGTATAGTTGCGGCGATCGAGCGTGACGGTCGTGCCGAGGATGTGCGGATCGCGATGATAGCGGTTCAGCCAAAACGCGTAGCTGATGACCGCGACGGGCGCGTGGCCTGTGTCTTCCTGCTGCGTGAAGACGCGGCCGAGCAGCGGCGGGACGCCGAGCGTGGGAAATACAGACGCGGCGAGGCGAGCGCCGTGCAGCATCTCCGGTGCCGCGATTCCTGACAGTTCGTAGGTGGCCACGTCATACGCGCCCTGGGTTTGGAAGGTTATCGTCGCGTCGCGGTAGGTCGCGATCTCCGGACCGGTGATGCCGAGATTTGGCGCGTTGCCGATGTGATCGCCAAGCACCACGAGGCGATCGGGATGGGCAAACGGCAGGGGCCGCAGCAGCACGCCTTCGACGAGCGAGAACATCGCCGTGGTCGCGCCGATGCCGAGCGCCAGCGTGAGCACGACCGTTGTCGTGAATGCCGGCGCCTTGCGCAGCTGGCGCATTGCGAAACGAAGATCGTGAGCGAAGGCGGCCATGCGACCTCCTGCGAGAGAGGTTCATTCTACGCATCGCCACAGCCGCCGGGCTACTGCGGCAGAACAGGAAGCATGAGCCCGGAGGCCTGGTCGGGCGTGTGGTAAACGCGCTCGGTGGCCGGGACGAAGTCGGCGCGCGTTGCCTGCCACGTATCAATGAACTTCTGCGGATTGAGATCGGTCAGCGGGAACCAGCTGCTCTGGACCTGCACCATGATGCGATGGCCACGCAGGAAGGTGTGGTTCACGTCGGGCATGGCGA
>DATEPN010000261.1:0-15859 GCA_035273225.1 Acidobacteriaceae bacterium | reverse complement strand
AGCAGTGGTAGAACTGGCGTCCGGCATGGACGCTGAACGAGGGGGTCTTCTCCTTGTGGAAGGGACAGAGGCCGCTGTAGTTCTGGGCTCCGGCCTTGCGCAGGCGCACGTAGTCGCCGACGATGCGCACGATGTCGGCCTGCTCCTTCACGCGCCGGGAGAAGTCGGAGTCCATGGTCCAGAGTGTAGCCCGTGGCCGCTGGTCAACAGCCGGCAGGGAAAACCGATGGTACCGGGTGGCTGGTGGCAATTTCGGCCTGACGGAAGCTGCTGATGAAACAATTCAGCGATTTCCACATCTAACGGAATGAGGACTTGTCCCAAAGGAATCGACGTTCGTTCGCCGGAAGGCACCCGGAACTGGCACAAATTGCCGGATTTAGGGTATTTTCGTGGTATTCTGAACGTCCTGGGCAGACGTGCGCCTTCATCCCCGCAGGCCATTGAGCCGAAGCGGGTTGCGCCTATTATGGCCCCGACCGCACCTCGTCCACTCCAGGTGAGACAGATCCGAAAAATTTCACGCGGGGAGCCATCCGCTTGGCGATAGACGACAAGTACGAACAGGATATTCAGAAGCTGATCGATGCGGGCAAGGAGAAGGGATACCTGACCTACAACGAGGTCAACGACCTTCTGCCGGGGGACGTGAATTCGCCCGACGATCTCGACGACCTGATCACGACGATCGGGACGCAGGGCATTGACATCCTCGAAGGCGGCCCCAAGATTGCGGGGGAGCGCGACGAGTTTGAGCCCGAAGAGGGCGAGGACGTCGAACTCGACCTGACTCCGGGGACGCTGGAGAAGACGAACGACCCCGTCCGCATGTATCTGCGCGAGATGGGCACGGTGCCGCTGCTGACGCGCGAAGGCGAAGTGGAGATCGCCCGGCGCATCGAGCGCGGCCAGCTGCGCGTGCTGAAGGCGATTTCGCGCTCGCCGGTGGTGATTCGGGAGATTGTCGCGCTGGGCGAAGACCTGAAGCGCGGCGTGCGGAACATCAAGGAAGTGGTCATCTTCGACGATGAAGAGCTGACCGAAGAGGTGGTGCAGAACCGCGTGCGGCAGACGGTAACGCGCATTGACACGCTGGTGAAGCACCAGAAGAAGGCGCAGCAGCTCGAAGAGAAGCTGGCGACCATCAACCAGAAGGCCAAGCCGCGCGACTACCGCAAGTGCCGCTGGGCCATCGCGCGCGAGAAGGTGATGGTCTCGCGGATCGTTCGCGAGCTGAAGTACACGAACCAGGAACGCAAGCGGCTGCTGGAGAAGGTCAACAAGACCGTCGAGGCGATGCGCACGCTGGAGCGGCAGATCAAGTCGCTCGACCAGAAATTCGACCAGAGCCGCAGCGAGGAGCTGAAGAAGGAGTACCGGCGCCAGCAGAAGAACTGCAAGACGGATCTGGAGAAGCTGGAAGAAGAAGCGGGCGTGCTGATCGCGGAGCTGAAGCGCACGCAGCGCGAGATGATCCAGGGCGACATGGACGCCGAGCAGGCGAAGCGGGAGCTGATCGAAGCGAACCTGCGCCTGGTGGTGTCGATCGCGAAGAAGTACACGAATCGCGGACTGCAGTTCCTCGACCTGATTCAGGAAGGCAACATCGGCCTGATGAAGGCGGTGGACAAATTTGAGTACCGCCGCGGTTACAAATTCTCGACCTACGCCACGTGGTGGATTCGGCAGGCGATTACGCGCGCCATTGCGGACCAGGCGAGGACGATTCGTATCCCGGTGCACATGATCGAAACGATCAATAAGCTGATCCGCACGTCGCGGCAGCTGGTGCAGGAGCTGGGACGCGAGCCTACGTCGGAAGAGATCGCCAGGCGCATGGACATTCCGGTGGCCAAGGTGCGCAAGGTGCTGAAGATCGCGCAGGAGCCGATCTCGCTGGAGACGCCGATTGGCGAAGAGGAAGATTCACACCTCGGCGACTTCATCGAGGATCGTCAGGCGGTTTCGCCGTCGGATGCCGTGATCAGCGTGAACCTGAAGGAGTACACCTCGCAGGTGCTGCGCACGCTGACACCGCGCGAAGAGCGCGTGGTGAAGATGCGGTTCGGACTGGAAGATGGCTCCGAGCACACGCTGGAAGAGGTGGGGCAGAGCTTCCAGGTGACGCGCGAACGCATCCGGCAGATCGAGGCGAAGGCGCTGCGCAAGCTGCGTCATCCCTCGCGGTCGCGCAAGCTGCGGGCGTTTGTGGATACGGCGCACGAATAACGAGGCCTCAGAGCAGACAAAAGCCGCTCCTTCGGGAGCGGCTTTTCTTTTGGTCTGAGCGGATATTTCTACTGCACGGTCAGGTTCAGCGCCGTGGAATGAGCGATGTTGCCCATGGTTCCGGTCACGGTGAGGGTGTACGCGCCGGGTGGCGTGGCGTACTGCGTGCCTCCACCGGAGCCTCCGGAGCCACCTCCGCCGGAGCCGCTGCCGGGTGCTCCGGCGCTGGCGTTGACGGAGCAGCCGCTCGGGATGAGGAGCGCCACGGCGACGAGCACGAGGCCGAGGCCGGCGAGCGCGCGACGGCGAGCACCGAGCCAGAGGATTGGAGCGAACAGGGCGAGTAGCGGAAGTGCGGTCTTCCAGCGCGCGGACGCCGTCGTCTGCACTCCGGTGGCGATGGAGACCGTCACCGTGGAAGTATTGGCGCCGCTGAAGGCGACGCTTGCTGGATTTGCGGTGCAGGTCGCGTTCTTCGGCGCTCCGGTACAGCTGATGGCCGCGGTGCCGGAACTGCCGGAGATGCCCGCAACCTGGAGCACAAAGGTGGCGGTCTGGCCGGTGGTGACCAGGGCGGAGGAGGAGCCGGTGACGGCAATGCTGAAGTCCTGGCCTGAGCCGGAGAGGGGCACGGAGACGTTGCGCGCCAGATTCGACGCGGAGATCGTGAGAGCCCCGGATGCGTTGCCGGCAGAGGTGGGCGAGAAGGTGATGCCGAGCTGGCAGTTCGCTCCGACGGCGAGCGTGGAGGGGCAGTTGCTCGTCGCGAGGGCGAAGACGCCGGTCACCGTAGCGGCCAGGTTCTGGAGCGTCGAGCCGCCGTTGTTCGTGACGGTGACACTTTGCACGGAACTGGTGGAGCCCACCGCAATCGCGCCGAAGGAAACAGCGACGGGGCTGGCGGAAACGCCCGGAGGAAGCAGGCCGGTGCCGGTCAAGGGAATGGTTTGCGTTCCGAATTGGTCGGTGAAAGTCAGCGTGCCCGAGATCGGGCCTAGCGCGATCGGCGCGAAGGATACCAGCAGGGCGCAGGCGGCGTGGCCCTGCAGCGTTGCGCCGCATTGATTGCTGACGGTGAAGCCGGTGGATGCGCTGACTGCGATTCTGGTCAGGTCCTGGTCGCCGCTATTCGTGACGGTGATCTGCTGCGGGGCGCTCGTCGTTCCGGTCGTCTGCGATCCGAAGGCGAGAGAGCGGGGCGAGAGCGTATCGGTCGCTGCAGTCTCTCCGGTTCCGGTCAACGGAACGGTCTGCGTGCCGACGCTGTCGATGACGGTGAGCGCTGCGGTGCGGGTGCCCGATGCGGTGGGGCGGAAAGCGATGGAGAGGCTGCAGCTGGTTTGGGCGGACACAGAGTTGCCGCAGGTGTCGCCAGTGATCAGAAAGTCGCCAGTGACGGTTTTGCTCTGCAACGCCGCGCTCTGGCCGCCATTGTTGTTGACGGTAACGATCTGCGCGGACGAGGTGGAGCCGACGGTGGTGGCGGGAAAACTGAGCGCAGAGGGCAGGAGCGCAACGCTCGCAGGCGCCAGTCCGTTTCCGGTGAGCGTCGCCGCGATCTGCCCTGAGGCGATATTGGCATAGACCGTGAGCGAGCCGGTTCGTGCGCCGATCTGTGAGGGATTGAAGGTGACGCTGATGGTGCAGCTGCTCTGGGGCGCGACGGATTGGCCTGCACAGTTGTCCGTCTCGGTGAAGTCGCCGGTGATGGCAATCGAAGCGACGTTCAGGGTGACGGCCCCGGTGTTGGTGAGGGTCAGTGTCTGCGGAAGACTTGCGGTCTGCACCGCCTGGTCGGGGAAGATGAGCGGATCGGGAGTGAGGGTGGCGGTGGTCTGCACCGTGCCGGCGGTGACCAGGCCGATCTGCCAGATGCCGCGGCCGTAAGTAGCGGCGCGCAGCAGTTGCGTACCGCCGGAGTTGAAGGTGGCGAGACTGGTCACGGGCGCGGTGGGCAGGCCGATACCGAGCACGTTCCAGCAGGCATGCTGGTCCAGGGTGCAGGAGACGATGTCGCTGGTGTAGTAGACGCCGGTATCGAGCGCGACATAGACGACGTTGGCATCGCTGGGATCGACGACGACGCTGTTGGCGGGAGCGGACGGAAGGTTCGAAGCGACAGAGGCCCAGTGCGCTCCGGCATCGGTGGAGCGGTAGACGCTGGGCGCGTTCGTTACCCGATCCTGATAGCCCTGGATCGTGGCGTAGATGGTTTGGGCTGTCGGGTCGTGCGGATCGACGTAGAGGCTGGAGACATCGGCTCCGGCGGGATTGAAATGCAGGACGGTGGAATTGGTGACCGGGGAGAGGCCGACGTCGGTCCACGTTGTGGTGGATGTCGTGGAGGCGCTGTCGACCGCAGCGGTGTAGAGGTGGCCGGGGACCAGGCCGCCGCCATCCGCCGCGCCGGCCATGCCGATGTAGAGCCGCTCGGCTGCGGATGCAGTATTCACGCCGGCGGCGATGGAGCGGATTTCCGCATTGCCGTTGCAGCTCGGCGCGGTGTCGCCGTCGAGGCTGTTGCTGAGCAGATTGCTCGCGCTCCAGCCAGCGCCACTGGCGGGTCCGCGCCAGACGCGGCAGGTGCCAAGAATCAGCTTCGAGGAATCCTGCGGATCGAGAATCCACGGTGCGGGGATCGTCTGGACGTCGTTGTTGACCTGCGCTTCGCCGACGACAGCACCGAATGCGGCGATGTCGCATGCGGTTCCCTGCGTGCACGCATGGATGCCGACGCCAAACTCCGAGGTCGCGTACCAGTTCTGCGTGTTCGTGGGATCGATGACGGCGAAATTCCCCTCGCCGTTCAGGACCTGATTCCACGCAGGACCGGAGGACGCGGGAGCGGCGGTGCCCAACGCGCCGAGTGCGGCCAGCAGCATGGAAGCGTTCCCCGGATCCTGGCTGAAGCTCTCGACCTCGGCCAGCGAGCCAATCGATGCATTGAGATTTTGAAAATGTGTCGCGTCGTCCGACGAGCAGGGCTGTGCGGTTTGGTTGACGGCATCCTGCGTGCGCCACAATCCGCCATCGTTGCCGAAATACAGCATCCCGGTGCCGCCGAAGGTGGAGTCCACGGCGTGCTGGGCCGGCGCGACCTGGGCGGAGGCGCAGGTTTCGGCATTCGTCGTATTGCGCCAGGAGCAACTGTTCGCGAGGCTGCAGCGCCAGATGTCGGTTGCCCCGGCAAAGAGAAGCGTGTCCTGCTGCGAGGGAACCGCGGCCAGCGACAGATTGTAGGTGCCCTGCGGAATGGTTCCATCGCCGGAGGTGCTGTCGAGCGCTGCGTCGGAGATCCTGGTGGCGAACTGCACGGTGCCGGAAGCGCAGCGGCCGCCGCTGGCGTTGCAGGCGTCCTGCCACAGGCCCTGATCGCGATCGAATTGATCGACGGTGAGAGCGAAGATGTCTCCCGTGACCGGCTGGACCGCGAGCGCGCCGCGGTAGATCGGGCATGCGCTGGATGCGGCGGAGGCGGAGTTCGTGGGGCAGAGAGAGAGAGTCAGATTGGCGCCGGGCTGCGTTGCCAGGCGGCTCCAGGTAATGCCGTCGGCAGATTCGTAATAGCCATGGTGACGTATAGCGGCGTAAAAGCGCTGGCGGACCGGATTCCAGATGACCGCGGTGGCTGCGTTGCCGGTCCCGGCTGCTGTCTGGGAGGACTGAATGACACTGGAGCCGTCCTCGATGGTGGCCAGCTGCCAGCTGGCTCCGGCGTCGAGCGAGTAATAGAGGCCGAGCGTGCCGAGGCTGTTCGTCACGTTGAGCATCTGCCCGTAGGTGGAGGTGCTGACGGCGGCGATGACGAGATCGGGATTGGCTGTGCTCCAGGCGAAGCCGGCGAAGGCATTTCCATTGAAGTTCCAGGAGAAGCCGTTCGGCGCCTGCAGGGTGCGGCGAATCAGAGTCCAGCTGTTGCCGCCATCGGTGGAGCGCAGGATTCCGGCGCCATACCAGGAGTCCGTCGCGCCATTGGGGTCGCCGGTTCCAGCGAGCAAAACTCCGGTGCCGCCGGGCTGGACGGTGACCGCTCCAATGCTGATGGAGGTGAGCGGCGCAGACGAGAATGCGGCCAGGTCATCGGTGAGCGGAGTGAAGAGCACTGACGATGGGGCAGCGGCGGCGTTGGTGGATTTCCAGACGCCTCCGCCGGTGGTGCCGAGGTAGACGGTGTTCCCGGTGGGATCGGCGGGGTCGGCGGCGATGCTGGTGATGCGGCCGGTCACCACGCCGAAGGTGGAGGTGTTCACCTGCGCCGGTCCAACTGCCTGCCAGGAAGAGACGGCGCCTTGTAATGCGGCGCGCACCATCGCCGCGTGCTGCGCGCGAGCCCGCAGGAGAACGGTCGCGGGATTCTCTCCGTCGGGAAGCGCGGTGCGCTGCTGGAGAAAACGGGAGGAGCGCTGCTGAGCGGATGGCCATCGAGTCTGAAGGGATTGTTGCGCGTAGGCGGCGGCTGTCAGCAGCAGCGCGATGACGAGGGCAGCGCCGGCGCGCCGGCGCAGGCTGGCGCAGGAAGCGCGTGGTGGCGCGACAGATCGGCGTTCGACCAGGCGGGATTCTGAGGGCAGTACAACCTGCTGGCGGTGGTCCAAGGACGGTCCTCGTGCATCCCGCGAGGTTGAGCTGGAACCGGCGGCAGAGCCGGCCGCAGCGGCGAGACAGGCCGATTATTGAAGGCTCGAGGAGCGAACATGAGATTACTTTGGTCAGATGAGCGTGCCGCTCGTACCAGAAAGAAACGCACAGTACCGAAGTGGAACCATGGCTTGTCTTTTGGGTGCTGGAAAGCTTTTCGGCGCAGGGAGAAGCAGCTGTTAACAGACAAGTAATCCCATGCAGGGTGCCTGCATGGGATTCGCCTGGATCAGGAAATCAGAGTTCGGGTCCGAGACAAGGTTCCGGCACGCGGGGCTCAGGCCGGAATGTGGCCACGGATCTCGACAGCATCACCGCATCTGCCGTGTGGCGTTCCGATTGCGCCACGGCGATGATCTTTTCGAGGTGCTCCAGCGGCTCCTGCAAACCGAAGAGACAGGAGGTCACCGTGCGCCAGAGGATGTTCATGTCGCTGGCGAAGGTCGCTGTGCAGATGTAGTCCTTATCCATCCGCGCTTTCGCCGGCTTGATGTTGGCTTCGTAGTAGGAATCCAGTTCCTGCTCGGGAATATTGGAGAGCAGTTCCTCTTCGCGCCGAAAGGCGAGGGTGGCAACGCCGGTAATTCCGGGGCGGCTCTCCATGTGCAGCGCTTCGTGATGCGGAAGCTTGGGCCGGGGGCCGACCAGACTCATATCGCCGCGCAGGACGTTCCAGAACTGCGGAGTTTCGTCGAGCTTGTAGCGCCGGAGAAAGGCGCCCACAGGCGTAATGCGGCTGTCGCCGACGACCGTGATGCAGGAACCGCACTCGTCTTCGACGCGCATGGAACGGAATTTGTAGAGAGTAAACTCACGGCCGTTGCGGCCCATACGCCGCTGACGAAAGAGAATCGGACCATGGGAGCCGAAGCGCACCAGCAGCGCGGCCGCGGCCATCAGGGGGAGAAGAATGATCAGCGCCACCAGCGAGACGGCAATTTCCAGGGCACGCCGGGTGGGTGACAACACCCAGGTGCTGGCCTCGCTCAGCGTTCGTGAATCTGCATCCAGCTCAGCAAGGGGATCGCTCCACCGAGCGGGCAAAGACGTGACGTCGGCAATGGTACCGCCTTGCGTCTGGCCGGTCCTCTTTTCTGAAGTACTCCCGGTTTCCGAAGGGAATAAAGAATCGAATGAAAGCGAGCTCATTCCACCCATCACACTGCAGCATTGGTTATTGTTGGCGTACGCAGTAAACCAGAAAGTCGAAGCTGATCCGGCATCGGCCGATGAAGCCACTTACCCAAACGTAACTATTTCCGTGCCGTGTTCCTGCTGTGCAGTATACCCGTCAGGCAACACAGACAAAGCAATTTATTTCCCTGATGATCCGCGCGTGCCACTTTTGTACTCAGAGCAGTCAACATGATCGAAAACGGTTCGCCCGATGTGACTTCTGTAATATTCGCCTATTCAACATGCTAAACTCTGACCACGCAACCAACGTATTTTTCGTCGCTGGATTGCCTCGGGCAGGGGCTGAAACGTTCTTGCCGTGTCCCGTGCAGCGCTTGCTATGAAGAAAAAATTCGCGCCCTTTTTGTACGCATCGATTTTGGCAGCTGCGCTGCACCTGAACGCACAAACGCAGGGATTTCCAGAAGGTCAGTCGGCCCAGCAGCCTTTAGGGCAGAGCGATCAGAGCGGCACAGTTGACTGCACGGATCCGCTGGAAGCCTCATCACCGAGCTGCGCGTTTCTGCAAAGGTCAATTGCGAGCCCGTTTTATCCTTCGATGCAGACGGGCGCGAACGCGACAGGCCAGCCCCCCCAAAATTACACCGAAACGGAGAATCTGGTACGGCAGGCGGCGCAGGGGAACTTTAACAATCAGCGGCCACTCCCGCCGCAGCCGCTGACGGAATTCCAGAAATTTGTCGCGTCGACCACGGGAGAAGTCCTTCCGATTTACGGGGCGGACCTGTTCCGGCAGGTGCCTTCGACCTTCGCGCCTCTGGACCTCTCCCCGGTTCCTCCGGACTACAGGATTGGGCCGGGCGACGAGTTGCGCATTCACGTCTGGGGACAGGTGAATTTTCGTGCAGACGTGCGCGTACAGCGTTCGGGTGACATTTTCCTGCCGCAGGTCGGGCAGGTGCATGTGGCCGATCTGACCGCTTCTGCGCTCGATCAGCATCTGCGCGACGCGATCAGCCGGGTCTACAAGAACTTCGACTTGACAGCGGACGTGGGGCAGATTCGGGCGGTGCAGGTGTATGTGGCCGGCGCAGCGGTGCGGCCCGGCGTCTATACGGTGAGTTCGCTGAGCACGCTGGTGGACGCGTTGTTCGCGAGCGGCGGGCCCTCGGTTGCGGGATCGCTGCGGCGCATTGAGCTGCGGCGGGGCGGGACCACGATTACGACCTTCGACCTCTACGATCTGCTGATTCGCGGCGACAAGTCGAAAGATGCGGCTGTGCAATCGGGAGACGTTATTTATATCCCGCCGGTGGGAGCGCAGGTAGCGATCACCGGCAGCGTGAAAAACGCAGGCATTTATGAGCTGCGGCCAGGCGAGACTCTGGCCGATACGCTGGCGGAAGCGGGTGGAGCGTCGGCGGTAGCAGCGCAGCGACGGATCTCGATCGAGCGCATCGATGCACATCGCGACCGGCACGCGATGGAGGTGGCGTTCGATCAGACAGGCCTGTCGACAAAACTGGAAGATGGCGATCTGGTGCAGGTGCTGTCGATCTTGCCCAGATATGAAAAGACCGTAATCCTGCGTGGGAACACCGCTAATCCGGGACGATTCGCATGGCATGAGGGGATGAAGCTGAGCGATCTGATTCCCGATAAGGAGTCGCTGGTCACCCGGAATTACTGGTGGAGACGCGCACAGCTGGGGCTGCCAGCGCTGGAGTTCGAACCTCTGACCGGCTTGCCCGTCGTGGCCCAGCCCACAATACCGACCAGTGTGGCCAGCCTGCGGCGACAGGCTGCCGCTGCCGGCACAGCCGGCTCAACCACTGGTGCAGCCGTACCGAGTGGTTCTGGTTCAAACGCTCTGGCTAGAGAGGATCAGCTGAACGCTGAGCCGACAGCGCAGCAAACCGACCTTTCCGGCGGAGCCGCAAACATGACGGCCGGCCAGACGCCACTGACGGCCGCGCAGCGCACCGGAACCGGAGCCCTCGCTTCTGAACAGCAGCAAATGGTGGCAGGATCCGAGTCAGCCGCTCGCACGCGAGTGGGCCCAATTGCCCCGGAGATCGACTGGAACTACGCCGTGATTGAGCGCCAGGACCAGGAGCAACTGAAAACCGTCCTGATCCCTTTTGATTTAGGCCGGCTGGTGCTGCAACACGATGCCACGCAGGACCTTCCGCTGGAGCCGGGCGATGTGGTCACCGTTTTTTCGCAGGCGGATATCCATGTGCCGATCGAGCAGCAGACGAAGTTCGTTCGTCTGGACGGCGAGTTCGTCCGTGCCGGCGTGTACACGGTTCGACCGGGCGAGACCCTGCGTGATCTGGTAAGCCGCGCGGGCGGGTTCACGAAGAACGCGTATTTGTATGGGTCGGAGTTCACGCGCGAGTCGACCCGCGTGCTGCAGCAGAGCCGCCTCGATGAGTACGTGCAGACGCTGCAGTTGCGGATGCAACGCGGCACTCTGAATCTGGCTTCTTCCGCGGTGAGTTCGGCACAGGATCTGGCCAGCAGCGCGGCGGCCCAGTCCGGTGAGCAGGCGCTGCTCGCGCAGCTTCGCCAGATGCGGGCCACCGGCCGCATTGTGCTGGAAATGAGGCCTGGAAGCAGCGGGATCAACGCCCTGCCCAACATTACGCTCGAAAACGGGGATCGCTTCATCGTCCCGCCGGTTCCGGTGAGCGTGAACGTGGTCGGCGCGGTTTACGACCAGAACTCCTTTATCTACCGGGCTTCGCGGCGGGCGGGAGACTACCTGCACCTGGCCGGAGGACCGAACCGGGATGCGGACCGGAAGGCCGTCTTCATCATCCGGGCGGACGGCTCGGTGGTGAGCCGGAGCGCTGCGAACGGCTTGTGGGGCAATCAGTTCGATTCTTTGCGGATCAACCCGGGAGATACCATCGTGGTTCCGGAAAAGGGATTCAAGCCGTCCGCAATCCGTGGATTCCTGGACTGGTCGACGCTGTTTTCCCAGTTTGCGCTGGGTGCGGCCGCCGTCAAGGCGGTTTACTAAAGTCGCAGGGGGTCGCCTGTGGCCTGTAAGATACGGTTAGCGCGGCCCGGAGCTTCATGGCAACAGACACGCAGTACAACCTGAGAGAATCCACGGTCCCGGCGGCTCACCGGGAAGACGAAATTTCGCTCCTGGATCTGGCCGTCGTTCTGGCAGAACGCAAGCGTACCCTCCTGTGGATCACTGCGGGTTTTGCCGTCGTGTCGCTTGTGGTCGCATTTGTGATCCCGAAGCAGTACACGGCCACGGTGGTGGTCATGCCGCCCCAGCAGAACTCGTCTCTCTCGACTCTGCTCAGCGCTCAACTGGCGAACCTGGGGCCCATGGCGTCGCTGGCCGGTGGCAGCCTGGGTCTGAAAAATCCGAACGACATGTACGTGGCCATGATCAAGAGCCGCACGGTCGAGGATGCGATGGTGCAGCAGTTCGAACTCATGCATGAGTACCACGACAAACTGCTCTCCACGGCAAGAAAAGATTTCGAGAAGCACTCTGAAGTAGACGGCTCCGGCAAAGACAACCTGATTCGCATTTCTGTCGAGGACCGGGATCCGGCGAAGGCGAGAGACATGGCCAATGGCTACGTCGCCGCGTACCGGCGCTTATCGCAGAATCTGGCCATTACCGAAGCGGCGCAACGACGGCTCTTTTTTGAGCAGCAGCTGCAGGAGTCCAAAGACAAACTGGCGGATGCGGAAGAGGCTCTGAAGAAGACGCAGCAGCAAACGGGTTTGATCCAGCTCGACAGCCAGGCGCGCGCGCTGATTGAGTCGGCGGCGAGCCTGCGGGCGCAGATCGCCGTCAAGGAGATGGAAATCCAGGGGATGAGCACCTACGCCGCGGGCCAAAATGCGGCGCTGGTGCAGGCCCAGGAGCAACTCAACTCATTGCGGGCGCAACTGGAGAAGCTCGGCGGCAATGAAGAGAACATCAACTCGCTGATTGTTCCCAAAGGCAAGGTACCTGAAGCGGGTCTGGAATACGTTCGCAAGCTGCGCGACGTGAAGTACTACGAGACGATTTTTGAGATCCTGGCGCGGCAATTCGAGCTGGCCAAGCTGGATGAAGCTAAAGAAGGATCTCTGATCCAGGTGGTGGATCCAGCGATTCTTCCCGACCATAAGTCCTCTCCGAAGCGGGCGATGATTGTCGGTCTGTCGACGGCTGCCGGCTTGCTGATCGGGATCCTGGTGGCACTGGCTCAGGCAGGACTGGAGAGGCTGAAGTCCGATCCGGAATCGGCCCCCAAGCTCGCGCTCTTTCGCAGCGCGCTGTTCGGGAAGCGACACCCCGCTGCGTGAGGCGAGCCGGGGCTCGCCTCATTGACCTGCCAGCAATTGACCGGTGTTATTCCGGCAACTCCTTCGATCCGGTTATGGTGAAGCGTGCCGAGACACCGGCGGCACTGCGGTCGGTGCCGGGGGAACTGCCTCCGGAGAAGAGCTGATAGTCGCCTGCGCGTACTGCGCGATGCCCCTGCGCATCGACTTCGCTCAACTGCCGCGGATCGAGTTCAAACCGCACGACGGTGCTCGCGTGCGGCGCGAGCGAAACGCGGTGCAATCCCTCAAGACTGCGGAGCGGGTAACCCTGACCCGCCGGTGGAATGAGATAGAGTTGCGCGACTTCATCGCCGGCGCGGTCGCCGGTGTTCGTGATGGTGACCTCAGCGGTCAGGGGCTGGCCCGCCTGGACGGATTCGGCCGAGAGTTTGAGCTGCGAGTAACGAAACGTGGTGTAGCTGAGGCCATAGCCGAAGGGATAGAGCGGCTGCCCGGTGAAGTAGCGGTAGGTACGGCCCTGCATGGAGTAATCCGTGAAGGGCGGGAGTTGCTGATCGCCGGCGTAGAACGTGATAGGGAGGCGGCCCGACGGATTCACTTTTCCGGTGAGCAGATTGGCGATCGCCTGCCCGGCGGCTTCGCCCGGGTACCACGCCTCGAGCACCGCGGCGGCGTGCTGCTGCGCCCAGTCGAGCGCGACGGCGCTGCCGCTCATCAGCACGACAACCAGCGGTTTACCGGTCGCGGCGACCGCCTGCAGCAGGTCCTGCTGGGCTTTGGGCAGATCGATGTTCGTGCGGTCTCCGCCATCGAAGCCCTCCACGTGGACCGGCATCTCCTCGCCTTCGAGATTCGGCGAGAGGCCGACAAAGGCGAGGACGACGTCGGATTTCTGCGCGGCCTGCACGGCTTCGTTTCGTTCGACGTCGACGGGCGCCTGCCACTCGAGCGTGATGCCGCCGCCGAAGAGCGGAACCTTGAAGACGTAATCGATGCGGATCGCGTGCGGCGCAGCGGTGAGGTCAAGCTCCGGACCGGAGGCTGAGGCGGAGCGGCGGGGCGGGTTCTTATCGTTGGCACTGTTGTAGATTTCTTTGCCATCGAGCCAGAGGGCGTAGCTCTCTTCGTCGGGAGCACAGCGGCGGCAGCCCGGATGGCGAATGCCGAGACGGTATTTGCCCGCGGCCGGCGGCGTGAAGAAGCCCGTCCAGCGCACGCTGTAGTTGGTCCGGGGCATGCCTTGCGCGGGGCTCGCGGCAGCCCAGTCGAAGTCAATTTGCTTGTCGACGCGGGTGAGCGCGGGGGAACCGGAGAAGTTGGGATTGGAGAAGTACTCCCCTTTCAAACCCTGTTCGCGCGCGTTCTGCTCCGGAGCCAGCGCGGTGCGCGGCACGACGATTGGCAGTTCCTCGACATAGGGCGATCCCTGTGCGTAAAGAATGTGAGCCTTGCCGGCGAAGGCCTGCTCGAGCCCGTCGACAGGGAGCGAAGGATGCGACGGGATCGCGTTGTAGTTTCCTTCAATGGCGGGCAGCGAAGCGGCGTTGGGGCCGAGGACGGCGATATTTTGCAGACCGGCTTTGAGCGGCAGAGCGCCGTCGTTCTTCAGCAGGACGATGGATTCCTCTGCGGCTTTGAGGGCGACGGCTCGATGCTCGGGCGAATCGACGGTTGAGAAGGGAATCTGCGCGTATTTGACTTCCGACGGAGGATCGAACATGCCCAGGCGCATGCGCGCGGTGAAGAGCGCCCTGACGGACTTGTCGACCTCGGCTTCGGAGATGAGCCCCTCGTGAACGGCCTGCGGCAGCGCGTTGTACTCCGTCCCGCAGGTTGTGTCGGTACCGGCCTTCACCGCAACGGCGCTGGCGTGCGCGGCGTCGGGCGAGTAGTGATGGCCTGCCGGTGAATAGAAGTCGTCGATGGCGCCGCAGTCGGAGGTGACGAAGCCGTTGAAGTGCCACTCGTCGCGCAGAAAATGCTGGAGCAGCATGGTGTTCGCGCAGGCGGGCACGCCGTCGATGCGGTTGTACGCGCACATCACGGAGTCGGCGTGGGCGTCCATGACGGTTGCGCGGAAGGCGGGAAGATACGTGTCTTCCAGATCGTGCGGCGAGACGTCCACATTGAATTTGTGGCGCAGCGGTTCAGGGCCGCTGTGCACGGCGTAGTGCTTGGGCGTGGCGACGGTGAGGAAGTATTTCGGGTCGTCGCCCTGCAGTCCCTTCACAAATGCGACGCCCATGGTTTTGGTGAGGAAGGGGTCTTCGCCGTAGGTCTCCTGGCCGCGTCCCCAGCGCGGGTCGCGGAAGATGTTGATGTTGGGCGACCAGATGGTGAGGCCATAGAAGATGCTGTGCAGGTTCTCGCGAATCGCCTGGTTGTACTTGGCGCGCGCCTCAGTACCGATGATGGTGGCGATCTGGTGCTGCAGCGTTGGGTCCCAGGTGGCAGCGAGGCCGATGGCCTGCGGGAAGAGCGTCGAGTAGCCGGAGCGCGCGATGCCGTGCAGTCCTTCGCTCCAGTAGTCATACTCGGGCACGCCGAGGCGCGGGATGGCGGCGGCGTGATTCTCCATCTGGGCGGCTTTTTCGTCCAGCGTCATCGCCGAGACGAGCGCGTCGACGCGCTTGTCGATCGGCTGTGACGCATCGAACCAGGGCTGCTTCTGAAGGTCAGGATGCTCAGGGACCTGTGCCAGCAGAGCGGGCGCGACGACGACGCAAAGTACGGGAATGCAGCGTTTCAGGCGAAGCAGAGACACGGGATACTCCTTCTTTTGCTGAACAGGGATGGGGAGCTACCAGTCGTGAACGGTTCCATCCAGCTTGCGCAGAACCGGTAAATAGGCGCGCTGATAGGGATACTTCGCCGCGAGCTTTTCGTCCAGTTCGACGCCCAGGCCGGGGCCGTCCCCGGGATACATGAAGCCGTCTTCGAAGCGATAAGTGTGCGGGAAGACTTCATCGGTTTCCGCGCAGTGCGGCATATGTTCCTGGATGCCGAAGTTGTGAATGGCGAGGTCGAAGTGCAACGCCGCCGCCATGCATACCGGCGACAGATCGGTGGGGCCGTGGCATCCGGTGCGGACCTGATAGAGCGCGGCGAAGTCCGCCAGCTTTTTGAGCGCGGTGAAGCCGCCGGCATGGGTCAGCGTGAGGCGGGCATAGTCGATCCACTGATTCCGGATCAGCTCATGCACGTCCCAGATGGAGTTCAACACCTCGCCGGTGGCAATGGGCGTTGTGGTGTGTTCGCGGATCAGACGAAAGCCTTCCTGGAACTCCGCGGGCGTGGGGTCCTCGATCCAGAAGAGGTGGAAGGGCTCGAGTTCTTTGCCGAGGCGAGCGGCTTCAATCGGCGTGAGGCGATGATGACAGTCGTGGAGCAGGTGCAGTTCGTCGCCAAACTGCTCGCGGACCCGCGCAAAGAGCTTCGGCACGTGACGCAGATACTTTTCCGTGGACCAGCGGCTTTCGGAGGGCAGCCCGCGCTCTGCTGGTTCGTAGGCCATACCGGGTTTCGGCACGCCGTAGGTGGCGTC
>DATEPN010000260.1:0-11230 GCA_035273225.1 Acidobacteriaceae bacterium | reverse complement strand
AGATCGGGCAGGAATCGAAGCGGCCGCGAGCCGCTCGCATTACGCCGAAACGCTCCTCGAAATTGCGGCGATCCCGCACCGCAGTCTTCCGGGAGTGGCCATGGCCCGGTCCGCGAATCTCTCTCGCCGCGTGGAGACGATGCTGAACGAGCAGCAGTTGCATCGCGCATTCCTCGAAGGAAAGCGTCGCGCCGCGGCTTCACTGCTCGTTGTACCGGTCGCGTTGTTCGCAGCGATTGCGCTGGTGCGCGTTCCTGCCGCCGCCGCCCAGTCGGCACAGCAGCCCACAACTCCGCCACAGACTGATACTCAGTCGCAGAAGGCCACCACTGGCCAGTCGACTCCGTCCGAAGATCAGGTGACCGACTCCAACCCGGCTCAACCCGCGGTTCCGGCAAGGCCGGCTGTCCCTGCTGCCCGCCCAGCGACCCAAGTTCCACCAGATCGGAGTGCCGTTCCGCCGGCGCCGCCTGCTCCGGATGTGTTGCCGGCTACGCCGGACATTCCGGCGCCGCCTCCTCCTGGCGAGGGAGAAGGCACTGGCGCGGGCGTTGGCCAGTCCGAGAGCCAGAGCACCACAACCAGCGTCATCAACGACTCCGGAGAGACGAGTTCCTTCCAAACCAACCGGAACGGGAGAAGCTCGTACTACTTCCGCTACCACTCCGGCGAAGATGCGTATGCGATCGTGACGGGCCCCAGCAGCACAATGACGTTTTCCGGGGTCTGGGACCCCGACCAGCGAGCGCAAATCGACAAAGCCCGCAGCATGGCGAACGGCCCGTTTCTCTGGTTCCGCCATGAGGGCAAGGAATACATCGTGACGGATCCGGCCACCGTTGCGCACCTGCAACAGATGTATCAGCCAATGCAGGAACTCGGCCGGCAGCAGGCAGTGCTTGGACGCCAGCAGAGAGAACTGGGTATGCAGCAGAGAGGACTGGCTCGCCAGCAGCGCGAGGCTGGCGATATTCGCATGCCCGACATGTCGAAGGAAATGGCCGAGCTGAACGCGGCCATCGCAAAGCTCCGCACTGAGCAGTTTCACTGGAACGATCAGCAGTGGACCGACCTTCAGGCGAAGCTCAAAGCCGATGAAAACCAGACACTCAGTCCGGAGAAGATGGGTCAGCTTCAGGCGCAGCTGGGAGCCATGCAGGCGCAGTGGAACTCCGAACGCATGGCCGAGTTTCAGGCGAAGCTCGCTGCGTTACAGGCGAAGCTCGGCTCGCTCCAGGGCGAAGCCGGAACGCACATGGGTGCCTTTGGCGCGCAGATGGGCGAACTTGGGAGCCGCATGGGTCAGCTCGGCGCAGAACAGGGAAGACTCGGTGCCGAACAGGGACGTCTGGCCAGGGAACTCGACGAGCAGGTGCACAAGATTATCGAGCAGTCGCTGGCGGACGGAAAGGCGAAACCCGTGCAGTAAACCGCGCGGTCGCTGACGCACCGCAGAGCAGCATTGAAGGCAGTACCCGCGCAGCTCTGCCTGGTCCGTGTTCTCTGCGGTGCGTCATCGCTGTTGCAAGGCGTAGGGCCCTTACCGCAACTGATAGACTCATAACCGCAATGCCCCTTACCGTCTATCTGGCTGCCGGTCTGCTGGCGTATCTTCTCGGATCGATTCCGTTTGGCTACCTTCTGGTGCGCATCTTCCGCAAGGAGGATATTCGGCAGAAGGGCAGCGGCAATATTGGGGCAACGAATGTGATCCGTTCGGGCGCGAAGGGTCTGGGCGCAGTCACGTTTCTGCTGGATGTGCTCAAGGGCTATCTCGCCGTCTTTTTTTGTCAGCTGATCGTCGGGCGCATGCAGCTGGCGCCGTCGGTCCGCGTGAACACGGTAGCCCTCGCTGCGCTCTGCGCGATCCTCGGACACATCTTCACCATCTGGCTCGGTTTCAAAGGCGGCAAGGGAGTCGCGACAGCGTTTGGGGTATTCCTCGCGCTGGCTCCTTTATCGGCGCTCGCGGGGCTCGGCATTTTTGCCGTTGTCTTCGCCTTCTCGCGCTACGTCTCGCTGGCCTCCATCATCTCCGCCGCGGCTTTCCCCTTCATCGCTGTGCTGCTGCATAACCGGCCGCAGACCGCTTTTTCCACGGCGGTCTTGTTTCTCATTCCATTCATCGTCATCGTGAAGCACCGCCAGAACATCGCTCGTCTTCTGAGCGGCACGGAATACCGCTTCGGCAAGACAAGGACGACCGCAGCATGAGCCGCATTGCTGTGATGGGCAGCGGAGCCTGGGGAACCGCCATTGCGATCAGCCTGTCCCGCCGCGGAGGCCACGATATCCATCTCTGGTCATTCGAGAAGGACGTCGCGGAGATCATGCGGATCCAGCGGGAGAACACGGTCTTTCTTCCCGGCTTCCGCCTCGAGGACAGCATTGCCGTGACGCCCGATCCTGCCGAAGCGCTTCGGGACGCACAGATCGTCGTAAGCGTGACACCGTCGGAGTTCACGCGTTCTTCGTTCAAGGCGTTTGCGCCGCATCTGAATGAGCAGCAGATACTGGTAAGCGCAACGAAGGGTATCGAAGATGGCAGTTATCTTCGGATGACGCAGGTCATCGCTGAAGTCCTCAGCGCGCGCGGCCTGAATCTGGCCTGTGGCGTTCTCAGCGGGCCGTCGTTTGCGCAGGAAGTCGCGGCCGGCGCTCCGACCGCCATTACCATCGCCTCAGCGGACGCGGAAGTTGCTTCCCGCGTGCAGCGGGAATTTTCCGGCCGCACCCTGCGCCTGTACACGAATGACGACGTTGTGGGAGCCGAACTGGGCGGCTCGATCAAGAACGTCATCGCCATCGCGGCGGGCATCGTCGCCGGGCTCGGACTGGGTTTCAATAGCAACGCTGCGCTCATTACCCGCGGCATTGCCGAAATGACCCGCCTGGCGATGGCCTGCGGCGGCAGAAGGGAAACGCTGGCTGGCCTGGCAGGCATGGGCGATCTGGTGCTCACCTGCACCGGGACGCTTTCGCGCAATCGCACGGTGGGCATGGAACTCGGCCGCGGCCGCAGCCTGCCGGAGATCCTCGAAGGTCTCGGAGGCCACGTTGCAGAAGGCGTCCGTACCACTTCCGCCGCTCTGGGCCTCGCTCGGCGGCATGGCGTCGAAATGCCCATCGCTGAGCAGATGGAGGCGATTCTCATGCACGGCAAAGCCCCCCAGCAAGCCATCGAGGAGCTGATGATGCGGCCAGGCCGCGACGAATTTGCTTCCTGAGTCAGACACCATCGAATCGCTGGCACACTTTTTCGCTTGCGGTGAGGGGTATACCAGCGATACAACACAGCCCATACCTCCTTTTGGACAGGACCGCCTAACACCTTTGTGTGAGGAAAGTTGAGCCAGGCTGTTCGTAAACTGGCAGAGAAAGGCTCCGCGGCCCTCCGTACGACCAAGGAGAAAACGGACGCTATGCTGGATTCTCCCCGCACTGTCGCACGGCAGTCACAGCCGCCTGCTATACCCAGGCTGCGGCAGCGCGTGTTCGTGCGTTTTCTGCTGGTGCTGGTAGCAGTTGCGGCCGCTACGCTGGGAGCAGTCCTGCTGGTCCGGCAGATCACAACGTCGCCGGTTTACCTGGGAGTTGCGGGAGGGGTCGCGGGTCTCGGCGTTGCGATCGTCGCCTCCACGTTCTGGAGCAGGCGCTTCGAGAAGCGGCTGAACGACCTGATTGCTGTCATTGAATCCGGCTCGCCCATTCGCGGCCAGGAACTCGCCCGCCAAACCTCCGACAAGCTTTTCTCCGAGATGATCCTGAGCTGGCAGAACGCCGTAAAGACTCTGCAGGACGGCTGGCAGGCGAAGCATGAGGAAGCCCGTCGCGCTCACGAAACGCTGGCTGAGCTGATTCGTATGATGGCGAAGGCCGTGGACGAGCGCGCCACGTATCTGCGTGGGCACTCCGAGCGGGTCGCCCGCTACGCGGCCGCCATCGCACGCAAGCTCGGGCTCGATGAGCAGAAGGTCGAGAATATTCGCCTCTCGGCTCTGCTGCACGACATCGGTACGCTCGGCATCGAAGATTACCTCGTCATGAAGGATGCGCCGCTGGCTCCCGAAGAGTTCGAGATCGTGAAGGCGCATACGGTCAAGGGGGCTGCGATCCTTCGCCCCATCGAGATGCTGCACGACCTCATCCCTGGGATCGAGCTGCATCATGAATCGCTCGACGGTATGGGTTACCCGTACGGTCTGAAAGGCGATCAGATTCCGCTGATGGCGCGCATCATCGCAGTGGCTGATTCGTTTGACGCGATGACGACGCCGCGCCCCTATCAGGCGGCGATGAATCCAGAGTACGTCCTTGAAGTAATGCAGCGGCTTTCCGGCACGCGCTACGACGGCGCCGTAGTCGAAGCGCTGGCCTCGCTCGTGCGGAGCGGGGCGCTGGAAGTGAAAAAGCTGCGCGTTCCCGTCTCCTTCCGCATGAGAAGGCCGACTGCCGAAGTCGTTTAGATTTCCTCGCCAACCCCCATGGCGTTGTCGGTTCGTTACACTTGAACCAGGTGCTTAAGGTTTTTCTGCCATGATTCAAACGTTGTTCGGGAGCCTCGAAGAGCCCGAGAGGAAAAGTATTTTCGACCGCATGCGTCAGGCGGTTTCGCGCACTCGCGAAAGCCTGAACGAGCAGATCGACAGCGTGCTGGCCATGACCCGCACCGTCGACGAGAACGCGCTCGAAGATCTGGAAATGAGCCTCATTGCGTCGGATATCGGTGTCGCGACGGCCGCTGAGATCGTCAATAATCTGCGCGAGCGGGCCAAGCGTCAGCAGATTCGCGATGGCGCAGAGCTGAAGGAACTCCTGAAAGAACAGCTGCAGCAGGTCCTGGACGAGAACGCGCATGAGCCCAAAGCCGTGACTCCGCCCGAAGTGATCATGATGGTCGGCGTCAACGGCACCGGGAAGACGACCACCAGCGGCAAACTCGCCGCGTATTACCGCGCCCAGGGCAAGTCGGCTCTGCTTTGCGCTGCCGATACGTTCCGTGCCGCCGCCATCGAGCAACTCGAAGTCTGGGGCGAGCGCAGCGGCGTGGAAATGATCCGCACGAAACAGGGGGGCGATCCCGCTGCGGTCCTGTTCGACGCGCTCTCCGCAGCGCGGAGCCGCCAGAAAGACGTCGTCATTGTCGACACGGCGGGACGTCTGCACACGAAGTCCGGGTTGATGGCTGAACTGGACAAGATGCGCCGGACGGCGCAGCGCCTTATCCCGAATGCGCCCCACGAAGTGCTGCTGGTGCTCGACGCAACTACAGGGCAGAACGGCCTGCAGCAGGCACGGCTCTTTACCGAATCGGCTGGGGTGACTGGCATCGTCCTGACGAAACTCGACGGTACTGCCAAAGGTGGCATAGCCGTCGCGATCGCTCGCGAAATGAAATTGCCGGTGCGATTTGTCGGAGTCGGTGAGGCGCTCGAGGATCTGCTGCCTTTTGACAGCGGAGCGTTTGTGAACTCATTACTGGCGGCCTGATGAATGGATCCACTTTCTGAGAGAACCTTCGTGAAGCGCACGCCCGATCGCATGTCTCCCGACGAGATGTGGATGAACCAGGCGCTGGATCTCGCGCGGCGCTCTGTGTCAGTCGCGACGCCGAACCCCGCGGTCGGCTGTGTTCTCGTGCGCGATGGGGGCCTCGTTGGCAAGGGCTTCCACGGGTACGACTGGCTGGAACACGCTGAGGTCGCGGCGATCAGGAATGCCGGCCGCTTCGCCCGCGGAGCGACAGCGTATGTCACCCTCGAGCCGTGTTGCCACACTGGCCGCACCGGTCCATGCACGAAGGCGCTTATTGAGGCCGGCATTGCTCGCGTCATTGTTGCAACGGGCGATCCGAATCCGCAGGTGAACGGAAAGGGAATTTCCGAACTGCGTCAGGCGGGCATCGAGGTCATCACCGGAGTTTTGGAGAAGGAAGCGCAACTGATCAACGATGGATTCGCGCGCCACATCCGCACCGGGCTTCCGTTCGTCACGCTGAAGGCGGCCATGTCGCTCGACGGACGCATCGCGCCTGCACCCGGCACAGCGCCGCCCGGCTCGCCGGTCTATCTCACGGCCGAGAGAACCCGCGATGACGTCCATCGCATGCGCAACGCCGCCGATGCCGTGATGACCGGGATTAACACCGTGCTGCAGGACGATCCGCAGTTGACGGACCGTTCCGGCATGCAGCGCCGCCGGCCGTTGCTGCGCGTGGTGCTGGATTCCGCGCTGCGCATTCCGCTCGACTCCAAGCTGGTACGCACCGCAAAAGACGACGTCCTCATTTTCTGCTCAGTGGCGCCCACCGAGCGGCAACGGACCCTGGAAGCTATGGGCGTAAAGGTCGAACGCGTCGACCCGTCCTCCGCCGATCACGAGAACGTGCAGCCGCGCCGGCTCACCGACTCGGGGATCCGGCGCAGCGGGGTTTCGCTCAAGCAGGTGTTTCGTCGTCTCGGCGCGATGGAGGTGCTCTCCGTGATGATGGAGTCCGGCGCGCAGCTGAACGCCGCAGCACTCAACGACCAGCATGTCGATAAGCTGACGCTGTTCTACGCGCCTGTGTTTCTCGGGCCAAATGGAATCCCGCTCATGCGCGAAGCGCTTAGCGGAGGTCCGATCGTCCACGGCAGTCCCATTGTCACCAGCATTGGCCAGGACATCCGGGTGGATGCTTATCTCCGCAATCCGTGGGAGTAAGCTGAACTCATGTTCACGGGAATCATCGAGGAAACCGGCACGATTGTCCGCCTCGAACCGCGCAGTGGCACGACTCGCATCGCTGTAGCCGCTCCGGCGTTTGCCCATCGTCTGCGCAAAGGAGACAGCATCGCAGTCAGCGGCACGTGCCTGACCGCGCTTGAGATGGAGCCACCCGTCTTCTACGCCGATCTTGCCGCTGAGACACTGGACCGCACGTCGCTCGGGCATTTGCAGCCGGGTTCCGTGGTCAACCTCGAGCTTCCTACGCCCGCCGGAGCGCCTCTCGGCGGCCACGTCGTTCAGGGGCACGTCGACGGTCGCGGGGAACTGCTCGCGCTCGATCCCGTGAACCCCAACGCCGACCCGGAACTCACTGACTGGTGGCTGCGCGTGCGCGTGCCGGAGAATGTGCGGCCATGGGTCGTCGAGAAGGGCTCCATCGCCGTAGAAGGCATCAGCCTGACGGTGGCGCGCTGGGATGGGGAAGTTGTCACCATCGCCATCCTGCCGCATACGTATCGCGCAACCAACCTGCATGCGCTCCGCCCTGGTGCTCCGGTCAATGTCGAGGTCGATGTCATGCTGCGCCTCGCCGCCGAGCAACGCCGCAAGGCGCAAAGCTCCTTTGAAGTGACGCTCGAATACTTGCTGGCGAACGGCTACTGAGCCGGGCGGCTCTGCCCGTCGATTTGCCTGGCTTGCGCCCGCACGCGCTTCAGGAAGTCTGCCAGAGTCTGCCCCGGCTTCGGCGTGAACTTTTCCGCCAGGGTTTCCGCATGCTGGATGCGGTCGACGCGGAAGTTGCGGAAGTCGCTCCGCATCTCGCACCAGGCGGTCAGCGTCCAAACGCCACCCCAGAAATAGAGGGCCAGGGGATGCAGCCTGCGCACGCTCGGTTCGCCGTCTTCGCGGGTGTACGCGACGAGGACAATGCGCTGCTCCTGTGCAGCGGCGTGGAGTCGGTCCAGGATGCGGCGCACCGAGTCCGGCGCGCGGAATCCAGGTGCGTAGAGGAGCACGTCGTCGATGTTTTCCCGCAATGTCGGCGGCAGAACCGCTTCGATCTTGCGCAGCGCCCGGTTCGCTGCCTCCGTCAGCTGCGTTCCGCCCCAGGCCTCGACCATGCGGGCACCCAGGACGAGGGCGGCGATCTCCTCGCGGTCAAACATGAGCGGGGGAATATCGAAGTCGCGGCGGAGCGTGTAGCCAACGCCGGCTTCTCCGGTGATGGGGACGCCGGAAACCTGCAGGTCCTGCACATCGCGATAAATCGTCCGATGCGAGACCTGCAGCTTCTCGGCCAGGCTTCTGGCGGTTTGCAGCCGCCCCGACCGCAGCAGTTGCACGATGCGAAACAGTCGGTCGGCGCGGCGCATACCGGCATTCTAGCGGGTGGTTAGACCGCGGCATGGAGGCCGATCCGATTGCCCTCGGAGTCGCGGATCTGCGCCACCCATCCGACATTGGGGATGTGCGACTTCGGCTCGACGATGCTGCCGCCGGCGGCTTCGACGCGGCCCAGCACATCATCGAATCGACCGTCGCAGTTCAGGTAGATAACGACGCCGTCGCCGGAAGGGCGGTGTCCCTCGCCATATGCGACGGCTCCGGAGACGCCAGGACGCTGATACGGGAAGATGGCCAGGTTCGGCCACGCGGACTCGTGCCGCAGCGGGGTGGCGAAAATCGTCTCGTAGAAACGGACGGCGCGGGCGAAATTCGTGGCAGGAATCTCAAACCAGGTGATCGCGGATGTGATGGTCTGCTCCAGAGTCGGCATGTTGTTCCTCGCTGTTCAGAAATGACTACAGGAACGAACATACGAAAGGCCTGCTGACAGCGTAGTGTCAGCAGGCTTCAGCAGGGGCTGTGGATCATTGCGGGGTGATGATGCCGCCCACCGGGGTCCGCTGGGGGTACTGCTTCGTCGCAGGTCGCCTGAGGTGCATCGCATCGGCAACCGCGTCGATGTACTTCAGCCCCGAGCCGGTGTTGAAGAGCACGACTTTGTCCTCGGGCTTCAGGAAGCCGCTCTGGATCAGCCGATCGTAGGCGGCGGTGGCCGTTGCGCCTTCAGGACACAGGAACAGCCCTTCGTGCCGGGCCCAGTCGAGCAGGGATGCCAGGATCTCTTCGTCCGGCAGATCGAGGACGGTGCCGCCGGACTCGCGCACTATGTCGAGGATGATCGAATCGCCATAGGGCTTTGGCACACGGAGGCCGGCGGCGAAGGTTGCGGCATTCTCGAAGGTCTTCGAGGCGGTTGCGCCTTCTTTCCAGGCGCGGGAGACTGGGGCGCAGCCGGACGCCTGCACCGCGATCATCTTCGGGCGGCGGCCGGAGACCCAGCCCAGTTCCTCCATCTCCTCAAAGGCCTTCCACATGCCGATGAGACCGACACCGCCGCCGGTGGGGTAGAAGACCGCGTCGGGGTACGTCCAGCCAAGCTGCTCGACCAGTTCGTAGCCCATGGTCTTTTTGCCCTCGACACGGAAGGGCTCCTTCAGCGAACTGACGTCGAACCAGCCTTCGCTGGCCTTGCGCTCGGCGACCATGCGGCCGCAGTCGGAGATGAGGCCGTCGACCAGCGTGACGTGCGCGCCGTAGACCTCGCCCTCGAGGTAGTTGGCCATGGGCACGTCGCGGGGCATGAAGATGTGCGCCTCGATCCCGGCGGCGGCGGCGTAGGCGGCGAGCGCTGACGCAGCGTTGCCGGCAGAGGGGGCGGCCAGCTTCTTCAGTCCGTAATGCCGGGCCATGCTGACGGCGGCGGACATGCCTCGGGCTTTGAAGCTGCCCGTGGGGTTGTTGGCTTCTTCCTTGATCAGCAGGCCGGGGTGGCGGCGGGAGGGCAGCAGCGGCGTCCAGCCCTCGCCGAGGGTGACCGGGACGATCTCGGGCAGGACATCGGCGTAGCGCCACATCGACGGAACCGCGTCCGGTCCGGGCCGCTGGGCGGTCTTTTTCAGCGACTCCAGGTCATAGCGGACGTAGAGGGTTCCAGCGCAAGCGGGGCAGACGGTCTGGGGCGTGTCGGCGGAGACATGCTGACGGCAGCGGGAGCACTCGAGGTAGCTGATGGCGGGCACGCAGACAGCATACAGGCTGAGAATCAGCCCGCTAAATCAAACCGGAAAAATAGGGAGCTATCGGGTAAGTGGCTGATTCTACGGGTGCTGGGACAGGGGATTAACGCGGAGGCCAACACTCAGCCAGGTATTACACGGGCATGAAATACCGATTGCGACCTATTACTACAGCGTTACCCACTGGGGCGGAAGGCGGCATCTCTCTATACAGTCCGGCGCGCCCGTCCGGCGAAACAGTCCTGGGAGCCCGGTCTGGAGAACCCGCCATGCCTCGCGCCACTCGTCTTGCCCCTGCTGTCCTTGCGCCAGCAGTGTTGTTCTGGATCCTCAGCCTTGCAGGGTGCGGCGGCTCCGCCAGTATGAGCAGCAATACCGGCACAGGCTCCGGCGGGTCGGGCGGCAGCGGTGGCTCAGGCGGATCCGGTGGATCAGGAGGAGGCGGAGGCGGCGGAACCCCCAGTGCCGTCGCTTGTCCCTCGGTGCAGGTCGCTCAAGCCGGACCGCAACCGTTTCCCCCGGCGCCTCCGGTTCCTCCACCGACGCCAGGTTCCACGTCCGCAGGACAGGCCTGTATCTCGACGCCGGCGGATGGCGCGAGCGTCACCTCGCCGATGACGATGACCGCCGTGGCGAACATGAGCCAGGCCGCCTTCAAGTACCAACGCGTTTACATCGACGGCAGCGCTGACTATTTCACCTTTTACAACCAGTTCACCGGCCTGTTCTGGATGCCCACCGGCAAGCACAACCTTGAGGTGCTGGCGACGGACGCCAACGGGAACAATGTCAGCACCAGCGTGAACGTGAACGTCACCGGAGCCGGGTCGAGCCCGACCATCACGAACATCCAGAAGATGCCGAACTGGGAGCCGTGCTCGGCACTGTACCCGCCGGGATCGCCGCGGGCCGGGCAAATCTGCGCAGCCGGAGTGGGGAATGCGGATTCCACGATGACCGAGGGCATCAGCAGCCCGTCCATGAGCGGATCTTCGGCGCACTTCACCATGGGCGGCAATACGCCGTATTCGAACGAGCTGTACACGATGAACCTGGGCGGCGGCGACAGCCCAACTAAATTCACGTATGACATGTACGTGATGGTGGACAACCCCGCCGCTCCACAGGCGCTCGAGTTCGACGTGAACCAGACGATCAACAACACGCGCTGGGTCTTCGGTTCGGAGTGCAACTTCAACGGAAATTATCCGAACACGGGCGAGTGGGACGTATGGAATGGAGCGCCGAATACGGGCTGGGAGAAGACCAGCGCTCCCTGTCCGCGCTTCCCGGCGAATCAATGGGTTCACATTATCTGGAAGTTCGAGCGCGCGGGACAGCAGGTGCACTACATCAGCCTGCAGGTGGACAACAACACGTATCCGCTCGACGTTTTTTACTCCGCGGAGCCGTCGTGGTCGATGGGGCAGATCAACGTC
>DATEPN010000259.1:0-41235 GCA_035273225.1 Acidobacteriaceae bacterium | reverse complement strand
CACCAGAGGGGTCCGGCGTAGAGGGCGCGCTGCGGCTTGAGTCCGAGGATGATCAGGTCGGAGTGGTTCTTTTCCGCGAACGAGAGCACCGCGTCGGCGGGATTGCCGGTGAGCCGTTCGCTGCGCAGAAAGCCGTGTTCGTCGCTGGCTGCCAGTGCCTCCAGATTCTTTTTCAGTTCTTCAAGTCGCGAGGCGTGGGGGCCTTCCGGATGCGAACAGACGTGAACGATGTCGACGTTCGTGTGCCACTCCCGCTGAACCGTGAGAACCCATGGCAGCGCCGCAAGGCTTTCGGTGGACAGATCGGTGGCGAAGAGCACGTTCTTGAGCTGCAGATGCTGTCCGGCACCGGGGGCGTGCGGTCCGACGACTGCGACAGGGCATCGGACTGCATGAAAAATCTTCTGGGCGACTGAGCCCTGCACCAGGCGCGGAAGTCCGCCGCGACCGTGCGTGCCGACCAGCAGCAGATCGATGTGCTCGGCGGCGACGAAGGCGGGGAGAACCTCTTCCACTTCTCCGTCCTGAATGGAACAACGAAAGTCGATTCCATCGAGCTGATGATGCTGTCTCAGGCGGCGGATCAGGCCATCGCAGTCGCGGACGGCAGCATCGTCCATCGCAGGGATCATCTCGGGCGCGTAGACAAATTCCGACGGGCGGACGAGGTGGAGAAGGTAGACCGTCGCGCCGAAATGGCGCGCTACTGCAAGCGCGTGCTGCACCGCATGCTCGGACGAAGGAGCGAGGTCCGTCGCGACGGCGGCATGGCGAATGGCAACACTCGTAGCGATCTCCTCCTTTGAGAAATCGCTGTGATGATCTGACTGGAGCACGTCGGTCTTGACTGGATTTGCTGTAGCTGGAGTATTCATACGTCCTCCTCTGCGGGCCCGGAGTCCCGACGTCAGCGGATCGCTGCGGAGGCGCCGGTCACAGACGCAACCGGCATGTCGCTGGTTCACGCGTTCGGTACGCGCCATGACCGGCCAATCAGGTGGTCCGGTTAGCCGCAGCGCACGCACGATGCAGCGTTGACGCGTTCCAGTATATGCTTCCGGTTTGTCGTAACAAGATGACTCAAGTGCCTTGTGAGCCGGTCAAAATCGGCCCTGATGTGGGAGAGGCGTTGTGCTGTTTTGATTGTGACGCGCGGGCGGAGATCTCGACGATGCCGATGCAGATAAGCAAGTGCGTGGGCTGTCTTGTGGGGCTGGGGCTCCTGGCTATGGCGGGGTGCGTGCAGGCGCAAACCGCTGATCAGAGCACGCCGTCCGGGGGACTGAGGATCGAGCGGCACGTGCGCCCGGAGCAGCCGTTTTCGGTGATTGGGCCGCGCGGGGCGATGCTCGGCCGGCAGGATGGAACCTTTGAGGCGTGGCTGTTTCCGTGGAAGGTGCTGAGCGGGATGCGGATGACCGTCGAGATGCACGACTATCCGGTTCCGATTGACGTGAACGCGCAGGCTGCGGCCATTGATGTCGAGCCGGACCACACCACGATTACGTACTCGCACGCGAACTTCACGATTCGGCAGACGATGATTGCTCCGCGGTCGGCGGGACCCGACACGGGGGTGCTGGTGCTGTACGAGATGGAGGCGGTGCGTCCGATGACGGTGACGTTCACTTTCGATCCGGTGATGCAGCGGATGTGGCCGGCAGATTCGCCCCCGGCGCCCTCGCCGGAGTGGGTGAAGAACAGCGGTGGGTCGGGATTCTACATTTTGCATCTGGCGTTTCCGGATCAGGCGGCCGCACTGGCAATACCGGACGCAGAACCGGGGATCTTGCAGCCCTATCAGGAGCGACCGCAGCACTGGCCGCTGCAGTTTGTACTGCACTTCGATCCGAAGGATGGAAGGAAGGTGTATCCGCTGGTGATGACGGTTGCGAATACGGCGGCGGATGCGGCGAAGGAACCGCTGCGGCGGAGGATTGCAGAGCTGGAGAGCCAGGTGAGCGCGGTGTACGACGCGAACCGGAAGCAGTATGCGGACGACCTGGAGAAGGCAACCGCGATTGAGACACCCGATGGGCGCCTGAATGCGGCGTTTACGTGGGCGGAGGCGGCGATTGAGCAGCTTCGGATCGCGGTTATCGGAACGAATGAACAGGCGCTGACGGCCGGGTTCATTGGGTCAGGCGATGTGACACGGCCTGGGTTTGGCTGGTTCTTTGGGCGGGATGCGCTGTGGTCGCTGTATGCGGTGAACAGCTATGGGGATTTCGCGACGACGAGGGACGAGATTGCGTTTCTCCTGGCTCGTCAGCGCGAGGACGGCAAGATCATGCATGAGTATTCGCAGACGGCGGGGATGGTGAAGTGGGGGGAACTGCCGTATGAGTATGCCGCAGCCGATGCGACTCCGCTGCTGCCTATGGCCGTCGATGACTATCTGAAGATCAGCGGCGATGCGGGGTTTGTGTCGTCGATCTGGCCGCACCTGGAGAGCGCGTGGCGATTCGAGACGACGCATGACAGCGATGGCGACGGCATCTACGACAACTCGCAGGGGACGGGATGGGTGGAGTCGTGGATTCCGAAGATGCCGCATCAGGAGATTTACCTGGCGGCGCTGGATGAGCAGGCGAGCCTGGCGTTTGCGGATCTGGCGAGGGTGGCGGGGCATGCAGATTTGGCGGATGCGGCAAAGGCGCGGGCTGCGCGGATCGCGGCGACGATCGAGAAGGAGTACTACCAGGCGGATTCGCAGGATTACGCGTTTAGCTGGAGCCCGGAGGGCGCGGACAGGACGATAACGGCATTTCCTTCGGTGGCGTGGTGGGATGGAACCTACCGGCTCGAGCATCCGGACAAAATGCTGCAGGAGTTCGCGGGCGCTGATCTTTCGACGGACTGGGGACTGCGCGATGTGAGCGACAAGACGAGCTTCTACGATCCGATCAGTTATCACCAGGGCTCAGTCTGGCCGCTGTACACGGGATGGACGTCGGTGGCCGAGTATCGGGCGGGGAATCCGCTGTCGGGTTACGTGCACCTGATGCAGAACGCGAATTTGACGTGGGAGCAGGATCCGGGCGACGTGACGGAGTTGCTGTCGGGGCAGTTCTATCAGGCGCTGGGGCGGAGCACGGCGCATCAGTTGTGGTCTTCGGCGATGGTGATTTCGCCGGTACTGCGTGGTTTGTTTGGACTGGAGTGGAATGCTTCGGCGCAGACGCTGACGATCACGCCGCATCTGCCGCCGGACTGGACGGACGCGAAGATTCGCCGGTTGCCCTTTGGCAACAGGAGGATCGATCTGAGCTTCCGGCGCGAGGGGCGGACGCTTCTGGTGCAGCCAAGCGATCCGGACGTGCATCTGGCATCGCGGATTGCCGGGTCGGAAGAGAAGAATGCGGTGTTGCGGATCCCATTGCCCGCAGTTGAGGTCGGTATCACAGAGCGTCTGCCGGAGTTCGGGATGCGGACGACGCAGATGAAGGTGCTGTCGGAGACATACAGCGAGCATGGAGTGGCGCTGGAGATCTCGGCGCCGGCAGGCACGATGCAGATGCTGAGAGTACGCGAGAACATAAGTGCTCCTCGACTTCATACGGCCGATGGAAAGTTGAGCGCCGCGGACGCAGGTGCTCGATTATGGACAGTTCAGTTCCCGAATAGTGGTACCGATTACATCGAGAAGAGGGTCAGTCTGTCCTGGTAACTTTAACTGGTCCGACCTCGCAATTTAGTGTTAGAAAATCGAGCCGCGTGCTCTGTCACCGTGAAATTTCAGGCGGGGCGAATCTGGAATTACATCCTGGACTTATCGTGCGACGCTAAATCGATTCATTCTGAGCGATAGAAGCGCAAACGATAATTCATTACGTTTCCGTCACGAGGAAATTGGCTTGGAACCGTGTCCAATTTTGATGAGACGGCCTTGACAATACGAAATCACGATGCCTAAAGTGCTGCTTCAGTAGTCAGTGGTGCATTTGATACTGCGGTATTCCCAGGCGGAGCCTCGCAGCTACCGCAGCCGCATTCGGGTCCCTCGTGCTTTTCTATCGGTGTAGATACGCGGATATTTCCCGTTGGACGCGGCCGATTTGCAGCAGATGACGCGCCCTTAATTGCATTAGCAAAGAACACGCATAAGAACCAGGCAAGCCGGCGAGCGTATGAATCCGCTGCCACGACGGCGGAACGACGACGCAGGCACATTTTGGAGGCACCAATGAAAGTATCGAAGCTTCTCGCAGTGTGCGGGATTGCTGCGTCTCTCCTTTGGGGAGTCAGCGCTCGTGCCCAGGCGGTCTATGGATCGCTGTATGGAACGGTGACCGATTCAAGCGGAGCGGTTGTTCCAGGCGCAACGATCACCGTGACGGACATTTCCAAAGGAACCTCGGTCGCGGTGAAGTCGAATGAGTCCGGGTCCTATGTGGTCCAGCATCTGATCCCCGACGCGTACGACGTTAAGGTCGAGATGCAGGGCTTTCAGACGTTTCTGGCGACTGGAATCCAGGTGGCCGCGGATACTTCGCCCAAGGTCGACGCGGAGCTGAAGGCCGGCAGCGCAGCCCAGACGGTGACGGTGAGTGCGGACACGATTCCGGAACTGAAGACGGATCGCGCGGACGTGGCGACCACGTTCACGACGAAGGAAGTCGAGGACCTGCCGATCCCCGACCGCAACTTCACGAACCTCCAGATGCTGCTGCCGGGAGCGCAGCCGCTGCCGTGGAGCCACGCGTCGGATGAGAATCCGCAGGCCAGCAAACAGATTCAGGTGGATGGGCAGGCGTTCGGCGGCGTGGCATTTCAGCTGGACGGCACCGACAATCAGGATCCAATTCTCGGGATCATCGTGGTGAATCCGCCGCTGGATGCTATCTCGGAGACCAAGATTACGACGCAGAACTTCGACGCGGAGTTCGGCAAGGCCGTTTCGTCGTTCGTCAACGCGCAAACGAAATCCGGCACGAACAGCTTCCACGGCAGCGTATTCGACTATCGCCAGAGTAATGCGAATCTGGCGCGCGATCCTTACACGCAGCCTCCCAGCTCACCGTTTGCGGGTGGCCTGAAGAACCAGTTTGGCGGCTCAGTCGGCGGACCAATCTTCAAAGATCACCTGTTCTTCTTTGCCGACTATCAGGGCGTGCGGCAGAAGGTAGGAACGTCGGCACAGCAGACGGTTCCGACGGCGCACCTGCTGGCGACCTGCCTCGGGCAGGCAGCGACGATCACTGGGGTCGCTGGCTGCGATTTCAGCGAGTATGCGCTGGGAATCCTTGGCAGTACGACCGCTCCGCTGATCTACCAAAATGCAACGACGCCTTACCCGGGCAACGTGATTCCGGCGTCGCAGCTGTCGCCGCAGGCGATGGCTCTGTTCCAGCTGCTGGCGAAGTATCCGCCGAACGGCGGCGGAACGGTGAAGGCCAACAGCTTTAACGGGCTGAAGAGCAATTACTCGGCGAGCGGCACGGGCCTGTTCAACAACAACCAGTGGGATGTTCGTGTGGATGACCAGATCAAGTCGGGAATCCATGCGTTCACGCGGTTCAGCCGGTTCACCAATATTCTTTCCGGCAAGACGTTGTTCGGTGACGCTGGCGGCGCCGGTTTCGGCATCGGCGGATACGGCGGCAACTCGAAGGGCGCCGATGACAGCCTGGCGGCGGGCATGGACATCGCGATCAGTCCGAAAGTGCTGATGGACTGGCGGATCGGCTATTACCGCTATAACGTGATCGATCAGAAGTACAACGGGACCACCGCGTTTGCCACGCAGCTGGGCATTCCTGGTATCAACATTCCGGGGAACAACTTCACGAGCGGCGCGCCGGCATTCAATATTGCGGATGTGGACCGGTCTGGCAATCAGAGCGAAAGCAACGGGCAGAGCGCTGGTCCGCAGTACGGCAGCGGACTGAACATCAACCGCTGCAACTGCCCGCTGACGGAGAAGGAAGATCAGTTCCAGGTCGTGACCAACTGGACGCGCATTGCGGGCAATCATGCCTTCAAGGTGGGCGTGGATCTGCGGTATGCGCGGAACCTGCGGGTTCCGAGCGATACCGATCGCGCCGGCGAGCTGGACTTCCGTCCGGGGCCGACATCGAACGGCGGCAGCACCAACGGACTCGGCATGGCGAGCTTCGTGCTGGGTGATGTGAGCCGCTTCGGCCGTTACGTCAGCGTGTCGACGAATGCCAAAGAATTCCAGAAGCGCGACTTCTTCTATGCGCAGGACACCTGGCATCCGAAGCCGTCGCTGACGGTGAACTACGGACTGCGGTATGAGATGTACTTCCCTGAGTCGGTGAACGGCAAAGGAAACGGGTCTCTGATGCAGCTCAATGGCGGAGCGGGCGGTTACAAGACCGACGGCTATCTGCGGGTGGCGGGGTACGGCAGCGTTCCCACGAACATGGGGTGGGGAATGGCGACGAACACCTGGAATCCGCGGCTGGGCATCGCGTGGTCGATGAACGACAAGACCGTCATCCGCGCTGGTTACGGACGCAGCTTCGACATCGGCGTGTTCGGATCGATCTTCGGGCACGTGGTGACGCAGAATCTGCCGGTCCTCGCGAACCAGTCGGTGAGTGGTTCGAGTCCGACGGCTGCAGCGTTCACTCTGGCGCAGGGTCCGCCGGCTTTTGTATTCCCGACGGTGCCCTCGAACGGGTTGCTGCCGGCGCCGGGATACAACGTGAGCGTGAAGGCGCGTCCGAATACGCTGCGGCTGCCCACTCTGGATGCATGGAACCTGAGCGTGCAGCGGGCGATTACTCCGACAATGGGCCTGACGATCGCATACGTCGGTAACAAGGGCACGCACACGCTGAGCTCGGGTGACGGCAACAACACGAACCCGAATGAGGCGGGGATTTTTCTGCCCTCGGAGTACAGCATCACGGGAACGACGCTGCACTACGATCCGAGCGTTCCTGCCAGCGTAAGCAACACGTTCAACGGCAGGACGGTAACGGGCGTTGCGGCGGACGGCGGAACGTCGATTACGAATTACCTGCAGCGGTTCTATGCAGGCGGTCTCGCGGCCTGCACGAATCCGAGCTATGAGGCGGCGGCCCTGAAGACGGATCCCAACCTGCAGCCGGGGATGTGCGGCTGGTCGCAGGGCATCTCCTACTACGGCGATGATCAGGATACGAACTTTAACGCGCTGCAGGTTTCGCTGGCGAAGCAGTATGTTCACGGCCTGCAGTTCAACATCCAGTACGCGTGGCAGCGGTCGTTCAACTACAACAACGGTTACGCGACCTGGGATAAGAGGGTAGGTTATGGGCCGGATGATTTCCTCCGCACACAGCAGCTGGTGATCTACGGGACGTATCAGTTGCCGTTCGGCAGGAATCAGATGATCGCGAGCAATGCGAACCGATTGGAAGACGCGATCATCGGCGGATGGCAGCTGGCTCCGGTGCTGAACTGGTCGAACGGACTGCCATTCACGTTGAATGCGAAAGGCTGCCCAACCCCTGGAAATGTGCCGTGTTATCCGAATGGGAGGCGGAGTGCACTACACACTCACCTGACTGCGTTCGATCCAGCGTCGCACACCCGGACGTTTTTCGCAGCCCCATCAGTGGACCAATTCCCGACACCTTCGCTCGACACTATCGGACATATTGGGCGAGACAGCTTCATCGGACCGGGATACTTCAACACGGATCTGTCGCTACAGAAGAACGTCCCGATTCATGAAAGCATCCGAGGGCAGTTCCGCGTGGATGCTTACAACGCCTTCAATCACATCAACCCTGGGAATCCTTCGGCAACGGTTGGTGCGGCTGGAACCATCTCGTCAGAGCCTGGGCTGGGCGTCTACACGAATCCGCGGCAGCTGCAGTTCTCGCTGCGCGTGGATTTCTAAACGGAGTTGATGGGAAAAACCGGAGGGGAGCTGCGGCTCCCCTCCTTTCCGTTCGAGGAGTAAACTTCCGGCATCATGTCCCCGGGTTTCAGGTTTTGTCTGGCGGTCCTCTTTGCGTTGGGGAGCGCCATGGCGCAGAGTGTGCCGAGCGGCGGCGCTCCGTCGGTGGCCGAGGCTCGCGCGCTGATGACCCAGGGCAGGCTGGACGATGCGCTGGGTGAGCTGAATACCCTGGCCGCGCAGCAGCCCCGTCCCGCAGGGGTGGAACGGCTGCGGGGCATCGTCTTCTACGAGAAGAATCAGATGCAGGACGCGCAGGCCTCGTTCGCGCAGGCCGTCGAACGGGATCCCACGGACCTGGAATCGATGCAGATGCGCGGCGTGGCGCTGTATCGGTTGGGCCGTCCGGCGGAGGCGATTCCACTGCTGGAGAAGGCGCACACGTCGGGGCCGGTGGAGAATGCCGATCCGCGGTATGTGCTCGCGCTTTGCTACGTCGCAACCAGGAGGTATGACGATGCGCGCCACGCCTTCGCGGCACAGTACGGGTTTGCTCCGGATTCAGCGGCAGCGTGGCTGGTGACGGCCCGCATGTTGTTTCGCCAGGAGCAGACGGCCGATGCGACGGCAGCTGCAAAGAAGGCGTTGCAGATCGATGAGCGCATTCCGCTTGCGCATCGACTGCTGGGCGAGATCGCGCTGGCGGGTGGCGATACTGCTGGCGCGCTGAGCGAGTTTGCGCAGGAGATCAAGGTCAATCCACTGGACGGCGAGACATACGATCGCATGGGCGATGCGCATCTGCGGAGTGGCGAGTATCGTGAGGCACAGCAGGCCTTGGATCGCGCTGTGCTGCTGGAACCGAATGCTACGGGGCCGTACATCCTTCTGGGCAAGACGCTGCTGGCGGAACATGATGCGGTGACGGCGGCGATGTATCTGCAACGCGCGGTGAAGATGGATCCGTCCAATGCGATGGGACACATGCTGCTGGGCAGGGCGCTGGCCGAGAGCGGGCGCAAGGCGGATGCGGCGCGGGAATTTCAGGCGCTCCAGAAGCTACAAGGTGCTCCTGCTGCGGTGAATCCATAACGGAAATGCGCATGAGCTTGAGAACAATGCGGAACCCGCTATTGCTCCTGGTCTGCATGGCCGCGGGCGTGCTTTGTTGCGGTGCGCAGCAGGCCTCGCTGGAGCAGGCCCGGGAGGCGTTTCAGGCGGGATCGGCTGCGTATGCGCGGGGCGACCTGAGTGGAGCGCGCCGGCAGTTTGAGCGGGCGGTGCGGCTGGCGCCCGCCGTCGAGGAAGGACACAGCGCGCTTGGCGTGGTGCTGTTTGGGCTGGGGGAGTATCGGCAGGCGATTACGGAATTGCAGACTGCGCTGAAGATGAAGCCGGCCGATCGCACGGCCGAGGAGAACCTGGCAGAGGTGTACAGCCAGACGGGCGCTCCGTCGCAGGCGGCGGCTTTGTTTTCGAGACTGGATCGAGAGAGCCCGCTGAGCGGACAGCTGCTGGCGGCATGGGCGCGCGATGTGGCGGCGCTGGGGAATTCGTCCGAGGCGCTGGCGATCATGCGCAGGGCGGCGGTTGCTGATCCGCAAAACGCAGCGATTCAGGACGATTTGGGATCGCTGTATGCGCAGGCAGGCGACTGGAAGAATGCGGAGGCAGCGTTTCGCGACGCGCTGCTGCTGAATCGGCGGCTCGCGTCGGCGCATATGCACCTGGGCGCGGTGCTTGGGCACGAACTGCAGGTGGATGCGGCGGGAGAGGAGTTTGCGCAAGCGGCGCAGCTCGATCCAAAGAATGCGCGCGTGCAGATGGAGTGGGGGAATGCGCTGGTGGCGGCGAATGAGGATCAGCAGGCGATCGCGCATTATCAGCAGGCAGCAGCGATGGATCCCGATCTGACGGATGCGGCGTATCAGCTGGCGCTGGCGCTGCAACGCTCGGGCCGCGAGCGCGAGGCGATTCTGCTGTTCGAGAAGGTAGTGGCGACCCGTCCGCAGGACGCCGAGGCGCTGACGAATCTCGGCCTGGCGCTGGTGCAGACCGGGCGCGCGAAGGACGCGGTTCCGCTGTATCTGCGGGCGGCAGCGCTCACTCCGCAGAATGCAACGCTGCATCAGGATATGGGTGTGGCGTACTTGCAGGAGAGCGACGTCGATGACGCGGTGAAGGAGTTCCGGGCTGGATTGAAGATTGCGCCTGCGGATCCACATCTGCATTACGACCTGGGACTAGCGCTGAAGCTGAAGGACGACTTGCCCGGCGCGATTGCGGAACTGGAATCGGCGCTGCGGCTCGATCCGCAGTCGCCCGATGCGCCATATACGCTGGGCATCCTTTATATGCAGGATGGGAGGTTTGAGGATGCGGTGCGGAATTTGCGGACCGCGCTCGAGCTGCGTCCGCAGAATGGGGATGGATGGTCCATTCTGGGAAGCGTCTATCGACAGCAGAATAAGTATGACGACGCGGCGGCCGCGCTGCGGAAAGCAATTGAGCTGCTGCCGGCGCAGCCGGGTCCGCATATTACGCTGGCCAGCGTTCTGCAGGAGCAGGGGAAGCATGACGAGGCTGCGGCGGAACGCAAAAAAGCCGGCGAGCTGACGCGCGTGGCGGTGAACCGGCAGCGGGCGGTGTTTGCGACGAACGCAGGGAATGCGCTGCTGAACAAGGGTGAAATTGCGGATGCGATCGCGCGATATCAGGAGGCAATCGGCAGCGACCCGAACTATGCAGACGCCCATCGTCAGCTCGCTGTGGCGTTCGCGAATCAGGGGCGCCTGACAGAGTCTGCGGCGGAGAAGCAGAAAGCTGAAGCGCTGACGGAGAATCATCCCTGAGGAGGCTATGTTAGTTTTCTGCCAATGAACCGCCGGGAATTTCTGGGATCTCTGAGCCGCAGCGCGCTCGTGCTCTCGTTTGCTGACGTGCTGCGGATGGCGACTCCTCCGTGGGCGGCCGCGCAGACGGCGCCGCAGAGCAGGCCTGGCGCACAGCAATCATATGAGGCGAAACCGATGCCGCCGCCGCCGGGTCCAGCTTCGCCGATCGCCGGGACTCCGCTGGGTGTGCAGTTCGTGGATGTGGCGGAGCATGCGGGCCTGCACGCGAAGACAATCTTCGGCGGAGAGAAGACGAACAAATATCTGCTGGAAACCACCGGCTGCGGGGTCGCGTTCTACGACTACGATCAGGACGGATGGCTGGATATCTTTCTGGTGAATGGATGGCGGCTCGAGGGATTTGCGAAAGGATCGGAGCCGACCTGCCATCTGTTCAGGAACAACCACGACGGTACGTTTACCGATGTGACAGAGAAGGCAGGCCTGGCGCGCAGCGGATGGGGGCAGGCGTGCTGCGTTGGGGATTATGACAACGATGGCGTAGACGATTTGTTCGTGACGTACTACGGGCAGAACGTGCTGTTCCGGAACAACGGGAACGGGACCTTCACCGATGTGACGGCGAAGGCGGGGCTGCTGCAGGAGAAGACGCGCTGGAATTCGGGGTGTGCATTTCTCGATTATGACCGCGATGGGCATCTGGATCTGTTTGTTGGGAATTACATCGATCTGGATCTGAAGATGGCGCCGCTGCCCGAATCGGGCCCTTGCTTGTACAAAGGCATTCTGGTCGCCTGCGGGCCGCCTGGGTTAGCTCCGGGAAAGAACATCCTATACCACAACAACGGCGATGGGACCTTTACGGACGTGTCGGAAAAGGCCGGGATGTGGACCACTTATGGCAATTACGCGCTCAGCGCGGCGGTGGCGGACTTCGACAACGACGGATGGCCGGATATTTACGTCGCGAACGACTCGACTGCGGCGACCCTCTATCAGAACCAGAAGGACGGCACGTTTCGCGACATTGCGATTGAAGCGGGTGTGGGGCTCTCTCCTGACGGCAAGCCACAGGCAGGGATGGGCGTGACGATCGGTGATTACAACCGCGACGGATGGTTTGACCTTGCTAAGACCAACTTCGCCGGAGATACGGATTCGCTGTATGCGGGTATAAATGCAGGTAACTTCGAGGATCGAACGTATCAAGCGGGGCTAGGCGTCAATACGCGATACCTGGGGTGGGGTATCGGATTCCTCGATATGGATAACGATGGGTGGCTCGATCTCCTGGTGGCGAACGGGCATGTGTATCCCGAGGTAAACGGCGCAAAAACCGAGGCGCCGTATGCGGAGCATAAATATCTCTACCGGAATTTGCGCAACGGTCGGTTTGAGGACGTGAGCGCGAAAGCAGGACCGGGAATAATGGCGGCGGTTCCTGCGCGGGGCTGCGCCTTCGGGGACTTCGACAACGATGGCGACATCGACGTGGTGGTGAACTGCGTGAACGCGCTGCCGCAGTTGCTGCGCTGCGACACGACATGGAAGCGGCACTGGATCCGGTTCAGGCTCGTTGGAGTCAAGTCGAATCGAACCGCGATCGGAGCACGTGTGCGCGTCACGGCGAAGACCCAGCCGGATCAGCCGCGGCCGGCCGTGCTGATGGATGAAGTGCGCAGCGGCGGCAGCTATTACTCGCAGAGCGATCTGCGGCTACACTTCGGTCTGGATCAGGCGAGCGTGGCGGAAGTTGTCGAAGTGCAGTGGCCTTCGGGACAGGTGGATACGTTCCGCAATCTGAAGGCGGATCGGCTGTATGTGGTGCACGAGGGCGCAAAGGAACCGACTGCGTATTTGCTGCCCGACATGAAGAAGGTGTGAGGCGTGCGTTGACGATGAAGAGCAGGGGAGTCCTTACCGTCTGCTTATTGGCAGTGGCACTCGCGGCTGGAGCCGAGGCAGCACATCAGAATTGGCAGATTGGGCCGTTCACGCGGCCCGCGACAGGGAATCCGGTGATTGCACCCAATGCAACGTCGGTCTTTGCCGATCCAATTCGCGGGAGTGCAGTGCATTGGGAAGCGCTGCACACGTTCAATCCAGCGGCTGTGGTGCGGAACGGCAAGATTGATGTGCTCTATCGCGCGGAGGACAATACGGGCGCGATGCAGATCGGGATGCACACGTCGCGGCTGGGCCTCGCGGAGAGCGCCGACGGCATTCATTTCGAGCGGCGCGGGACCCCGGTCTTTTTCCCAGCGAAGGATGGCGAGCAGGCAAGGGAGTGGCCTGGCGGCGTGGAGGATCCGCGGATTGTTGAAGCGGAGGACGGCACTTACGTGCTGACCTACACGCAGTGGAACCGCAGGACCTACTCGGTGGGGATTGCGACGTCAACGGATCTGGAGCACTGGACGAAACACGGGCCGGCATTCCTGACAGCGAAGGGCGGCAAGTATACGCAGCTGAAATATAAGTCGGCAGGCATCGTGACGGCGTTGCGCGATGGGCGGCTGAAGGCGGTGCGCATTCGGGGGCAATATTGGATGTACTGGGGCGAAGGGGCGATTCATCTGGCGACCTCGCAGGACCTGGTGCACTGGGTCCCGGTGGAGAATGCGCAGGGCGAACCGATCGAGGTGCTGCGCCCGCGACCGGCTCACTTCGACAGCTCCTTTCCTGAGGTAGGGCCGCCGCCAGTGCTGACCGAGGCCGGAATTGTGGTGCTCTACAACGGGAAGAATGCGGCAGCGGGTGGCGATCCGACTCTCCCCGCAGCCACGTACGCAGCGGGCGAAGCGCTGTTCGCAGCCGATGATCCCGCGCGCCCGCTGGAGCAGACCGACCGTCCGGTGCTGAAGCCTGAGCTGCCGTACGAGAAGACCGGGCAGTATGCCGCGGGCACGACGTTCGCGGAGGGGCTCGTTTTCTTTCACAACCAGTGGTTCCTCTATTACGGATGCGCGGATTCGCTGGTCGCGGTCGCGACGGCTCCGGCTGCGAGCGAACATGATTGATGAGGAACCGAGTGGTTCGGGTCCGGGCCTGATACGGATGCTGTTCTAAGTGACAAGGAGGTTGTGTGCACGTCTGCCGCGGTGGGTGGTCTGGGGCTTTAGGTTGTCTCGTGTTGCTGATGGTTGCGGTTGCTCCTCCTGGATTCGCGCAGGCGGATTCGGCCCCTGTGTTTGTTCCGGGTGCAGTGACGGGCCTCCATTCGCTTCGGAATGGAATCGATATTGAGGCTGGATCTGCGCGTGAAGAAGTCGTGGCGCTACGGGATGACGTGATCCGCGTTCGCTTTAGCCGCTCGAAGACACTGCCGGAAGATGCGTCGTGGGCGGTGCTTGCCGACGCTCGCGGGAGCCGCGTGGCGGTGACGCCGGTGGAGAGCGAGTCGGCGGTGGGATTTTCGACGAAGGCTCTGCGTGTCGCGGTGGATCGCAGGACGCTGGAGCTGACGGTGAGCGATGCCGCGGGGCACGTGATCCAGCAGGATGCTGCGCCGATTGAATTTCACGGAGACTCCTTCCGGATCAGGAAGGCGATGGCGGCCGATGAGCACTTCTTCGGGCTGGGCGATAAGACGGGTCCGCTGGATCGGCGGGAGCAGGCGTTTACGCTGTGGAACACCGATGCGTATCGGTTTCAGGAATCGACGGATCCGCTGTACAAATCGATTCCGTTTTTCATGACGTTTCGCGCAGGGATGGCCGCGGGGGTACTGCTGGACAATACATGGCGGAGCAGTTTCGATTTCGGCAAGGAATCGCGCGACAGCTATTCGTTCGGAGCAGAGAACGGTCCGGTGGACTACTACGTGTTTTACGGGCCGTCGCCGAAGCAGGTGGTCGAGACGTATGCCTGGCTGACGGGCAAGCCTCCGCTGCCGCCGCTGTGGACGCTCGGATATCAGCAGTCGCGCTACAGCTACATGACGGAGTCCCAGGTGCTGGACGTCGCGGCGCGTCTGCGAGCAGACCACATTCCGGCAGATGCGATTTATCTCGACATCGACTATCAGGATCACAACCGCCCGTTCACGGTGAATGACAGGGCATTCCCCGATTTTCGCGGGATGATCGCGAAGCTAAACGCCGAGAATTTCCATGTGGTGGCGATCACCGATCTGCACGTCGCCAGGTATCCCAATCACAGTTATGCGCCGTATGACAGCGGAATCGCGCAGGACGAATTTGTGAAGAATGCTGACGGCAGCGTCTATACAGGAGCAGTGTGGCCTGGGCCGAGCGTCTTTCCGGACTTCACGCGGCAGACGACGCGGGGCTGGTGGGGCAATCTCTATCGCAATTTTTATGGAATGGGGATTGCGGGCTTCTGGAATGACATGAACGAGCCCTCGATCTTCGACTCGCCCACGAAGACGATGCCGCTCGATGTAGTGCACCGCATCGAGGAGCCTGGCTTCGCCACGCGGACCGCTACCCACGCTGAGATCCATAACGTGTACGGGATGGAAAACTCGCGCGGGACGTTTGAGGGGCTGGAGGCGATCAAACCCGATCAGCGGCCCTTTGTGCTGACGCGTGCAACCTATGCAGGGGGGCAGCGTTACGCCGCGACGTGGACGGGCGACAACAGCAGCACGTGGAATCATCTGCGGATGACGACGCCGATGCTGGAGAACCTCGGCCTGAGCGGCTTTGCGATGGCCGGAGCGGATGTGGGTGGCTATGCCGGGTCGCCGACCTCCAACCTGCTGACGAAATGGTTTGAGATTGCTGCGTTCCAGCCGATCGATCGCGACCACACCGAAAAGGGCAGTGCGATGCAGGAACCATGGGTGAACGGACCAGAGCAGGAGGCGATCCGCCGTCGGTTTGTGGAAACCCGCTATCGACTGATGCCGTATTTGTATACGGCGGCCGAGGAAGCAAGCCGCACCGGCGTCCCGATCGTGCGGCCGCTCTTTCTGGAGTTTCCCGATGCCACGCCGGATCGGCACCCGATTGATCTGGATCTTCCGGCGTCTGCGGAATTCCTGTTTGGTCCGGATATTTTGGTTGCGCCTGCTCCATTCTCTGACCTGACGGATACGTATTCTGTCGAGTTTCCGTCGGCGGAGTGGTACGACTTCTGGACTGGGGAGCGAGTGAGCAATCCGGAGAAGCAGGAGCCGGAAGCGGTGAACACAAATCCATCGGCTCGCGTTCCTCTGCTCCTGTCGGTGAAACCCGCGATCGAGAAATTGCCCGTGTATGTGCGGGGCGGGGCGATTGTCCCCGTGCAGCCACTGGTGCAGGACACGAACGAGACACCCAGTGGGCCGCTGACGCTGCGCATCTATGCCGGCGAGCATTGTGCGGGCACCGTTTATCTCGATGATGGCAAGACGATGGCGTACCGGCGCGGCGAATTTCTCCGGATGAGTTCCACGTGCGAAGTTGGTCAGGGAAAACTGCGCGTTCACATCGGAGCGCACGAGGGGAGCTATCCCGCATGGTGGCACGAGATTCGCGTCGACGTGTACGGCTGGGAGTCCGCTAAGCCTGTTGCTCACCTGCAGGACCGGGATCTGGCCATCACGCGTTCTGAGCACATGATGTCGTTCACCGTCCCTGACAACGGTAAGGGGCTGGATGTGGAGCTTCGCTAAATCCGGGAGCAAACGTGCCGTTGGGCACGTTTCCATTCCTATAGCTGCATGCGTAGCCGGGCTTTGGTTGCTCCATGCGCAATCAGAAGCATCGCTACCGTGAATGCGACAGCGCGCAGCACGCCAGGCCATCCTTGATCCCAGTGCCCGACAAGATAAGCCGTCGCCGTCCATGCGGTCACGAAATAATACAGATCGGGGATGAGATAGGTAAGCAGCGTATTGGAACCGGCTGGCCGCACCAGCCAGGCCCAGCGCGTCGTCTTTTTCACATCACAAATCCAGTAAAGAGCTGTAAACAGCAGAGCACTTGCAGCGATGCTCCACAAGGCCCACGTTGGCGTGGCGCGAATCTTGGAGATCCCGAACGGCCGGAGCAGCCAGCCAGCCACGAAGCAGAGCAGCGCCAGCAGTAGTCCGAGGCGAACCCTTTGCATGGAGCGAGTGGAGCCGCCATCATCCAGGAAGATCAGCGACGTCACCACGCCGGCCATGACCAGGCTTGGCAAGCATCCGTTGCCGAAAGGCCAGATGTAGATTGGTGGATCGAGACGCAGCCAATGGTCGGCGCACGCGACGTTGTACGAAATCAGTACGATGAGCCATGCAAGTGGTGCGAGACGCCAGCGGCGTGTCGGAACATACAACACGCAGACGGCGAAATAGGTAAGACCGATCAGACCGAGAATCTCCGGATAAGAGAAGTTCAGCCAGCTTTCACCTGCGGGTGTGGATCGGCGGAAGACGGAAAAGACAAAGACCAGCAGGGCACCGCCGGTGAGCCGCAGAACCTGGACTGTGCGCGCGTTGATGCCGGAATAGACGTTCCAGAGCAGTATGCCGCCGACCAGACCCAGAACCGCCCAGAGATAGGGCGAGATGCGCATCCTTGCTGCGTCGGCATCGTGGACGTTCGCGAGGATCAGGCCCAAAGCCACGAGCGCTAGCGAGCGAAGCGCGATGTGCAGCCAGAGTGCGCCGAGGGATGGATTGCGCCGGAGGCGATGGCGCACGGCAAGAGGCAGCGACATTCCCACAATAAACAGAAACGCCGGAAAAACCATGTCGACATAGGACATGGCATCGACGTTGGCCGGCATGTGGTAAGTCCACTTACTGAGGCCGCGCACGCTGGCCAGGTCGTTGACGAAGATCATGACCGCCATAGTCAGGCCGCGGAAGATGTCGATGGAGACCACACGGGCCGAGGTTGTTTGCCCGGCGATGCCGGTGGACGGAACAACGGTGGCCGTGGAGTTCATTCCTGCCCTCGCCAGAGATTCATGATGGCACGAATATCGATCCACCGGCGTTCGCAGCAGCGTTGCCTTCCGGCGATCATCGAAACCGCCGGATTCGCAGCGTATGACGTCCGGAGCGATAAAAGCCGGCGATGTAGACGGTTGCTTTTCCGGTTGCCGAGAAGATCAGCTGGCGCATACGCAACAGCGGAGTGCCTCTCGGCACGCGCAGCAAATCAGCCATCCGCTGGTCGGCATCGGTCGCGTCGATCTCCTCGTCGGCATAGGCCAGAGTGACTCCGCAGTCGCGCTCGAGTGCGGAAAAGAGCGACTTGCCCTCCACGGAGTCGCGCAGCAAGTCAGGAAATTCGTATTCGGACCAGTAACCCACCTCCAGGGCCACGGGCTCCTCCTGCGCGAGCCGCACACGTTCGAGGCGGGCGATACGCGCTGTGGGAGCGAGACCGAGGCGGGCCGCAATCTCAGGTTCGTGGTTGACGATGGATGAGGTGATGATCCGTGAACGCGCAGTCAGGCCGAGACTGGCCATCTGCTCCGTATAGCCGAGCAGCTTGTTGAACTGCACTCTGGGTGGCGCTACAAAGGTTCCGGCGCCGTGGCGGCGCTCCACGATACCGTCGCGCGCCAGTTCGGTCAGAGCGTGGCGCGCCGTCATCAGGCTCACGCGATGTATCCGCGCCAATTCGCGTTCTGAAGGCACGACATTCCCGGGCTTCAACAGGCCAGCTTCGATTTGCAGGCGAATGGCGCCCTGAATCTTTTTGTAGGCCGGTTCTTCCAGGCGGCGCGGCATGGTGCTCAAGGTCTGACCCCAGGCGCGGCAAATTTGCCTATGGCCGGTTCGATTGTTGGTGCTCGGCTATTCACAATCGATTTACCCGGAGCCACAGGGCTGGAGGGCGCGGTGTTGATCCTAGCAGAGTGCTATAGAGCTAACAATAAGCGCCAATTGAAATTTCTTCATGCGCCGCATGGCGGCACGGCATCCGAACGCGGTGAAGAGGACACCTGTGGGGCAGCGCGGTTGCGCCGTTCTGCTTTGATGATCTGAAAACACTGTTTTCGAATCCGGATATCCACAGCCCTGCGACTTGACATGCTACGGCGAATTGCTCTATAGCATTGGAAGGTGCTATAGAGCTGCTTGGCGATCCTTCAGAGACGCCGGAAGCCAGGCCGCGCTTCATTCATCCGGCCCCAGGCCATGCAGTTTCAGATCCCGCGCCGCAAGACTGCTTCAGGTGCACCAATTCCCCCAGTACCCGGGTCAGGTAGTTCTACAAACAGATCGGGCTCTTCCCTCTGATCCTCGGCATCGAGCCGAGAGTCGACGCCGCCATTTACCCAGAAACCAGGACGGAGGCCAGTATGAAAACGATTCGAATATGGGGATACACCCTGATGGCATTGATCGTGAGTCTCGGGGTCTGCTCTCCTTTGTGGAGTCAACAGACCACCGCTTCAATAACCGGCACTGTGGAAGATGCCGGGGGAGCGGTGATCAACGGCGCCACCATCACTGTCATCGACACAGAGCGCGGCACCAACTACGCCGCGAAGACGAACGACGGCGGGATCTTCACCTTCGCGCGCCTTCCTATCGGCACCTACGATGTAAAAGTTGAGGCACAGGGGTTCGAGACCGCGATTCAGTCGCACCTCACTCTTGTGCTGAACCAGACGGCACGGCTCGACTTCAAGATGAAAGTCGGCGCCGTGACGAACACGGTGCGCGTGACCTCGGAAGCTCCGGCGCTGCAGACGCAAACGACGCAGGTGAGCACGCTGGTGGACGCCAGAGCGGTGACAAACATCCCGCTGGCAACGCGCAACTACGTCGAGCTGACACTGCTCTCGCCGGGCAGCGTTCACCCGGACAATTCGAGCTTCAACAGCGGCGACAATACGAGCGGTGGACGGCCGTACATTAACGGCAACCGCGAGCAATCCAACAACTTCATCCTGGACGGAATGGATAACAACCAGACATCGGATAACCTGCTGGCGTTCACGCCGTCTCCCGATGCCATCCAGGAATTCAATCTCATTACCGCGAATGCTTCGGCTGAATTCGGCAATTTCCAGGGTGGGATCGTCAATGCCTCGATCAAATCGGGAACCAATCAGTTTCACGGCGATATCTGGGAGTTCTTCCGCAACGACGTGCTGAACGCGAACCAGTGGGAGAACAAGTTTCTCGGGCCCGGAAATGAACTGCCGCGGGCAGCTCTGCGCTGGAATATGTTCGGGGGCGCGCTGGGCGGGCGCATCATCCGGGACAAGCTGTTCGTCTTTGTCGATTACCAGGGACAGCGTTTCGATCACCCGGCGACCAGCAACTTCATTACGGTTTTCACCAATGCCGAACGGAATGGTGACTTCAGCGCGCTGCTGCCGAAGACGCAGCTGAAGAATCCGGTGACCGGGGCGCCTTACGCGAATAATCAGATTCCGCTGTCACAACAGAACACGGTTGCGAAGAATCTGTTTGCGTCCAGCTTCTATCCCAAGCCGATCAACGGAAATCAGATCAATAACGCCATCAACACCTTTACGCAGGCGTTCGATACGGATCAGGGCGACATCAAGGTGGATTACAACATCACCGCCGCCGACCACTTTGAGGGGCGCTACTCGCAGGAATACCAGAACGATCCATCCAGCAACTCGCTTTTGATTCTGGGCGACAACTTTAGTCATGCCCCGATTCACAATGTGGTTGGGACCCTGACCCATACCTTCACTCCCACTATCCTGAACGAATTTCGCCTCGGCGCGAGCTGGGTCACAAACCGCACCGGAACCACGTTCAACTCTAAGATTGGGAATCTCGGTACGCAGTTGGGAATCGCGAATGCCAACACTGCGGGGCCAGGGTTGCTGCTGTTGGGCTTTGGCGGCGGTACGGCGCCAGGACCGAATGCCGGCACGATCCTCACCAACGTGGGCAGCAGCGTCGTCGCGCAGGATTTTGCCGACACCGTGATTCAGTTCGACGATGGATTGACGCTTACGCATGGGAAGCATGTTTTCAAGACCGGATTCCAGATGTGGAGATACCGGCTGAACACGTTCTACAGCGGTAACAGCGGCGAGTACGGCTCCATTCTCTTCGGTGGCTCGTTCTCGGGTGATCCAGGGGCAGATTTCTTCCTGGGTTATCCGGAGGCAACCGGCAAGGGCGTCAGCACGGGAGGCGTCTGGCACCAGATGTCCTGGACCTTCGCCGGTTATGCGCAGGACGACTGGCGTGTCTCGCCGTCGCTGACCCTCAACCTCGGGCTGCGCTACGAGGCGCACACGCCGTGGGTGGAACTCAATAATCGCCAGGACAACCTGGATCTCGTCAGTGGCCAGATCCTTTATGCGGGAGTGGGCGGCAACAGCCGGTCTCTCTACAAGTCCGTCTATGGACTGCCGGATTTCCAGCCGCGTATCGGCTTTGCATGGTCGCCGCAGTCGCTTGGTGGCAGGACGGTTGTTCGCGGAGCCTATACAGTGTCCTCATATCTGGAGGGGACCGGCACGAACCTGCGGCTGGCGCGGAACCCACCGTTCACGCCGACCGAAGTGACGGCTACCTACAACACCCCGACGTATAAGACCGAGCAGGGGCCGGGCGGCAGCGTTCCCGGTGATCCGTTTGCCGGCGCGGTGATGTACGTGTGGGACAAGACGGTGCAGCCGGCGATGGACCAGCAGTGGAACCTGACGCTGCAGCATGCGATCACGCCGAGCACGACCGCTCAGCTGGGTTACGTCGGGCAGCATGGAACCCACTTAATGGTGCCTACACCGTACGCGCAGAAGAGGCTGGTGAATGGAACCGTGGAGCCGGGAACCTATTTCGAGGGCAATCCTGCGCTGCTGGCGGACATATCGACGGTGTCCGGCACTTCGTCGACGGGCTATATGCATTACAACGCTCTCCAGGCGGTGTTGCAGCAGCGCGTTGCCAACGGACTGGAAGGGCAGGTGGCCTACACGTGGTCGCACTGCCTGACCAACAACAGCGGATACTACGGCACCTGGGGTGCGGCAACGCAGGCGACCCCCGCCTCGCCGTATTACCAGAACCTCTACAACCCTGCGGGCGATTACGCGAGCTGCTACTACGACTCACGCAATATCGTATCGGCGTATGCGACCTATCACCTGCCTGTCGGCCGAGGGCAACGTTACGGCGCGAACATGAACCGGGCTGTGAACGCGGTGGTGGGCAACTGGCAGGCTTCGACGATTATCAACCTGCACAGTGGCTTTCCTCTGGCGGTTTACAACGCTACGGACACCTCGGGAACGGGCTCGCGCGGACCTCGACCGAATTGCGGACAACAGCACGTCTTTGGACGCAAGGCCAGCTTCGATTCCAGCGGCGCCTTTCAGGGCTATCAGTGGATGAGCCCCGATGGATTCTCTGAGCCGGCCCCGGGCACGTTCGGTAATTGTCCGGCGCAAGGACCGGTCGCGGGTCCGGGCTATACAGATACCGATATCGGGCTGATGAAGAACTTCGTGATTACGGAAGCAAAGTACCTGCAGTTCCGAGGGGACTTCCTGAATGCGTTCAACAATGTGCAGCTGGGACACCCAAATACGAACTTCCCCAGTTCGGGGGCGTTCGGGCTCATTAACACGTCACAACCTGCACGAAATATCCAGTTTGCGCTGAAGTTCTATTATTAGGCGCAGTAATCCGGGGCGGGCGCTGAGGAGCGCCCGTCCCGCCTTCCATCATGAATCGATATCTCGGGTTCATCGGTCTGGCTGTCTTTCTGTTTGCGGGCAGCATTGCGTCTCCGGCTCAGGGCCCCGCAGCGTCGTCGATTCCGACTGCTGCGCGAGACGCCGCCTCAAAGGCGGAGTCAGGACGCTGCGCTGAGGCTCTGCCGGCGCTCGCGAGAGCGGGACACGTCGCCGACAGGGAACTCCAGAAGCGAATCGAGCTGGATGGCGTGCGCTGCGCTACGCTTCTGCAGCGCTGGCCGCAGGTGCTGGATTTCGTGCGCGCTCTCAATCGCGATTTTCCTCAGGATCCGGAGGCGCTGTACGTGACCGTACACGCGTTTTCGGACCTGTCGACACACGCGGCAGAAGTCCTGGCGCACAGCGCTCCCAACTCATCGCCTGCGCTTGAGCTGGATGCGGAAGCGAACGAAGTCCAGGGCAGGTGGGATGCGGCCGAAAAAGATTATCGGGCGATCCTGAAGCAGAATCCGCGATATCCCGGGATTCACTTCCGCCTGGCTCGCCTGCTGCTGTCTCGTCCGAATCCGGCGGCTGACTTTCAGGAGCAGGCGAAGAAGGAATTGCAGGAGGAACTCGAAATTGATCCTGCGAACGCCGGGGCGGAATACATCTCGGGCGAACTGGCGGGTCAGATGCAGGACCTTCCGGCGGCGGTTGAGCACTTCACGAAAGCCAGCGCACTCGATCCGAACTTCGGCGACGCGTACCTCGGGCTGGGGATGGCTTTGCTCGGCGAGAAGAAGTATGGCGACGCGGTCGCTCCTCTCGAAAAAGCGGTGAAGCTTGAGCCGAAAAATCCAGCCGGACACTACAACCTGGCTACCGCCTATGCGCGCACCGGGCACAGGGACGCGGCGGAGCGCGAGTTTGCCCTGCAGCAGCAGGCGGCGCAGCATGCTCATGACCAGGGGGCGACGAGTCCGCAGTGACCCGTTTTTCGGCACGCCCGTTCGCGGTTTCGCGCCGTGATTTTCTTCGCACTGTTGCCGAGGTTGCGGGACTCGCGGGGATGGGAAGGCTCGCGGACGCATCGGCTCTGGCGTCGCCCTACCCCTTCGAGGAAGTTCCTGCCCAGGCGAGCCGCATCAGTTGGGTGCATACGGCGGGAAAGTCGGCTGCAAAGTATCTGCCGGAGACGACCGGTGCTGGATGCGCGTTTCTGGACTACGACAACGACGGATGGATAGACATCTATCTGGTGAACAGCGGCAAGTGCGACTTCTACGACCCGAATCCGCCGCTGCGCAATGCGCTGTACCGGAATAACCGCGATGGAACCTTCACCGATGTCACCGAGAAGGCGGGTGTCGGCGGCGGCGGCTACGGCCAGGGCGTTGCCGTGGGTGACTACGACGGGGATGGCTTTCCTGATCTGTATGTGACGCAGTACGGACGAAGCATTCTGTACCACAACAACGGCGACGGAACCTTCACAGATGTGACGGAGAAGGCCGGCGTTGCCGCTCCAGGCTGGTCGTCAAGCGCAGTTTGGTTCGATTACGACAATGACGGACGGCTGGACCTGTTCGTCTGCCAGTTTGTTGAATTCAGCAAAAGCAAGAACCTTCCGTGCGTCACCTATAACAACCGGCCGGGATATTGCGTTCCTCGCTTCTATCAGCCAGCGCCAAGCTGGCTCTTCCACAACAATGGCGACGGCACGTTTACCGACGTAAGCCGGTCCACCGGAATTGCGCAGCACCTGGGAAAGGCTTGGGGCGTCGTCGCGGCGGACCTCAACAACGATGGGAGAATGGATCTTTTTGTCGCGAACGACACGGCGGCCAATTTTCTGTTCATGAATCGCGCTAACGGCAAATTTGAGGAGATTGGCGCGTTGGCCGGTGTGGCCTTTAGCCAGACCGGCCGCGCCCGTTCCGGCATGGGGGTGGATGCCGCGGATGTGAACCAGGACGGCTGGCTCGATCTTTACGTCGCGAACATCGATCACGAGATGTGCTCGTTGTACGAGAACAATCACGATGAGACCTTTGACGATCGGGCCGGTTCTGCCGGCCTTGCTGCCGCGACTCGGCTGATGAGCGGCTGGGGAGGCAAGTTTTTTGATTATGACAATGACGGCAATCTCGACCTTTTCCTGGCGAATGGCAATCCGGACGATCAGATCGAGACGATCGCAAGAGATGTGACCTACCGCGAGCCCATGTTGCTCTTTCACGGCGACGGCAAACAGCTTCGCAATGTGAGTGCGGAAAGCGGACCGCTGTTTTCGAGGCAGCTCTCTGCACGGGGTTTGGCCATCGGCGACTTCGATAACGATGGCGCTGTCGACGTTCTGGTATCGATCAATGATGGCGCGCCGCTGCTGCTGCGCAACACCGCAGCCAAAGGGAATCACTGGCTCGGGATCCGGTTAATTGGGAAGCGCGCCAATCCCGATGCGATCGGCGCTCGGCTGAGTTGGAAGTCAGGAGACCTGCAGCGCAGCAGGACGAAAGTCGGCGGCGGAAGTTACCTCTCGTCGCATGATCCGCGGGTGGTGCTCGGGATTGGGGAACGGACGAAAATCGACTGGCTCGAAGTCACGTGGCCGCAACCTGGAGGCAAGGCCGAGAGGTATACCGAATTGCCAACTGATCGGTACATCACGATTGTGGAAGGGCAGGGAATCAAATGAGGCTCCCAGCCAGACGTCAAATGGAGCTCGGCGAAATCTGGAACGACTTCGAGCTGTCGAGCAGTATCGTTACGGGACCTTCATTGACCAGGGAGACCGACATCATGGCCCGGAACTGCCCGGTCTCGCAGCGGAGGCCACGGCGGCGAATCTCTGCGACGAAATATTCGTAGAGTTCACGTGCGCACTCGGGACGAGCGGCCTCATCGAAGGAAGGTCTCTTCCCGCGTCGGACATTGCCATACAGCGTGAATTGCGAAATGGCGAGTACCGCTCCCCCGAAATCCGCAACGCTCAGGTTCATCTTGCCCGCAGTGTCCTCAAAGATGCGGAGTCCGGCAATCTTCTCGGCGAGGTACTCTGCGCCGGCTTTGGTGTCGCTGCGGCCGACGCCAAGCAGCACAACCAGGCCGGGTCCGATCTCGCCAACGATTCCGCCCTCGACCGTGACCGAAGCTTTCGAGACTCGTTGTACGACGGCACGCATTCCTGTTCCACGGTAGCATTTCAGAAATTCCTGGGACATCTGCAGCATGAGTGTGCGCTGACTCGGCAAACGATATCCTTTGTCAGGAAAAAGAACCGGGTCGCATGCGTGACCGCGGGAATAAGGAGCTCAGGATGAATTGCATTAGCCGCCGCCGTTTTCTTGCTTCTGCCGCTATGAGTGTGGCTGCAACGCGCCTGCGCGCGCAATCGCCCAGCCACGCGGCGCTGATGATTCCCCCTGAGGCGACAGGGCCGCACATGCCGGACGATTACGTGGGGCTGTCTTACGAGGTGCAGCAGTTGGCGGATCCTTCGTTCTTTTCCGGGCAGAATGCCGGGCTCATCCGGCAGTTCAAGGCGCTGAGCACACATGGTGTGCTGCGTCTTGGCGGAAACACGAGCGAGTTCGAGTGGTGGAAGCCAACGCCGGAGTCGCCGGAACCGGCACACCCGCAGACGCGCGAAGTGCCGGGTGAGCCCAAAGCGCAGTACTACCCGGTGACCGCGGAAGCGGTGCGCAACCTGGCTTCATTTCTGGGCGCAACGGGATGGACGTGTCTGTACGGCATCGGCATGGGCACCAACACGCCGGAGCACGCAGCCGAGGAAGCCGAGTACGTCGCTAAAACCCTCGGGGAGGGGCTGCAGTATTTCCAGATCGGCAATGAGGTGGACCTGTTCGGACGGCATCTGCGCGATCCGAAGACCTGGAATGCCAAAACGTACCTGGACGAATGGCTGGCGCTTGCGCGCGCAGTGACGAAAGCGGTGCCGGGCGCGCGGTTCGGCATGCCCGATGTGGCGTCCGATGTGCGATGGCTCACGCAGATTGCGGAGATGTGGCCCTCAATTCAGAACCCGCCGCACGTTACGACCCTGACGCACCACTACTACTTCGGCGGGCCGGCGACGAATCCCGAGGTAAACATTCCAAACCTGCTGAAGCCCGCCACGATGGCGCGTGTGCAGAAGACAGCCGATACCGCAACGGCCGCAGCCAGCAAGATGGGCGTGCGCGTGCGGATGACCGAAGGCAACACCTGTTATCGCGGCGGCAAGCCGGGCGTCTCCGACGTGTTTGCAGCCGCCCTGTGGTCGGCGGATTACTCGCTGTTGCTCGCGAGCAACAACTACTCCGGTATTAATCTGCACGGCGGCACGGGCAAGTCGGTGGCGAACTCGGTGGGTGGATTTCTGCCCGGCGACGTCCTGCTGAAGGACGGCGGAGCCACGCCGGAACAGATCGCGAGCCACCCGCACCCGTTCTACACGCCCATTGCGACGTTCGGAGACGAATACACGCTGGAGCCCGTAGCCTATGGGCTGAAGTTCGCGGGTGCGCTGTGCGGGGCAACGCTGGTGAAGGCAGACCTGACCACTCAGCTGCAGGCCACCGGCGTGGATGCGACGGCGTATGCGGCGAAGCTGCCGGATGGCTCGACGGCTGTCGTGATCCTGAACAAGGATGCGGACCGGGATCTCCAACTGACGATCGATCTCGGCCCGGCCCACTCTGTGGCGGAACTTGAGACACTGCGGGCGCCGGCCATCGATGCGCGCGTGGCACAGATCGCGCGTGAAGCAAGCCACGGCGGCTTGAAGCGGGGCAGATTAGACGTGACGGTCCCGCATGCTTCGGGAATGCGGATCACCGCCCACTAACCGCGTTTCAAGGGAAGAGCACAAGCAGAGTTAACTCCCGAAGCGCGCTGCGCTGTGCGCTCGGGCCTTGGCCGCTTCCTCCTCACGACTTTTCGGCGGGGCGCCCGTCGTCAGGGAGTGCAGCAGGCGCGAGCAGGCGTCGCTGATCTCGTCGATGGCAGCGTCAAACGCGACTTGATTGGCCTGCGACGGTTTCGAGAAGCCGCTGACCTTCCGCACGAATTGCAGCGAAGCAGCGCGAATTTCCTCCTCGGTCGCGGGTGGTTCGAAATTGAATAGCGGACGGATGTTGCGGCACATGGGGAAATCCTAACTCACCACGTCAGCCCCGTCCCTCATGCCGAGGGTTCCGGTCGAGCATCACGGGCTCTGAGGCACTCAACCGCAGCGAAAACGCAGTGCAGATTTGAAATGCCTCGGCTGGTTCCGGTCACGCTCGTTTGGACTTGCGGCGGCCTTTCCCGTTGCTGGACCGCGCACGCGCGCGTCCGGTGGCCTCCTTATGACCGAGCAGCCGGGAAATCTCGCCGGCTGCTTTGGTGACTGCGGAGGAAATGGCGGGGATCCGGTTGTGTCCCATGCGGGTGATGGGCCCGGCGACACTGATGCTGGCGGTGATCAGGCCGGAGGAATCGAAGATGGGGGCGGCCACGCAGCAGGCTCCGGTCTCCACTTCTTCGCTATCCAGAGCGTAGCCGCGCCGCTGGATACGGCCCAACTCGGTCAGAAGCTCGGCCGGCTGGGTAATGCTGTGCGGCGTGCGCTTTTCGAAGCGCATATGCGCGAGGAGTTCATCGCGCGTGGCCGGTGGTAGCCAGGCAAGGATCGCCTTCCCCAGGGCAGTGCAGTTGATGGCGCGCCGCATGCCCGTTTGCGAGGAAAGTCGGAAATGATGGGGGCTTTCGAGGACATCGAGGTAGAGGACCTCCGCCCCGTCGAGCGCACCAAGGTTGACGGTTTCGCCGGTCTCGCGCCACAGGGATTCCATCGCCGGGCGGCTGAGCTTGCAGATGGTCGCCTGGTAGGTGCTGTTGGCGCCGAGATGCACCAGGCGGGGACCGATCAGATACGCGCCCGTGAGATCGCGCACCAGGTAGCCGGCCCGCTCCAGATGCGCCAGAAAACGGTATGCGGTGCTCTTGTTCAGACCGGTCTGCTCGGCGATGCTGCGCAGTTGCAGGCCGCCAGGGGAGCGGTCCAGGAGATCGAAGATGGCTAAAACCTTGGTGAGCACGCCGACGGGAGCGGCGTTGGAGCGGCGCAATTTGCCGGCCTGCATCACCGGATGCTGAACGCGGGTCATGGGAGACATCCTGAGTTTCACAGAAATTGTACGGCGAGTGAATCCATTTACCCCACCTGGACATCCGCGCGATGAACGGAGTCGGTGTCCAGGCGGATGGGAACGTGGACTGGCCCGCGGTTAATCGCTGGGCGCGATGTCCGGATGACGGCACCGCGTCTGCGCTCCGCGGCAGAGACTCTCCTTCAGGTGGTGGACAGCCGTCCGCCAGGCAGGCCGGTGACCTGTCGAACCCGGCGGAGAGCTGGAGCATGCGTGGTGCGGCAGCGCATTCGCTGGAGGCCGACAATGTTCCGTGCTGAAGGCACAGGAATGATTTAGCGTGCGACCGTACTCACGATCCTTCTGGAGTGGAAGGCTGACGCGCGGCGCGGCGGCGCATGTCGTCGCTCAGCAGAATAGCGTCGGCGATTTCGCGCATAGACTTGCGGCGATCGCGGCTCTCGCGCTGCAGGGCGTGATAGGCCTCCTGTTCGTCGATACCGAGGTCGCGCTGCAGAATGGCCTTGGCGCGGTCGATGATGCGGCGCGTTTCGAGCCTTTCAGTGAGCTGGGTGTTTTCAAGGTCCAGACGAGCACGCTCGATCTCCGCTCCGACCAGAAAGCCGATCGTCGTGAGCAGGCGAACCTGTGCGGGAGTGTGATGATAGGGCTTGCGGTGCTGGAGATTGATGACGCCGACTATTTTGCCTGCGGTTTGAACGGGGACGGCCAGCATCGCTTCGAAGAGATCCTCAGGAAGGTCGCGCAGGGCCTGGAAGCGCGGATCGCGCAGCGCTCCGGAGGGAATGGCTACGGCCTCGCGGTGTTCGGCCACCCATCCGGTGATCCCCTGGCCAAGCGTGAGCACCAGTTGATCGATGAGATTAGCGTGCGGATTGCGCGAAGCGCGCAGAATCAGCCGATTCTCTTCGAGCGAATAGATGAAGCAGGAATCGCAGGGAATGATGGTCGAGACGAATTCGACGATGCGATCGAGTATGCCGTGAAAAGGGTCGGCGGCGGCCATGCGGCTGCCGATTTCGTGGAGGAACTCGACGCTGTGGGTGAGGCCTGCTTCTCCGGCACGCGCAATGCGGAGGTCGCCGGCGTCGAGCGTGCGCGCGAGACTGGCGCGCGTCGAGCGGTTCGGCAGAGTCGACGAAGGGCGCGCAAATGCCACGAGAGAATGATCGGCCTTCTTTCGCTCCATCAGATCGCCGATCCGCTGCGCACCCTGCTCGAGGAGGCATGCGATCTTCGGATGAGAGGGCTCGAAATCCGGAGTCAGCCCGTGCCGGCGCAATTCTTCTGAAGTGCTGGGGCCAATGGAGAGGAGGACGCACGCCTGCAATCCGGAGCACAGAGCATCCGCGCATCCCATGTCGCCGGCGACCTGAAAAAGATGGATCACCTGCACGGCCGTCGTGAAGAGCACCACATCGACATGCCGCTGCGTGATGCCAAGCACGCATTCGCGCAGCGGCTTGACGTCTTCAGGAAGCGCCCACTCATAGAGTGGAACGCGTGTGACGGACAGCGTGCGTTCGGCGAGCAGAAGCAGAAACTCGGGATTCGACGCGGCGTACTCCTGGACGGCCACGCGCATGGTCCGCAGCCTCTCGCCGAAGCACGTCTCGAGTTCCTTCATAACTTCGCGCCAGGTGCAGGGTTCCGGCGCCAGGGCAGTGACAGGAACGCCGTATTCGGCGAGAACAGCCGCGGGTTTCTGGCCGCGAGAGACGACGGCGACCTTGCCCAGGGCAGCAAGGAAATCATCCAGGCGATAATGCGCCCGCACCTGCTCGATGAGCGTGCGCACGCCTGGATCGGTGAGGAAGATGACGACGTCATACTCGCCGCGCAGCAGAGCGTCGGCGAAATGGAAGGCGTGCTCCTGCGGTTCCAGGCGGATTTCGCGGACGGCTGCAACCACCAGCGGCTCGCCTCCGCAGGCGCGGATTCGCTGCTCGATCTCTGACGCGCGGCGCGTTTCGAGCGCGAGCACCCGGAGTCCCCGGAAGCCGTCGCCTTTGCCCGCTCCAGCGCCGTGGGCCCGGGGACGCACGGGCGGAGTCGGCGGCCGGGACCGCTCCAGCGCAGCGATCGGTTGGAGAGAGCGTCGCATGGCTATCAGAACCTTCGTCGTTGGTCGGGGTTCCTCGGCGCACGTCGCGCCTGAAGACACCGACGGTTCACGGTGCGGCTCCGCGCTACGCGCAGACCTCGCAGACTGCTGCTCTTCCTAGTGTGTCAACTGCCAGCTAAAGATTTCATGATGAGTGTTAGCTAGCTCTGGCCCGCGACGGATTCCATTCCCATGCACTCCGGCAGCGGCAGCAAAGGCGCTTGCTCGCGATTGCGCTCGATCATCTGGATGCTCACGATGCCCTCGTCGATGCGGACCGGGTAGGTTGCGACGCAGGCGTGCTCCTGCGGCTTCACGACGGATCCTTCCTCCAGATGCACCTTCCATGCATGCAGCGGGCAGACGACGGTGCCGCCGGAGACAATGCCATCGGCGAGCGGACCGCCGCGATGCGGGCAGCGGTTCTCGATGGCGAGGAAGCGCTCTCCTAAATTGAAGATGGCGATGTCACGGCCATCAACCTCGACGGCGCGGCCTTCGCGCAGAGGAATATCTTCGGCGTGTGCGATGCGGATCCAGGATTGCGGACGTTTCATTGGGCCACCATCTCCATGGGTTGAATTTGTACGAACTGCGTGCGCGTGCGCGGCTGGTCGCGCTCCAGCCAGGGATCAGACGAGAGAGCTTTTGCGCGGGCGAGGCGGTCGAGGAGGGCGCGTCGCGTTTCCTCGAGGGCATAGATCGTGTCGCGACGGATCTTTTCAATGCCGACGCGCTCGACGAAGTCATAGGTACGTTCGAGGTAGTTCGCCTGCTCGCGGTAGTACTGGAAGAAGAGGCAGGCGGCTTCGAGCGCCTCGTCGGTGGTTTCGACCGTAGTGAGCACGTCAGCCTTGCGGACCTTTTTGACGGCGCCGCCGCCGACGACGATCTGCCAGCTGCCTTCCTGGCCGATGAGGCCGATGTCTTTGACCGTTGCTTCGGCGCAGTTCCGCGGACACCCGACAGCGCCCATCTTCACCTTATGTGGCGTGTACAGGTTTTCGAGGCGGCGCTCCAACTCGATGCCGGCGCTGGTGGAATCCTGCACGCCAAAGCGGCAGAAGTCAGTACCAACGCAGGTCTTCACCATGCGGACGCCTTTGGTGTAAGCCTGTCCGGAAGGCATGCCGAGATCGGCCCAGATCTTCGGCAGATCGGATTTCTTTACGCCCAGCAGATCCAAACGCTGGCTGCCCGTCACCTTGACCATGCGCACGTTATATTTCTCGGCGACATCGGCAATGCGGCGCAGTTCATCGGGCGAGGTGACTCCGCCGCGCATACGTGGCACGACGGAGAAAGTGCCGTCCTTCTGGATGTTGGCGTGGACGCGATCGTTGATGAAGCGTGCCGAGCGGTCCTCTTCGTGATCGCCGCACCAGACGACATCGACAATGTAGCTGAGCGCCGGCTTGCAAATCTCGCAGCCAGTCCCGTTGCCGTAGATGTCGAGTACATCCTGCACGGAGCGCAGCTGCTGGCTGCGCACCATCTCGCGCAGCTGCTCCTGCGGGAAGGGTACGCACGCGCAGAGGACACGGGCCGATTCTTCCTCGAACTCCGGCGCTGCTGCTTTGAGCAGGGCACGGCAGGTGTCGGTGCAGCTTCCGCATCCGGTGGAGGCGCGCGTCGCGTCCTTGAGCTGCGCGAGCGTGCAGACGCCGTTTTCGCGGATGGCCTGGAGGATATCGCTCTTGCTTACGCCCATGCAGCCACAGACCGTGTGACTGTCGGCCATTTCCGCCACGGCGAGGCCTTCGTCTTTTGCAGGCGGAGGAAAGAGCAGGTGGCGGCGCGCATCGCTCAGGTCGCGCTGGCTGTGCAGCATGTCGAGATAGCGCGGGCTGTCGGAGGTGTCGCCAACGAGGATGAAGCCGGCGAGACGGTTGTCTTTGAGGACCAGCTTGCGGTAGAGGCCGAGCGACGGATCTTCGAAACGAATGGCTTCGCCGCCAATCGCGGTTTCGTCCCAGGTTCCGGCGGAGAAGACTTCGACGCCCATGATCTTCAGCTTCGAAGCGGGAACGGCGGATTCAAACCCCGGTCCGGGATTGCCGGTGATGACGGCGGCGAGAGCCTTACCCTGCTCAAGCAGCGGCGCAACCAGACCGTAGCAGAGGCCGCGATGCTCCGCGCATTCGCCAACGGCGTAGATGCCTGGATGCGAGGTTTCCATCCAGTCATCGACAACGATGCCACGATTCACCTTGAGGCCGGCTTCGCGTGCCAGCTGTGCGTTGGGCCGAATACCGGCGGCGATGACCACGAGTTCGGCGTCGATGCTGGACCCATCTTTGAACGCGAGGCCTTCGACGCGGCCGTTGCCGAGGATGCTCGTCGTGCTGCGGCCGAGAAGCACATTGACGCCCATGCGCTCGATCTGCGATTTGAGGAGTGCGCTGCCGGTGGAGTCGAGCTGGCGCTCCATCAGATTCGGCATCAGGTGAACGACGGAAACGTCGCAGCCCTGCACCTGCAGACCCCGCGCAGCTTCGAGGCCGAGCAGGCCGCCGCCGATGACGGCTGCCTTGATGCCCGGGCGGCTGCGCTCGAGCAGCGCGCGCGTATCGTCCAGCGTGCGGAAGACGAAGACGCCGTCGCGCTGCGTGCCTTCCATTGGAGGAATGAGCGGCATCGATCCGGTGGCGATGATGAGCTTGTCGAAAGGCGTGACGCTGCCGTCGTCGCCGGTCACGGTGCGGTTCTCCTTGTCAATGGAGATGATCCGCACGCCGAGCCTGAGCGCGATGCCGTGGCGCTGGTACCAGTCGAGGCCGTTCATCACGATGTCGTCAGCGCATTTTTCCCCGGCGAGAACGGACGAGAGCAGGATTCGGTTGTAGTTAACGTGCGGCTCATCGCCGAAGACGGTGATGGCAAACTTCTGCCCGTGCCGGAGGATCTGTTCAACGCATCCAATCCCGGCCATTCCGTTCCCTATCAGAACCAGCTTCTCCATGCCTGCTCCGTTTGTCGTCAGCTGTTGGCGCCGGCGGATGTTTCCACCCGCACCGCGCACTGCTTGTAGTTGGGTTCCCGCGAGACGGGGTCGAACTCGCTCTGCGTTACGGCGTTGACGTTCCACTCCACGAAGTGGAATGGCATAAAAACCTGACCGGGCGCGACGATCTCGGTGATGCGCAGCTCGACGCGGCGCACCGCTCCGCGTGCGGAGAGAACATCGACGCGCTCGTGGGGGCGAAGGCCGAGTGCGCGTGCATCGCGCGGATTCATCTCGAGCCAGGCGCGGGGAGAGAGTGTATCGAGGATGGGGATGGCGCCCGTCTTCGTGCGAGTGTGCCAGTGCTCGACCGTCCGTCCGGTGTTGAGCACCAGCGGGAAGTCCGACGAGGGCTGCTCGGGAAACGGCCTCCATTCACCGCAGATCAGGCGGGCGCGGCCGGTCTCGGTTTGGAACTGGCCATCAGCGTAGAGGCGGCGCGCTGCTCCCGGGTCTTCGATCGTATCCGCCGGATAAGGCCACTGGATGCCGCCGTGCTGCTCGAGGAGTTCGTACGTGATACCGGAGTAGTCGCACAGACGCCCTGCGGAGACGTGGCGCCATTCGTTAAAAGCGTCGCGGGGGCTGGACCATCCCGGAAACAATTCGCCGGCGCAGCCAAGCTGTCTCGCAACGGCGAGGAAGATTTCGAAGTCCGGCTTGGCTTCGCCGGGCGCAGCAACCGCGCGATTCACTTTGCTGACGCGGCGTTCGGAATTGGTGTACGTTCCTTCTTTCTCTCCCCATGTGGCTGCGGGCAGGACCACGTCGGCGAGTTCCGAGGTCGGCGTGGGGTGAAAGCCGTCCTGCACGACCAGAAACTCGAGATTGTCGAGCGCCTGACGCAGTACGTCGCGATTTGGGAAGCTGACGACCGGATTCGTGGCGATGATCCACAGGCCACGAATCTTTTTTGCAAGCGCGGCTTCGATAATGTCCGGATACGCGAGGCCGCGCGCGGTGGGAATACGCTCGACCGGGATCCTCCAGAGCGCCGCGAGTTCCGCGCGGTCAGCTTCAGATTCGAATTTGCGATAGCCGGGCAGGCTGGAGGTGAATCCCGCTTCGCGCGTGCCCATCGCGTTGCACTGGCCGGTGATCGAGAACGGCGAGGCACCAGGACGCCCGATGTTTCCCGTGAGCAGCGCGAGATTATTGATCGCGTTGACGGTCTCGACGCCGATCGAACTGTGGTTCACGCCCATCGTCCACGCGATCATGCCGCGCTTCGACCGGCCGTATAGGACGGCGACCTGATGCAGCTTCGTAGCGGTGAGGCCGGTGATTTCGCTGACATACTCGGGCGTGTAGCGCTCAAGGAATGCGCAGAGTTCGGCGTACCCGTCAGCGTGCGCGTCGATGTACGCGCGATCCACGAAGCCTTCGCGGATTAGCAGGTGCGCGATCCCGTTCAGCAGCGCCAGATCGGAGCGAGGGCGGAGCGGCAGATAGAGGTCGGCCATCATTGCGGTCTTGGTGACCCGCGGATCGGCGACGATCAGCGTCTTGCGCGGATTCGCGTCGAGGTGCCGGCAGAGGATGGGGTGATTTTCGGCGATGTTCGCGCCGAGCAGGAGGATGACGTCGGCGAGGGCGAAGTCCTCGTATGCGCCGGGAGGTCCATCGCTGCCGAAGGAGCGCTTGTACCCCGCAACGGCGGTCGCCATGCACAGCGTTGTGTTGCCGTCGTAATGCGGTGTGCCAAGACCCAGCTGCACCAGTTTGCCGAGGGCGTAAAACTCTTCCGTGACGAGCTGGCCGGTGCCGATCACGCCGATCGCGTCCTTGCCGTAGCGCTCCTGAATGCGCCGGAACTCAGCCGCCATCGTCTCGATCGCCGTTTCCCAGGAGACGCGTGACCAGTGGCCGTTGCGGCGGAGCATGGGGTGCGTGGCGCGGCCGGGAGCGCTGATGGCGTGGTGTTCGGCCAGACCTTTCGGGCACAACTTGCCGCTGTTCACCGGATGGTCGGGGTTGCCGCGCGCCGCGACAGCCTTGTCGCCGCGAATCCCCAGACTCATGCCGCAGCCGACGGAGCAATAGCCGCAGGTGGTTTTCACCCACCGATCCGCGAGGCGCTGCGCGGAAACATACCCCGCGTGGGCGTCCTCGGCGTAGGCGTATTGCTCGCGCTTCGTATCGATGCCGAGCAGTCCGCGCAGCGTTTTCATGCGGCCTCCCGCGTTTGCAGATAGCTGGAGGCAATGCTTTTCGGCACGACGCTGACGAAGAACAGCCAGCGTCCCAGGACTTCGAGGGCCATCGCGAGACCGAGCACGGCCAGATTTTCGGTGAGGGTCAAAGGCGAACGCAGGAGACAAAAGCACGCAACAATCAGTCCCGCAGCGCGGAGCACCAGCCACGGGCGTAAGCGTGTCGAGAGCAGGCGTGCTGTCGCGCGCATCTCAAAGACGTCAGAGTTAGCGAGCCACAGCAATCGGACGATCTGTTCCAGCAGCGAAGCAGCGGCGGCTCCGGCGGCGAAGAGGAGAAGCGGACGGCGAAGTTCCGGCAGAAAGAGCGCGGCGAAAATGGACCCCGTGAATGCGGCGGAAAGGTAGAACTCCGCGACGGTATGGCCGCTGTTCCACGCCGGACGTGCGCGAACGAGATAGATGCGAGCGCTGGCGAAGACTGCAGCGATGCCAGCAGCGACGGTGCAGGTTCCCAGCAGCAGCGCCAGAGCGCCGCTCCACCACAGCGCGACGGCATAGGCGGTCCCCAGTGCGGCGAAAACCGTGAACAACAGCACCTCGCGGCTCAGCCAGGAACGGCGCCACATGCGGAGCGCGCGCCAAGCGTAAGCGGGGCGGCCCAGGTGCAGCGTGGAAGCGGCCATCGCGATTGCCGCGACCAGCAGCGCGGCCCAGGCCGCGGAGCGCACGGCGCGCGCCGATGTCAGGCACTGATCGAGCAGAAGCGCGCAGAAGGCGCCGACGGCGGTTTGGGTAAGCGTGGTCATCAGGACCAGGGCCCAGTGTGGATGTTCGGGGCGTACGCGATTGGCGTCGGCGCGGGTCAGGTCCGGCGAGATGCGGGTGGGCAGCGTGATGCGCGTAGTGGAGACGCTGTCATCGGCGGAGGGAAATCCGGGGGCATTGGCATCGTCGGCGTAACCGGCGCGCCACTCGGCAGTCCTGACGATCTCAATGCGGATCGCTTCTTCGGGGCACGCATCGACGCAGGCCGGCGCGTGCTGATCCTTCAGACGGCCATAGCACATGTCGCATTTGCCGACGACGCCGCGCTCAGCGTTGTACTGCGGCACGCCATAGGAGCAGTTCCAGGTGCAGTACTGGCAGCCGATGCAGCGGTCCGCGCTGTGCAGGACAATGCCGGTCAGCGGATCTTTGGTGTAGGCGTCGACTGGGCAGCCCTCGAGACAGGTGGGCTCGAGACAGTGATTGCAGCCCATCGAGAGATACATGCGTGTGGTGTCGGGCCAGATGCCGCCCTCGATCTCGCCGACGTGGCGCCAGCGGATGTGCGCTGGGTTCCCGTTCTGCTCGTTACAAGCGACAACACAGCACTGGCAGCCGATGCACTTCGTCATGTCGAAGTGGAAGCGATACTGCTCGCCGGGTCCGGGGAGACGCAAAGGCATTTCGGCCGCAGCGCCACACTGGGCACCAGCACGCCGGGGGTCGTCGGCACGGTCGAGCACGTCGACCGGGAGCGATCCGTTCTTCGCGTTTTCGAGCAGCGGCAAATGCACGAGCGGCTCCAGGATTTGCGGTTCAGGTTGCGAAAGGTGCGACGACACAGGCGCGTGAGGACACGCGTCGAAACAGTTGTGGGCGCGCATACGACGGCCCGGATCAGGTGCGAACTGCTTGTTGGGGGAAAACCGACTCGTCGCAGAGTCGTTGTTTCTTCAGGTTCCGCGGCTCTTCAGGGAGAGCGGAATTGCCCGGCGAAGATGCAACAGGACATCTTCTAAGCCGCCTCGTCTCTACGCGGATGAGAGGCAGCTATGAGGGGGATGTTAGCACAGCGGCAACAACGCGCAAGGGGCGATGCACGAGAAAATCAGCCGCTCCCGTCCATTCCTATCGGCAGCATAGAAGTTTTTGATAGCGCTTGCTCACGGCACGGTCCCGGGTAAACTCGCAATCACACGGCCCTCGTTCGCACCCTGATGTGCCGAGGCTCGTTCCTCATCCCCACAGCGGCGCTTCCATGCGACAGCGAAGCGTGCTGCATCCGTACAGCAAAGAAAACATTCCAAATTGTCATGAGCTGCACCCGGCGACGGACCGCGCTGCTCGGCTGCGCTGATCGAAAGCAGCCGACGCCGATGGCACAAGCTGCGGCTTGTTTCCAACGCAGCGCATCGATTTTCGAGGAGGAGACGACCAGAACATGAGATGCTTTGCCGCACTTCTGATCGCGGCTTCAGCCGGGCTGTCATGCTGGGCGCAGGCTCCGCCAGCCAGGCTCGCGGTGCCGGCGCATTCGGTGCGCTTCACGGTGAACGATCGCACCCGATTCGATGCGTGGCAATGGTTCGCAGCGCCTCCGGAGTCGGCCAGTTACGCATACGGCGAGTCTCTGCTGCGCCTGGGAATGGCGCAAAGCGTCGGGCGCTGGGATTGGCAGCTCGAGCTGGCCCAGCCCACGATTCTCGGCGCTCCGTCGGACGCCGTTTCGCCGATTGCCGCGCAGGGACAGCTTGGGCTTGGCGCTTCGTATTATGTCGCGAACGGGAATAACAGCTACCCGGCCGCGGCCTTTTTTAAGCAGGGGTATGCGCGGTACCACTTCCACGGGCGCGACGGAAGCCTGCGCGCCGGGCGGTTTGAATTCATCGAAGGCCAGGAGACCAAGCCGTCCTGCGCCACGATTGCGTGGCTGCAGACGAATCGGATCGCACATCGCCTGATTGGAAATTTTGGCTTCTCCAACGCGCAGCGCAGCTTGGATGGCTTCGATGGCAGCTATCGCTCCGGACCGTGGACTCTGACCGCCATGGTTGCGCGTGCGGATCAGGGTGTCTTCAACATGAACGGCAATCCGGAGCTGAACGTTGACGTACAGTACCTCGCCGTCACCCGCTCTGCTGACAGAGGTCGCGTGCTGGCACGTGCGTTCGGCGTCGGTTATCACGATGGGCGCACCGGGCTAACGAAGACAGACAATCGCCCACTTGCCGTACGGCAGGCGGATCACAAAAACATCCGGCTGGGGACCTATGGCGGCGACTTGCTGGCGGCGATTCCGGCGGGACGCGGGTCGTTTGATTTCCTCTTCTGGGGCGCCTTGCAGAACGGAAGCTGGGGCGTGCAGAGTGACCGAGCCGGTGCCGCAGCGATCGAAGCCGGCTATCAGTTGTCGTCTGTCGCTACTGCACCGTGGCTGCGTGCAGGGTGGTTTCGCAGCACCGGCGACGATAACCCGTCGAACCGCACACACAATACCTTCTTTCAGATCCTGCCGACACCGCGCATCTACGCGAGAACACCCTTTTACAACCTGATGAACAGCACGGACGAGTTCGTGCAGGTGGCCGACAAGCCCACACGCAAGCTAGCTCTCCGCGCCGATCTGCATGGGTTGCAGCTTACTTCCCGCAAAGACCTTTGGTATCTCGGCGGGGGCGCATACGACAACAAAGTCTTCGGCTATGTGGGTCGGCCGGCAAATCAACATTCGTCGTTCGCCTCGCTGGTCGACGCGAGTGCCGACTGGCAGGCGACAGGCAGCGTGGCGCTGAACTTCTATTACGGCTATGCATGGGGCAAGCGGGTGCCCGCTGCGATTTATCCAGCCGGACACAACCTGCAATACGGGTACGCCGAGGTGGTCTACCACTGGGGCGAGTGATGTCCTCCATCCAACTTTTGCATTGTGATCACCGAACGGGAGAAAGAATGAAGACACATAAAGTCGAGCAGCTCATCATCGCCACGGTGGGCTTCTTCTGGTGCTTTCTGATGTGGTTTGCGACGGCTGCATTCAGCCCCAGCATCGCCGCCAATTATCACCTCAGCATCAAGGCGCTGGGACTGCTCGCCAGTTCGGCGATCTGGATGGCTCCCATCGGACGCGTGGCTGCGGGGTGGGCTTCGGACCGTTTTGGCGCGCCGCGAACCTTCGCTTTCATCCTCGTGCTGTGCGGGGCAGTGTCGATCGCATCGGCGTTCACGCTGAATTACCGGCTGCTGTTCCTCGAGCGCGTGATTGTGGCTGTGGCGGGCGTTTCGTTTGTGGTCGGGATTCAGCATGTGGCACAGTGGTTCCGAGCCGAGGAGATCGGCACGGCGGAAGGTCTCTACGCCGGCACGGGCAATGCCGGCGCGGGCGTGGGTGCTCTGCTGCTGCCGCGCCTATTCGGGACGAATTACCACAGCGCGTTTCTCTGGCTCGGAGCAGTCGCGCTGGTGATTGCAGTCTGGTACCTGGTGCGCGGAAGCGCGGCTCCAAGCGCCGCGCGCCGCAATCTGGTGCGTGAACGCAGCAATTTCCGCGGAACGATTTTCGTTTGGAGCCGCTACATCGCCGTCGCTTTGATGCTCGCGTATGCGATGTCGTTCGGCCTGGAGATCGCGATGAATGCGTGGTTGCCGGGATACTTCACGCGCGGCTTCCACGACGCTATCGCTGCGCTTGGGTTCACCGGGGTGGCGGGCGTGCAGATTGCCGCAGGGACCTTTGCGGCGGTGGAGTCGTTCACGGCCTCGCTGTTCCGTCCCTTTGCAGGATTCATGTCGGATTTGTTTCAGCGCAGGGGCTGGACGCCGCTGCCGTTCATCGCGAAGACCCTACCCTATTCGCCGCGCCTGCACTGGCTGGGTATGTCGCTCATCCTGATCACGCTGGGCATGGCGGGACTCACGCTGGCCGGTGTCTCAGGATCGCTCCACTTGTCGGTCACGTTGCTGGTCGTGCTCGGCGTGTTCATTTCATTCGGCACCGGCGGGACCTTCGCTCTCGTGCCGCTGCTTTTTCCGGATCGGCCGGGATCGGCTGCTGGGTTTGTTGGCGGGGTATCGACGGCAGCGGGCATTGCGTATCCGATCGTGTTTGCAAGCGGCGCCAGCATTCATATGGGGTATCTCGCTGTCGCGCTCTCGATGTTTGTGCCGTTCGTGCTGTTTTACTTCTGGGCTGCGCGGCATGAGCTGCATCCTGAAGAGCACGGTCTGATGACCAGCTATTTGGCGGAAGAAGAAGCCGCCTGATTCAAATTCGAAACTGCGAGGTCCCGATGAGAAAGTCTGAAACATCCGGTGCACCGGTTGTGCATGATTCCTGGTACAGGTATGGAGTTGGCGTGCTGCTGCTTGAGATGGGCATAGCCATCGCAGTCAGCGCGTATTCGCTCTACATGACGTTTCACGGTCTGGGAGGATTTCCAGGCAAGCACTAGCAGCGCCGTGCGCTCTGCTTTTGGCGTAAGGTGCACAATAGAACAGCGTGAAGTCCCCTCCGTCTTCGCGCTCGATTGATACCTATGGCAGAAACCGGTTTTGGCGGGCTGCGTGTGCTCGCACTGGAAAACAGGCGTGCGAAGGAGATTGCGACTCTGATCCGGAATAGCGGCGGGATTCCCACCGTGGTTCCGGTGATGCGTGAAGTTGCGCTGGAGTCGAATGACGAAGCCTTTGTCTTCGCGCGTCGGCTCATGGCCGGGGACTTTGACGCGGTGCTGTTCCTGACCGGCGCAGGTGCGCGGATTTTGTTGCAGG
>DATEPN010000258.1:0-3241 GCA_035273225.1 Acidobacteriaceae bacterium | reverse complement strand
AGCAGGACCACGCCAAGTCCGGTGATGAACCCAGAGTCGGAACCGCAACAGTACGGCGGCGCCGCTGGTGGAACCTGCTGACCGGGGTAGGGATTCGGGGTATTCATAACGCCTCCTGACAACCAGCATCGCGCCGGAAGCGCCGCCCCGGCAGTGCCGACTGTCAGCAAAGCGGAATGACAAATGTCAGGGCTTCTATACTGGACCTGAGGACACCCAGGGAGCCCGCCATTCTGCATCTTGACCGCATCCTTGCCCAGACCCGCGCCGATCTCGAGCGGCGGAAGGCCAGCGTCCCCTTGACGCAACTGGAGCGCCGCGCCTCGGCGCACACGCCGCGGGGCTTTGCCGCTGGGCTACGCCGGGCCGCTGCCTCAGGCCCGGCCATCATTGCCGAGTTGAAGAAAGCTTCCCCATCGAAAGGGCTGATCCGAGCGGGCTTTGATCCCGTCGTGCTGGCCCCCGAACTGGAATCCGCGGGCGCGGCGGCGCTGTCCGTCCTCACGGACGAGCCCTTCTTCCAGGGCAGCCTGCGAAACCTGGAGATCGCTTCAGAGTCGACGCGTATCCCGTGCCTGCGCAAGGACTTCATCGTGGACGAGTACCAGATCGTCGAAGCCCGCGCACACCGGGCAGATGCGATCCTGCTCATTGTCGCGGCTCTTACGGATGCGGATTTGGCGCGCTTCACCGCCTTTGCTCACCAGCAAAATCTGGATGTGCTTTGCGAAGTCCATACAGCCGAAGAGCTGGGGCGTGTCGGCGATCTGGGCTGCGATGCCTACGGCATAAACAACCGGGATCTGCGGACCTTCGCTGTAAGCCTTGAGACATCCCTGCGCCTCGCCGAGCAGCTTCCCAAAGATGCTGTGCATGTCGCCGAGAGCGGCATTGAGACCGCAGAGGACATCCGCCGCCTGCGTGACGCAGGCTTCGATGCATTTCTCATCGGCGAGTCGCTGATGCGGCAGGCCGACCCAGGAGCAACGCTGGCCCGATTCATGGCAGCCGCGCGACAATCCTCGACCGAAGTCGCAATGCCGAGGGCCTGAGCGCGATGTGGATCAAAATTTGCGCGAATACCTCACTCGAAGACGCCCGTCTGGCCGCGGAAGCGGGGGCCGACGCCGTGGGCTTCGTCTTCGCGGCGGCAAGCCCGCGACACGTGACAACGGCACAGGCAGCGGAGATTGGGCCGGCGCTGCCGCCCGATCCGACCCAGGTGGGCGTTTTTCTGGAGCACACGCTGGACGAGATCGCAGCGACGGTGCGTGGTGCGGCTCTGCATGGCGTGCAGCTGCACGGAGCGTTTGATCCATGGGTCGTCGAGGAACTGCGGCGGGAATTTGGTCACGGCCTCTTTCTCGTCCAGACGCTCCACTGGCGTCTGGAGGAAGATGCGAACGGGTCGGAGACCTGTCTGCTGGGCGGGTATAAGGCCGTTTCGCGACAGGGCGTCGTTGACGCGGTGCTGCTGGACGCGAAAACCTCGGGTGCAGCAGGCGGAACAGGCAGAACGCTTCCCTGGAAGCGCGTTTCTGAAGTGCTCTTGGCGGAGCCGCGCGGGTTGCGGATCATCCTGGCTGGCGGACTGACGCCCGACAATGTAGGCGAGGCGATTCGTACTCTCCGCCCCTGGGGTGTGGACGTGGCCAGTGGCGTCGAGGTGCGTCCTGGAAAGAAGGACCCAGTGCGTCTGGAGGCGTTCATCCGCAACGCGCGCAATGCGTTTTCCGCGATCGAAAACACCGGAGTGGGTTCGGCCCGCCGACCTGGAGTCTCCGCGGTGTAAGGTGGATATATATGGCCACCACCGCTGCCAAACCTGTAGCCGGACGCTTCGGGGCATACGGAGGACGCTATGTCCCGGAGACGCTTGTAGCGGCTCTGGACGAGCTGGAGCATGCGTACGCCGAGGCGCAGGCCGATCCTGATTTCCATCTGAAGCTGGACAGTCTGCTGCGCGACTACGCCGGACGGCCGACGCCGCTATACTTTGCTCCGCGGATGACGGATTCGCTGGGCGGCGCGAAGATCTACCTCAAACGCGAAGACCTGCTGCACACCGGCGCGCACAAGATCAACAACTGCCTCGGCCAGGCGCTGCTCGCCGTGCGCATGGGCAAGAAGCGGATCATCGCTGAGACGGGCGCAGGGCAACACGGCGTGGCCACGGCGACGGTGTGCGCGCTGTTCGGACTCGAATGCGTCGTCTACATGGGCGATGAGGACATGCGCCGGCAGGAGTTGAACGTCTACCGCATGCGCATGTTGGGCGCAGAGGTCCGTGGCGTCTCGTCCGGATCACGAACGCTGAAGGACGCCATTAACGAGGCCATGCGTGACTGGGTGACCAACGTGCGGACCACCCATTATCTGCTGGGCAGCGTGCTCGGCGCGCATCCGTACCCCGCGATGGTGCGCGATTTCCATCGCGTAATCAGCCGCGAGGCCCGGCAGCAGATTCTCGAGAAAGAAAACCGTCTGCCAAATGCGGTCATTGCGTGTGTGGGCGGCGGCTCGAACGCGATTGGCGCGTTCTATGAATTCATTCCGGACAAGGACGTGCGTTTGATCGGCGTTGAGGCCGGCGGCCGCGGATCGCTGCTGGGCGAGCATGCGGCGCGCTTCTCCGGCGGCGTGCCGGGAGTGCTGCAGGGGACGTATTCCTACGTGCTGCAGGATGACGCGGGGCAGATTGCTCTCACTCATTCCGTCTCAGCAGGTCTGGACTACGCTTCTGTCGGACCGGAGCATGCCGCACTGCACGATGCAGGCAGGGCCGAGTACACATCGGCCACCGATCAGGAAGCCCTCGACGCGACGCTGCGGCTGGCGCGGACGGAAGGGATCATTCCGGCGCTGGAGAGCGCACATGCGGTGGCAGAGTGCATCCGCATGGTGCCGAAGATGAGCACAAAGGACACCGTGATCGTGAACGTCTCCGGGCGCGGCGACAAAGACATGGGCATCCTGACCCGCGAATTGCATTTGGGAGCGTAGCCGACATGCCGATCCGATTCGCGAGCAAGCCCGGCCTCGTTGCCTACCTCACGATCGGCGATCCCGATCTGGCCACGAGCCGCGAGATCGCGCTTGCGGCAATTGATGCCGGCGCCGATGTTCTGGAGTTAGGCGTGCCGTTCAGCGACCCGGTGGCGGATGGGCCGGTGATCCAGCGCGCCAGCGAGCGCGCCGTACAGAACGGCGTGAAGCTGACCGACGTTCTGGCGGTTGCGGC
>DATEPN010000257.1:0-2342 GCA_035273225.1 Acidobacteriaceae bacterium | reverse complement strand
GACAACCCCGACATGGACGTCCGCACCGTCGACAATTTCCAGCAGGGAGCCGTGCTGTTTGCCGGATTCGAAGGCCGCGTATCCGATATGCGCAGTGCCACGCGCTTCCTTGATCTGCTGCCCCACGATCGCCCCCGCTATCTCGAGTTTCCGCCCGACCGCGCCGAAGAATTCCTCCCCATGCTCGACACGCAGAAGGCCCGCGCGAAGCTTCGCACCGGCGGGCTTAGCGCTGCTGCCGTTCCGCCCGCGCAGATCATAGCCCGTTTCCTCCTCGCCTGCGCCGAGCAGGGAGTCCCGTTCAAGGCCACTGCCGGCCTGCATCATGCCGTCCGCGGCACGCACCCCCTCGGCACCGAAGCCACGGGCGCTACCGCCAGCATGCATGGCTTCCTCAACCTTCTTCTCGCCGCCGTGCAGGCCTGGGCCGGATCGAGCGAACGCGTTCTTCTCGACACGCTCTCCCTCGAGAACCCACGCGACATCCGCGTCGAGCCCGACGCGATCCACTGGAATAATCAGTGGGTCACGCTCGAGCAGATCCGCAGTGCCCGCGCGCAGTTCGCCATCTCTCTGGGATCCTGCTCCTTCAAAGAGCCCGTCGTCGACCTCATGACCATGCACTGGGTCCCGGTCACGGAGAAAAGCCTGCTGTGAGGCAGCCGTGCTGGCTCGAATCGGCCAACGATCCCCATACTGATTTTCCCGTTGAAAACCTGCCCTTTGGAAAATTTGAAGTTGGAACCCGGCAGGGAATCGGACTCGCCATCGGTAACCAGATCATTGACCTCCGCGGGTGTGGGGATGCCGGTCTCTTCGGGAACCTAACCTCACCCATAAGCGATGAGCCGTTCCGTGCACAAGAATTTCGACAACACCTGACCGTGCTGTTGACGGACTCCCAATACCGCTCTCAACTCGAGCCTCACCTCATTCCGCAGAGCAACGTGCAGATGCTCGTGCCATTCACCATCGGCGACTACACCGACTTCTACGCCTCCATCCACCACGCCACCAACGTCGGGCGCCTCTTCCGTCCCGACAATCCGCTTCTGCCCAATTACAAATACGTCCCCATCGGCTATCACGGACGCGCCTCGTCCATCGTCATCAGTGGCACAGACGTCCGCCGCCCCTGCGGCCAAACCAAACCGCCCGACGCACCCGAACCGAAATTCGCCCCCAGCCGCATGCTCGATTACGAACTCGAGATGGGCATCTTCGTCGGTGAGCCGAACCAAATCGGCGACCCCGTCCCGATCGACCGCGCAGGGCAGCACATCTTCGGCCTCTGCCTGGTGAACGACTGGTCCGCCCGCGACATCCAGTCCTGGGAATACCAACCCCTCGGCCCCTTCCTCGGCAAAAGTTTCGCCACGACCATCTCGCCCTGGGTCGTCACCCTCGACGCGCTAGAGCCCTATCGCGTCGGCGCCGCCCCCCGGCCCGAGGGCGCCCCGAAACCGCTGCCCTACCTCTGGTCCGACGAAGACCAGCAGCGCGGCGCCTTCGACATCCACCTCGAAGTGTCACTGCTGACCGCACAAATGCGCGCCTCCGGCCAGCAACCGTTCCGGATCAGCCGCGGCAATCTCCGCGATTTGTACTGGACACCGGCACAGATGCTCGCTCACCACACCAGCAACGGCTGCAATCTTCGCCCGGGCGACCTGCTTGCCACCGGAACCATCTCCGGCCCCACGCCGGACTCCGTCGGCTCGCTCCTGGAACGCACCAAACGCGGCTCCGAACCGCTCCAGCTCCCCAACGGTGAGCAGCGCAAATTCCTCGAAGACGGAGACGAAGTCATCTTGCGCGCCTGGTGCGAGCGCGAAGGCTATCCTCGCATCGGATTCGGCGAATGTCGCGGCACGATCACGCCCGCGCTATAGGAATCACCGGAAGAACTGCATATACCACCCCAGGCTCGCCGGCCCCTGATAAATCGCGTACAGCGCTGCCCCGCACAAAAACGACCCAAACGGAATCCGCGCCGTCATTGGGCTTTCCTGTTTCCGCGCAATCGCGATCCACAGCAACCCCACCACCGACGCACTCAGCGCGCCAAAGAACAGCGTCACCAGGGTCAGCCCCGGCCCCAGCCACGCGGCGATCATCGCCAGCAGCTTCGCATCCCCCATGCCCATGCCTTCGACGCCGCGCCACAGGAAGTAGACCCAGCGAATCGTCAGGATCACCAGCCCCGCCACAATCGCGCCCAGCGCTGCTAATCCCGCATGCGCCAGATGCTCCGGGATCGTCACAGCCGGCATCAGCCCTGCAAAAACGATCCCCAGCAGAATCCCAGGCAGCGTGAACGCATCCGGCAGCCGCATCGTCTC
>DATEPN010000256.1:0-15643 GCA_035273225.1 Acidobacteriaceae bacterium | reverse complement strand
CCGGGCTGGAGCAGGCGCGCGATGCGGCCGGGCGAGGGCATGAAGTTGTTTTCCGGATCTTCGGCGTAGACGCGGCACTCGATGGCGTGGCCGCGCAGATGGACATCGGCCTGCGTGAACGGCAGCGGTTCGCCCCGGGCGATCTGGATCTGGAGGTGGACGAGGTCGTATCCGGTGACCAGTTCGGTAACCGGATGCTCGACCTGGAGGCGGGTGTTCATTTCGAGGAAGTAGAAGTTCTGCTCGGAGTCGACGAGGAACTCGACGGTGCCGGCGTTGGTGTATCCGGCAGAGAGCGCGAGACGGACGGCGGCTTCGCCCATGCGGCGGCGGAGATCGGGAGTGAGCACGGGCGAGGGCGCTTCTTCGATGACCTTCTGATGGCGGCGCTGCACGGAGCATTCGCGCTCGCCGAGGTAGACGCAGTGGCCGTGTTCGTCGGCGAGGACCTGGATTTCGATGTGGCGGGGATGCTCGATGAGCTTTTCGAGGTAGACTTCGCCGGAGCCGAAGGCGCGCTCGGCTTCGCTCTGCGCGGCGACAAAGGCGGAGGCCAGGTCTTCGGGGCGAGCGACGGCGCGCATTCCCTTGCCGCCTCCGCCTGCGGCTGCCTTGAGCATCACGGGATAGCCGACGGCCTGGGCGACATCGGCGGCTTCTTCCGGTGAGGCGAGGCCGTGGACGCAGCCCGGGGTGCGGGGCATACCGGCTTCGTCCGCTACCTGGCGGGCATTGGTCTTGGTGCCGAGGGCGCGCATGGCACTGGCGCGAGGTCCGATGAACTTCATGCCGGCTTCCTCGCAGGCCTGGGCGAAGTCGGCATTTTCGGAGAGGAAGCCGTAGCCGGGGTGGATGGCATCGGCGCCGCAGCGGCGGGCGATGTCGAGGATGAGGCTGCCGCGCAGGTAAGAATCGACGGCGGGCGCAGGGCCAAGGCGGTAGGCTTCATCGGCCTCAAGGACGTGGAGGCCGGCGCGATCGGCATCGGAGTAGACGGCGACGGCGGCAATATTGAGCTCGTGGCAGGCGCGAATGATACGCAGGGCGATTTCGCCACGGTTGGCGATGAGGATCTTGTGCACAAGACAGCGTACAGCGGAGAGCGTGGAGCGTACAGGTGCGGCGGGTAGTCGGCAGTCGGCAGTCAGCAGTCGGCGGTCGGCAGTCGGCAGTCGGCAGTCAGCAGTCGGCAGTCAGCGGTCGGCAGTCAGCGGTCGGCAGTCAGCAGTGAGCAGTGAGCAGTGAGCAGTGAGCAGCAAAGGCAAAGGCAAAGGCAAAGGCAAAGGCAAAAGCAAAAGCAAAAGCAAAGGCAAAAGCAAAAGCAAAGGCAAAGGCAAAGGCAAAAGCAAAAGCAGAAAGCAAAAGCAAAGGCAAAGGCAAAAGCAAAAGCAAAAGCAGAAAGCCCTCGCGGGATACGAGGGCTTTCGGTGTTGGGGGCTGTGGGCGGTTTACTGCATGACGACGCCCTGGACTTTCTGGTTGGCCTTCTCTTCGTTGGCCTTGCGGGCGCCCATGGCTTTGTGAACCCAGTCCTGCGCCTGATCGAGGTCGGCCTTGCGGGCAGCATCGTTGCCGCAGTCGATATCGGCCTTGCGACGGTACATCAGGTTCAGGTACTGCATGGCATCGTCGTAGTTGGAGCGATTCGCGACGGCCTGCTGCAGGTACTGCATGCCTTCGTTCACCAGATCGGTGTTCTGCTCCTGAATCTGCTTGCAGACCGCCTTGGGCATCTTCGCGTTGCCCTGGCCGTCATCCTGCAGGTTCGCGCCCTTGAGATCGGCGATGGCGTTCTTGTAGGCGAGGGTCCAGTCGATGACACCGATGGTGTAAGCGGCCTCAGCGTCTTTCGGATTCGCCGCGAGAACTTTTTTCTGCCACTCTTTCGCCTGATCGAACTTGTTGAGGTCGAAGTAGAGGGCAGCGATCTGCTTCATGCTGGTGATGTCGTCCGGGTGGTCTTTGAGGACCTGGAGAAAGCCATTGATGGCCATCTGCGCGGTCTTCTCGTTTTCGGGGGAATTGAGGTTCGGGACGACCTCGTTGGCATACGCGGTGGCGAGGTAGAGGCGGGTCATTGGATACGTGGGATCCAGGTTGACGGCCCGCTGGAAGTGCTGGATGGCCTCTTCGTATTTGGCCTGCTTATAAGCCTGGACTCCCTTATTCAGCTGATCGCGAGCCTCGAGGCGTTTGCAGCCAGTAGTAGAGGCCACCAGAGCGATCGTGGCGGCGGCCAGCACGGTTAGACGTGCGATGCGATTCATTGCTGTCTATCTTCTCCTTCAGCTCGCCAGGAGCCTCAAAAAAAGCCAAGCGCAAAATGCGTTCGTACAACCGATTGTAATGTGTTCGCGGCTTTTAACAAGGTCACGACAGTGCAAACGCGCAGAGAAGGACCCGGGTCACGAACGCGCTGCTGGCCTTACTGGCCGGCCGCGATCTTCGGGGTAATCAGGCCGATGTGGTCGACGCCAACGGAGTGTCCGATATCGATCACGGTGGCGACGTCCTGGAAGTCCACGTTGGGGTCGCCCTTGACGAACATGATTTTCTCGGCGCGGGTGGAGTAGATCTGGTTCAGTTCCGGCTCCAGGCCGCTCTTGGCGAAATCCTTGTCGTTGATTTTGTACATGGGCTGACCGCCGGGGCCGGGCTGCACCTGGACGACGATCGTGCGATCGTTCTGCTGCTGCTGATTGGGATTCTTGGGGGGCTGCGGCACCAGCGCGTCAAGACCGCGCGGAGTGACGGGCACGATAACCATGAAGATGATCAGCAGCACCAGCAGCACGTCGATGAGGGGCGTTACGTTGGGCTCGGCATTCAGGGCGCCGCCGCCACCTACGTTCATTGCCATAGTTCAGTTCCTCGTTTCCTGTCGTCGATCTTCCGGTTCCGTGGCGGCTGTTATTCGCCGCCGGCAGCGGGTCTGGTGGTAGCAGCGCTCGGGGCCGTCTGTTGCTGGGTGAGCATACCGACTTCCTCAACACCGGCGGTGCGCACGGCATCGATAGCGTCCATCACGGTTCCGTAGTGGGCGCGCGCATCGGCGCGGAAATAGACGATTTTGCTGGTCTTGTTCTGCAGCTCATCGTTGACCTGAGTGCCCAGAGTTTGCAGCGTGGTCTGGTTCTGGCGCAGATAGATTCTGCTGTCGCGGGTAATGGCGACGACCACCGAGTCTTCCTTGTTGGCGTCGTCCATGGGCGTTGCGGTCGTGCTGTTGGCCAGATCCACGTTCACCTTGTTCTGGAGCATGGGCGTGATGACCATGAAGATGATCAGCAGCACCAGCATGACGTCCACCATGGGGGTGACGTTGATATTGGCGTTGACCTTGGCGCCTTCGTTACGAACTGAGATTGCCATATGCGTAAACTCCGTCGATCTGTTCCGTTCCTCAGGAGAGCGCCCTGCAGGAGGGCGGGAGCGGAGGGTGAACCCCGCCCCCGATCAGATGATGCTCGCTCTCAGGCTTCTCGCGGCGTGCGGGAAGCCGTCGTCCCTGCTCCGCGCTTACCGGCGATTGCTCTGCTTGATGAAGTAATCGATCAGCTCGCTGGAGGAGTTGTCCATCTCGACGTCGAAAGCTTCCACGCGGTTGGTGAAGTAGTTGAAGAGCCACACCGCCGGGATCGCCACGAACAGACCAAAGGCGGTGGTGACCAGGGCCTCGGAAATACCGCCGGCGACGGCGCCGATGCCCGGCGTCTTCTGGGTGGCGATTTCCTGGAAGGCCTTGAGGATGCCGGCGACGGTGCCGAACAGTCCGACGAAGGGGGCGGTTGAGCCGATGGTGGCCAGGCTACCGAGACCTCTCTTCAGCTTGGCATGCACGATGGCTTCGGCCCGCTCGAGGGCGCGCTTGGACGACTCGATCTGCTCGACGCTGACGGCGCCGCCGCCACCGTAGTTGCGGAACTCCTGCAGGCCAGCGGTGACGACTTCGGCGAGGTGAGACTTCTTGTTGCGGTCAGCAACTTTCACGGCTTCGTCGAGTTTGCCTTCCTTGAGGGCGCCGGCAACGCGCGGAGCGAATTCGCGGGACTGCTTGCGGGCGGCGTTGAAGTAGAGCCAGCGGTCGATCATGACAGCGAGCGACCAGATGGACATGATGAAGAGCACGAACACGACGCCGCGGGCCAGCCAGCCCATGTTGTTCCAGAGATCGATGGGGCTGAATCCGACGGTCTGATTCTCCTGGAAGAATCCGAGGGACGCCGCGTTGGCTGCGAGATGGTTGATCTGAGCGAGAATCACTGAATCTTTCCTCCTGAGGCGATTGCTGCAGTAAATGCCAAAAAGCGCTGACGGAATACCTCTCCGCAAAGATAAAGACGGGAGGCCGGAATCGAAGCGTTAGCCGCCCCGCAGTTGGCGAGGACAAGGCGGAGCGGCTTTGAAGATCAGCCGCCGAGACTGAAGACCACGTTGATCTGCGTCTCGACCTCTACAGGTTCACCATTGAGCAGATATGGCTTGTAGCGCCACGTTTGTACGGCTTGGGTAGCAGCGGCCTGCAGCATCGGCGGACCGCTGATGACCCGCAGGTTTTCGATCGTTCCACCCTTCGAAATCGTTGCCTGCAGAACCACAGTTCCCTGAATTCTTGCTGCTTTGGCGATCGCCGGGTACTGCGGCTGCTCGCCACCGATGCGCGCGCCAGCCATGACGCCGGCGGATACGGCCACTTTCTTCGGGGCAGCGGCTTTCACAACGGGGGCCGGACCGGAGCCGAGGCCACCGAGGACTCCGCCCATCACGCCGCCCGAGCCGGAGCCTTCCATACCGGCAACTCCGATGCCAGGATTCGGCGGGGCCGCTTCTTCCTTCACCATCTTGATGTCATGGGGAATGCGGGTTGGGGCGGTGAGCTGATTGTTGATCATCTCCGAGACCACCTTGACCGGGCGCACAACCTGCGGCGGCGGTGGGGGTGGAGGCGGAGGCGGAGGCGGAGGGGCGACCAGCAGCGTGGTCATCATTGCCTTGGGGAGCGCCTCGGGGTAAATGAGGGGGTAGAGGATGAGCGCAGCAAGCACCGAGCCATTGAGGATCAACCCGACAATGGTGTAGTACCTGCTCTTCGTCTTGATCTTGTGCCCTGACTCGAACAGGGTGCTCTCAAACATGGCGGCCTACCTCGGACCTTTCAATAGTTGACATTCATTTAGACACCGAGAGGGGCCCAATATGTTCCCGGCTGGGGCGCGTTTTTGTGAGGGAAATCGGTAACATTTTGCGGCAGAGTTTTGAGGGGGCAGCTCGGCCGGCAAAACGCGCCGGTTCTCCTTCTATCACACAACCACAAAAACCGTCGAAGCCGAGGGGGAGTTGCAGAAGGCACGCCTGACTTGCGCTTAGATGCGGGAAAGCGCGCCTTCGTCCAACCGGAGCATCATACCCTGGCTTTCCTGGCGGCGGGAAGAGCAGCTGCTTTTCCGCGGCGAACGCGCCAGTCCTGATAAGCCACGAGCATGGGAGAAGCGACCGCGATCGAGGAGTAGGTGCCGATCAGGATGCCAATGACCAGAGCAAAGGAGAAGCCGTGCAACACTTCGCCACCGAAGACGTAGAGAGAGAGCACGGTGAGGAAGGTGAGGCCGGAGGTAAGCACGGTCCGGCTCAGTGTCTGATTGATGCTGCGGTTGACCACAACATCGAGCGGCTCGCGGCGGCTGAGCCGCAGGTTTTCGCGGATGCGGTCGAAGACGACGATGGTGTCGTTCATCGAGTAGCCGACCAGGGTGAGGATGGCGGCGATGACCGTCAGCGAGATTTCCTGTTTGGTGAGGCTGAAGGCGCCAACGGTGATCAGCGTGTCGTGGAAGCACGCGACGACGGCGGCGACGCCGTAGATCAGCTCAAAACGGAACCAGAGGTAGACCAGCATGCCCGCCAGCGAGTAGAGGGTGGCCAGGATGGCCTGCTTCTGGAGCTGCTTGCCGACCTGGGCTCCGACGATCTCGGCTCCCTGGACGTGGAAACCGGAGAGGTAGGCGTCCTGCTGGAAGGCACTGAAGACGGCGGGATCGACGATGCCGCGAATCTGGTCGACGGAATTGACGATGCCACTGTGCACGTCATCGCGGAAGTGCAGGAAGGCATCGGCCTGCTGCTGATAGCGGGTCTCGGCGGCGTCGCTGTCGGCGCCCAGATGCTCGGGATCCTTCTGCTCGAGCCAGTTGACCAACGCAGAGCGGCTGACGTTGTCGAGGTCGAGCTTGCCCTGGTTCTGCGGACCGGTGCTGGAGTAGTTCTGGTCGAGCGTGCGGACGATGTTGGCGCGCCCCTGATCGAGGGCGGCCTCGCTGGTCTCCTGGAGGGAGAGCGTGACCATAACCTCGTTGTTGCCTTCGGCGCCGTACTGGGTAATGCGCGCATCGCGGAGGCCAGCCTTATCGGCGGCGCTGCGGATGTGATCCACGTTCGGCTTCTCGGCAAACTTGACCCGGACGACGGTGCCGCCGCGGAAGTCGACGTCCAGCGGCAGCCCATGCCAGAAAAAGAGCGAGATCAGGCCCGCGACGCTGAAGATGAGAGAGAAGCCCAGGAAATACCACTTTTTCCCGAGCCAATCGATTTTTACATCATGAAAGAATTCCACGAAAATCCCGCCTCTTGAAAGTTTCCCGAACGTTCACCGCTCTAGATCGATATGGGCTCGCCGTGCAGCTTGCGGCTGAGCAGCGCGTCGAAGATGACGCGCGAGACAAAGACAGCCGTAAAGAAGTTGGCGATCAGACCGAAGGTGAGGGTGACGGCAAAGCCCTTGACGGGGCCGGTGCCGAAGACAAACAGAATGGCCGCCGAGACGATGGTCGTCACGTGGGTGTCGATGATGGTCGTGATGGCGTGGGCGAATCCCTGATCGACGGCCGCGGCCGGAGACTTGCCGGCGCGCAGCTCTTCACGAATGCGCTCGAAGATGAGCACGTTGGAGTCGACGCCCATACCAATGGTGAGGATGACGCCGGCGATGCCGGGTAGGGTCAGGGTCGCGCCGCTGTAGCCCATGAATCCAAGCAGGATGACGAGGTTCAGGAACAGCGCCAGATCAGCGTTGATGCCCGCGCCCTTGTAGTAGATCAGCATGAAGGCCATGACGGCGAGCATGCCGGCGATGGAGGCGACGACGCCCTGGTGGATGGAGTCAGCGCCGAGCGAGGGGCCGACCGTCGTTTCCTGGAGGAAGTGAATGGATGCGGGCAGAGCGCCGGTGCGGAGGAGCATGGAGAGGTCCTTCGCGTACTGCTCGGTGATGCCGCCGCCGGAGATGTTGCCCTGATCGCGGATCTGGCCTTTGATGACCGCAACTTCGCGGACGCGGTTGTCGAGGACGATGGCCATCGACTTGCCGATATTCGCTGAGGTGAACTGGCCGAATTTGTTCCCGGCTGCGCTGGTCAGGAAGAAATTGACTTCCGGCTCGTTGGTATTCGGGTCGTGGCCGGGCTGGGCGTCGCGGATGTCGGTGCCGCCCCAGATGGGAATCTTCTTCAGCTCGTACCACTCGGCGGTGCTGTCCGGGCTGGACGCTCCGGGCATGCTCTGGAGCAGTTCGGCGTCGGGCGGAAGGGTGCCGCCAACCGACTGGAGGGCGGTCTGCTTGTCGGGCCAGGGGCCGCCCATGACCTCGTGGGTCTCGAGGCGGGCCGTGGACTGGATGACATCCTTGATGCGGCCGAGGTCGTCGATGCCGGGGAGTTCGACGAGGATCTGATAGCTGCCCAGCTGATAGGGCTCGATCGCCGGTTCCTTCACGCCGAAGGAGTCGACGCGCTGACGGATGACGTCGATGGCCTTGTCGAGCGCGTTCTGCTTCAGTTGCGTGACCGCCGTCGGCTTCATGGTCAGCGTCCAGGTGTTGTTCACTCCGGGCGTGATGTCGTAGTTGGTGGAGTAGCGGGAATTGAGGATGCCGCTGACGTCGCTGACGTGATCGGCGGGAACGCCGGTGATCTGAATGACCTCGGGACGGTTGGGATCGGGCTTCGAGACGGTCGCGCCGTTGATCCCGTTCTGCTGGAGGTCAGCCTGGATGCCGCCCATGTCGCTGTCGCTGGCCGTGCTGACCGCCTCATCGACCATGACCTGGAGGATGAGGTGGGTTCCGCCTTTGAGGTCGAGCCCGAGGTTGATGCGCTGGAGCAGGGCGTCCTTGAGGGCGGTGCCGGAGACCCCGTGGGGAATTCCGAAGATGCCATAGATGGAAACGACCAGGAAGGCCAGGATGATGATGGTTTTCGTCTTCAGATTCTTCTGCATGGGAGGCTCTACTTGGTTTCGTCCTGAGTGACGGAGGAGACGGCGCTCTTGACTATTTCAATGCGCAGATTGTCGGGGGGAATCCGCATCTGGATGACGTCTTCGCGGATGGAGAGAATGACGCCGCGAATGCCGCCGGAGGTGGTGATTCGGTCGCCGGGCTTGAGATTGCCCAGCATGTTCTGCCATTTCTTCTGCCGGCTCTGCTGCGGGCGAATGAGGAGGAAATAGAAGACAACAATCATCAGCAGGATAGGCAGGAATGAGGCGAACCCTGAGGGCAGGCCAAGAGGCGCAGCAAGCGCAAGAAGCGGAGCGATGGGAGTCAACGCACAGTCCTTCTGGTCTGGACGCAAGAACTCCATCCAGACGCGAGACGTAATGATTCTCCACGGAAAGGTCCCCGGCAGCCGACGCGTGCACACAGGACCTGAAAACCTGGAAACGGTGATTCCAGCGAGCAAGCCCGCCGGAGACCCGCGGTTCCCCGCCGAAGCCGACACGACGATCCTCTTCGCTGGGAAGCCTGATTCATAGAATCGCGTACGGGAGGGGGAGTGTCAAGGATTGTGGGGCGAAACCATCACTCCGGCGCGGACCGGGGTAACAGGTGACCGACGGGCATTTGAGACCAGCTTTCCCACAAAGCGGCGCGGGGATGGCGACCTACACTGAGGATTCCAGACGATCCAAATGGGGGATGCGATGGCGGCAACAGCGCATCCGGTTCGCACGCCGGGCCGGATTGAGGTGATTACCGGGCCGATGTTCTCGGGCAAGTCGGAGGAACTGATCCGGCGGCTGAAGCGGGCCCAGATTGCGAAACGTCGGGTGAGGTGCTTCAAACCGGACCTGGACGTGCGCTATCACCGGACGGCGATCGCCTCGCACAGCGCTCAGACTCTGGAGGCGGTCACGGTCGCGAATGTGGAGGAGATGAAAGGCGTGCTGATGCCGATGCTGGAGGAGATCGAGGTCATCGGCGTCGACGAGGCACAGTTCCTGGACGAGTCGCTGGTGGGCTTGGCGAATGAGCTGGTGCACCTCGGCAAGCGCGTGATTCTGGCTGGATTAGATACGACATTTGCGGGCCGGCCGTTTGCGCCGATCCCGGAGTTGCTGGCGATTGCCGATGAGGTGATCAAGCTGTCGGCGGTGTGTATGCAGTGCGGAGCGCCGGCGATCCACACCCAGCGGCTGGGCAGCAACCAGGCGCTGGTGGTCGTGGGTGCGGCGGGGGTGTACGAGGCGCGGTGCCGGGCCTGCTTTCAGCCGTGGGTCGACGAGCACTCGTCGGAGCAGATGGAACTGCCGGTCAGCAGCGGCGCCTGAGACAGGGGCCGTGGGGCTCGATGCGCGAGTCCCCCGCCGGAGTTACTGAGCCGGAGCCTGGGCCGGCGCTGTTGCCGTAGTTGGGGCCGGGGTCTGCGCCGGAGCCGGCGCCGGTGCCTGCGTGTTGGACATCTTCCGGAGCAGGATGACCATGTTCCAGATGCCGTCGCCTTTCAGGCGGTCGCCATCGCCGGGCATCTTCCCTTTGCCTTGCTGGATGATGTAGTAGAGCTCGCCGTCGCTCATCTTCGCCAGAGAATCCGGATCGCGGAAGTTATGGATGGTGAGCTTCTGCTCAGCCGCTACGTCGCCCTTGCCGTCTCCGTTGTCACCGTGGCACATGGCGCAATCCCAGCCATAGAACTGCTTGGCTTTGGCCAGCGCTTCAGGGGTCGGTTTGACGGGATTGATCTTGCCGATGAGGTCCGCGGGAACCTTGAAGTCCGTGGCTGCCTGCGGTGTGGTGCTGGCCGGGGCGGTGCTGGCCGGAGCGGTGCTGACCGGGGCGGTCGCGGCCGGGGCGGTGGTGGCCTGGTCCTGCTGGAGAAGGGCCGGAGCGCCGAGGAAGAACAGCGCTGGAAGAATCAGGAAAGGCTTCAACATGGTGAGCCTCCTTTACAACGATTGGGGGAAATCCCGGCACCACTGTACGCCCGGGAAAGGCGAATAGAACAGGAAAATCGCGGAATGGCCCGGGTATCAACGTAACTGGACGGTTACGGGGTTTTGCGCGTAAGGGCAGGGGGCACAGGACGGACGATGAGTGGGTGTGCGCGTCTCTTTGGGGCGGATCGGGCGGAGCACTCGATAACAAAGATTGACATATTCTGCTATCGTTCTCGTCAGCAGGAGGCAGGCCATGAATGTGTCGCTGACGCCGGAACTGGAGAAATTGGTGCAGGAGAAGGTGGAGAGCGGGCGATACACATCCGCCAGCGAGGTGGTGCGCGAGGCGCTGCGGCTAATGGAGAAGCGGGATCAGCGTCTGGCGGAGCGGGAGCAGGCGCTGCAGGCGTTTCAGGCGGAGATGGACCGGCGCGTGGCGGAACTGGATCGAGGCGAAGGCATCGGTGTGGACGAGGCGTACGCGAAGCTACGAGCGCACATTGATCAGCGCAAAAAGAAGCTCGCGTGAGGTGCTGACGCAATCGTTACTTCGGAGTCTCCGTTGAACGCGACAGCAGCTCACGGACCGACCGGCTCGGAGAGCCTTGAGTAACAGAGTCTCCGTTACGAATGCCGGCATACCAGATCGTCGTTTCACCCACTGCACTTCAGGATGTTCAACAGATCTGGGACTATATTGCAGTCCAAAATGCCGATGCGGCGACTCGCGTGACGGACGAGGTCTGGCTGGCCTTTCACCATCTCGGCAGGTTTCCGAATTCAGGCGACGTTCGCACCGACCTGGCGGGAGATCGGCCTCTTCGCTTCTGGCGCACAGGATCGTACTCATCGTTTACCGCACGAGAGAGTCAACGGTTGAGATCGCCGGCGTCCTGCATGGAAGCCGCGATATCCCTGCCGTATTGCGGGATCGCGATGATGACCTCCGAGACTGAGCGGTGGATACAATCAGCGCAGTGTCGCTGACATTTCAGATTCACAACACAAAGGATGCCGGCCGTCGGGCCACGATGACTCTGGCGCATGGAGCCGTCGAGACGCCGGTGTTTATGCCGGTGGGGACGCAGGCGACGGTGAAGGCGATTCCACAGCACCTGCTGGAAGAGCTGGACGTTCGGATTCTGCTGGGGAATACGTATCACCTCTATTTGCGGCCGGGGTACGAGGCCATCCGGCGGATGGGCGGGCTGCACCGCTTCATGAGCTGGGAGCGGGCGATCCTGACGGATTCGGGCGGCTTCCAGGTTTACAGTCTGAGCAAGCTGCGCAAGGTGACGGAGGAGGGCGTTTCGTTTCGGTCGCATATCGACGGGTCATCGCACTTCTTCTCACCGGAACACTCGATGGATGTGCAGATCGCGCTGGGATCGGATATCGCGATGGCCTTCGACGAGTGCACCGAGTATCCGGCGGACTATGCGCGGGCACGGGCGTCGCTGGAGATGACGCTGCGCTGGGCGAAGCGGAGCCAGGAACATTTCGAGAAGCACAAGCAGGAGCGGCCGTGGGAGGAGAGATCAGAGATCAGAGGTCAGAGATCAGACGGAACCGCAGTGATGGGCGAAGACGCGCTGGCGGGAAAAACGCCGAGCCTGTTTGGGATTGTGCAGGGGGGGATGTTTCCGGATCTGCGGCGGGAGTCGGCGGAGCGACTGGTGGAGATGGATTTTCCCGGGTATGCGATTGGCGGGCTGAGCGTGGGCGAGCCGCGGGAGATGACGCGGGAGATGATTGCCACCACGCTGCCGCTGCTGCCGAAGGACAAGCCGCGGTACGTGATGGGCGTGGGGTATCCGGATGAGATTGCCGAGTATGCGCGCATGGGTGTGGACATGATGGACTGCGTGCTGCCGACACGGGCGGCGCGGCATGGGCTGCTGTTTACGTCGGAGGGACGGCTGAACATTAAGAACCGGCAGTATGCGGAGGACCAGGGGCCTCCGGATCCGAACTGCGGGTGCATGGTGTGCCGGCGGTACAGCCGCGCATATCTGCGGCATCTGATGGTGGCGCAGGAATCTTTATCGGCGGTGCTGAATACGCTGCATAACCTGGCGTTCTATGTGGAGACGATGCGGAAGGTTAGGGCGGAGCTACTAGCTGCTAGCTGTTAGCTGTTAGCTCTCTGCTCTCTGCTGCCTGCTGCCTGCTGCCTGCTGCCTGCTGCCTGCTATCTGCTATCTGCCTTGTTCATGTTGCGTAAACCGATTCAGGCCGGCGCGCTGGGCGTGGTCGGCGATAGCCTGGTTGATGTCGAGGGCGAGGGCGAGGGCGGCTCGGCCGTCTTCTCCGGAGACGCGCGGTGTGGTGCGGTTGCGGACGCAATCGAGGAAGGATTCGATCTCGAGGCGCAGCGGCTCGCCGGGCTGGACGGGCGGTTTTTCGATGTGGAGGCCGGAGAATCCGGCGAGCGGATGAGGTGGTACGCCCATCCTGTCTGCGCCTAACGTCGCAGACAAGGATGGGGCACCCGGGACGTCGATCACCAGCAGATCCTGACGGGCGTAGTCGATGGAGACGTACTGGTGCGGCTGGAAGAAGCGCAGCTTGCGGACGCGCTCTGTGCTGACGCGGCTGGCGGTGAAGTTGGCGACGCAGCCGGAGTCGAACTCGACGCGGACGTTGGCGATGTCGACCTTGCGGGAGAGGATGGGCAGGCCAACGGCATGCAGGGAGCGCACCGGCGAGCGCACCAGCGAAAGGACGATGTCGAGGTCGTGGACCATGAGGTCGAGGACGACATCGACGTCCAGCGAGCGCGGGCTGAAGACGCTGAGGCGGTGCGCCTCAAAGAACATGGGCGAGTTGATGCGGGGCTCGGTCGCGGTGACGGCCGGGTTGAAGCGCTCGAGGTGGCCGGCCTGCAGGATGCGCGCACGCTGTGCCGCGAGATCGATGAGCTTCGTCGCCTGGTCGGTGGTGGTGGCGAGGGGCTTCTCGATGAGCAGATCGAGTCCGGCGTCGAGGAGTTGCCGGGCGACTTCGAAGTGCGTCGAGGTGGGCGTGCAGACGGAGGCGGCGTCGAGGCGGAGGTCTCCGCGGTCGCGCGCGGCGAGGGCTTCGGCGACGGACGCGAAGACAGGGACGCTCCATTCGCCGGCAGCGGCGCGGGCGCGCGACGCATCGGGCTCGACGATGGCGCTGAGACGAACGGGCGCGGCGTCGCGCTCGAGCGCGCGGTAGACACGGAGATGGTTGCGGCCGAAGGCTCCGGCTCCGCAGACGAGGATGCCGAGTTGAGACGTGCTGGTCAATGCAGAAGGCGAACCGGCCGGCGGCTCAGGCCGGCTTCCCTTCCACGGCGCGCAGGCAGCGGGCGTAGAGTTCGAGAAGCTGCGTGACCTGGTCGTCCGCTTTGAGCGAAGTTGCAGCGGTGAAGCCGGTGGAGGCTGCGCCGGGACGGCCGACGCCCGCGGTGCCGGCCACGAACTTCAGCAGGTCAAGCGCGATGTCTTCATTGCGTCGAGGGCCGATGCCAGCGGAGGGGACCTGATCCATAAGAAAACCTCACAAAAACGATGTTCAAGGCGATGCTATCAAACGGGGCCGCGGGGGCCGCTCGCCCGGTGTGGGGGTACCCCCGGGGTATGGTTCGCGTATGCATTTGAATGGGCGGGCGTTGCGGGGTAATACCTTTTGGGTATTACCCTCCCGGAGGCCGGGAGGGGGCGGTTGGCATCCGTGGTGGAGAAGAGTCGATGACCATGGATCGCTCCAGACAGAGAAAGGCTCAGCCGATGGGCTGAGTCTTTTGGTTTTATCTCTCTATTTTCAGGATAGCGGACTGGGCATCCATTGCGGTCAGGTTTGCTGGCGCGTTAGTGTCGTGGAATTTAGGAGAACACGAAAGTAAGGGTTGACAGCGGCCATGAGCCGATCAGTCGATGACAAATACCGTCCCGCCGCCGTTCACCAGACCATTCGTGATGGTTCCGAAGTTGGCTCCGCCATTCACGGTTGTTCCATAGAGATTTCCGGCGTTGTCTATAGTCAGGCCTCCGAACGGGGACAGCCCATCAGTGGCGCCTGTGCCGAATGAATGGAGAATCGTTTCTGCGCCGGCGGCGCTGACCCTGAAGACGGTACCGTCGCCCCGCTGGATGTTGTCCAGGTAGTTCGCTCCACCATTTGAGGTCGTTCCGTAGAGGCTTCCGCTGGTGTCCATGATCAGTCCGGCATACGGAGCAGGCCACCGCCCATCGGTGGGGGTTGGGAAGAAGGAGTAGAGAATCGTTGTCGTGCCGGCGGGGTCGATTTTGAAAACAGTACCCGAGACGTTCGCTCCACCTTGGGAGGTCGTTCCATACAGGTTTCCGGCGCTATCCATGACGAGACCCGGAGTGGGGACCAGCGCATCGGTGACGGTTGGCCCGAATGAGTGGAGAATCGTTTCTGTGCCGTCGGGGCTGAGCCTGAAGGCTGTGCCCTCGAAGTACGCTCCACCTTGTCCGGTCGTTCCATAGAGGTTTCCGGCAGCGTCCATGAGCAGACCGCCATAGGGTTCCGCCCCGTCGGTGTTGCCTATACCGAAGGAATGGAGGATCGTTGCCGTGCCGGCGGGATCGATCCTGAAGACAGTACCGGAGCCCCACGTTCCACCCGAGGTGGTCGTTCCATAGAGGTTTCCGGCGCTGTCGATAATCAGATTCCCTTCCGGGAACTCGCCATCGGAGGGGCGTGAGCCGAAGGAGTAAAGAATGGTTTCCGTACCGGCGGCGTCAATTTTGAAGACCGTGCCCAACTGATACGGACCACCCTTCGAAGTCGTCCCATAGAGGTTTCCGGCCTTGTCCATGACCACACTCGCACGCGGAATCTGCCCATCGGTGGCCGTTGTGCCAAAGGAGTGGAGAATGGTTTCCGTGCCGGCGGCGGTGATCCTGAAGACCGTGCCGAGGCCGCTGACCCCGCCGTTCTGGGTCGTCCCATAAAGGTTTCCGGCGCTATCGATCATTACGCCCGCATACGGCTGCTGCCCATCGGTTGCGTTTGCGCCGAAGGAGTAGAGAGTTCTTTCGGTGCCTGCGGTGCAGGACACCCCGATTCCCGTCCCGTTGGAGGAACCGACCGTGCCGGTGCCGTTGCTGACCGAACAGGCGATTCCGGGCGTGTGCGACTGCACCGTGACGGTATAAGCGGTGCCCGCTACCAGTCTCGTCGGGAACGAGAATGCGCCGTTGGCGTTGAGGGTTAGCTGATCTCCTCCGTCGTCCTGGAGGCTCACGCTTTGCCCGGCGCTCAGTCCGGTTAGCGAGCCGCGAAGCGTATAGGCGTTTTCGCCGCCACCACCAGAGCTTGAGCCGCCGCCGCTGCACGCGATCAGGATCAGCACGATGATGCAGGCGAGCGTTGCTGAAATCCTGCGCAGAAGGATCTCCTGCATGTCTTCCCTTTCGCCTTCAGGACCGTTCGT
>DATEPN010000255.1:0-4667 GCA_035273225.1 Acidobacteriaceae bacterium | reverse complement strand
GACGGGGGATCCGGGCAACTCCACTCCGGTGGTGACGTCGATTGCGTGCAGGCGCTGGTGGTAGCTGCCGCCTGAGTCCTTCGACATGGCGGCCACGAAGATGGTTCCATGCGGCCCGGACTGGCGGTCGATCACGGGCGTGGAGGTGATGCCGATCTCGGGCGAGATTTGACCGCAGCCATGGTCATCGCTGGTCGTCTCGTTTGGGCCGAGGACGGACGCTTTCCAGATCTGCGCTCCTGGGTCGGCGTCGAAGGCATACACGCTGTCGTGTTCAGAGACGCCGAAGACGACGTTGCGCTGCTGGATGCCGATCGTGAGGCCGGAGAGAAAGAGCGGCTGGCCGTCCACCTTGCCGTCCATAGCGAGGACGCGCAGCAGACCAAAGTGTGAGGCATTGACATTGGCGAGGGTCAGCGTGGCTTCGCTGGCATTCAGGCCGGTGCGGGCCACATCGTAGTGATACGTGACGACGTCACGCGCGACAGGAGCGGATCCCGCGACACTCAACGGCAGCGAGACACTATGGCTGAGCGCGCCGGCTGCAGCGGCGAGTTGCACGGAGACGCTGGCCGATGCGGCGTTCGCAGCCGCCGAGAAGCTGACCTGCTGGGGTGTTCCTGCCGCGAGGCTGAGCGCGGCCGGGGAGGCAGTGACGCCGGCGGGCAGTCCGTTGATCGTCACCTGAATGCTTCCGGAGAAGCCGTTCAGCGCGGTCGCCGAGAGGGTCACGGCCTGAGGGGCGCCTCCGGGCGTGAGTGCGACGCTGGCTGCGCTCGCGGTGATGGTGAAATCGGGCTGCGGCGCCGGCTTAGCCGGCTGCATGCCCGATCCGCATCCGATGAGGACTCCCGCGATGGCAGAGAGGAAGACGCATCCCGGCCGATTTCGCATGCCTGCCCCTTTCCGGGCTTGAACCGGAGAGTATGCACCTCGGTCACGAGGACGTGCAATTCCGGGAGGTGCTGCGGCTTGACACCGCGCCGGGGCCTCATGTGTAGTGGAAATAATTCAGAGGCGAAGGAGTTCGCCTTAACCGCTGTCCTTCTGTAGCCGGACAGATGATGACTCCTGGCAGGATTCCTGCCGCGGAGTTGTCTCCCGGCGCGATCCCTGCCAATTCAGACTGAGCCCAGGCGCGGCGTCGCTGCGTTTCGGCGGCAGTGCCCAGCAAGGAGGGGGATTGCAAAAGTATCTGCTGATCGCGCTCGGGGGAGCGCTGGGATCGATGGCGCGGTACTGGATCGGCGCGGCGGTGACCAACCGGCTCGGCGCCCGATTCCCGTATGGAACAGCGATTATCAATTTGACGGCGTGCCTGGTGATTGGATTCTCAGTGACGTATCTGGCGCGGCGCACGGGGCTGAGCGTTGCGTGGCGTTATCTTGTTCCCATTGGATTTGTCGGGGCATACAGTACCTTTTCGACGTATGAGTGGGAGACGCTGGGGCTGATGCGGGCCGGGAGCTTCCCCGCCGCTGCTGTGTACTCGCTGGGCAGCCTGGTGCTCGGGCTGGCCGCCACCTGGTGCGGCATGATCGCCGGAGAGTGGATGTCATGACGGAAAGGACCGCATCATGCTGAGCACAGGCAAGGCGCTGAAGGTGTCGATCACCGTGAGCGAGTCGGCCAGGTATCATGGCGCGCCGGCCTACTCCAGCATTCTGGATTTTCTCTTCTACCGTAACGTGAGCGGGGCCACGGTGCTGAAAGGCGTGGCCGGGTTTGGCGCCGATCATCATCTGCACACGGCGGGTATTGTGGAAGTCTCCGACAAGCTGCCGGTGCGCATCGAGTTCATCGAGACGCGCGAGAAGGTCACCGAGCTGATGAGCAAGCTCCAGGAGATGGCGGGCAGCGGACTGATCGAGGTGCAGGAGACTTCCGTGGTCAAGCCCGCCGAGGTGACCGGCAAGCCGCGGCCGGCACCCGAGCACATGAAGATCGAAGGCAAGGCGCGGATGATGCGCATCTATATCGGCGAGTCGGACCGCTGGCAGGACAAACCGCTGCACCAGGCGCTGGTGCAGGCGATGCGCGCCAACGACATCGCCGGAGTCACGGTCTATCGCGGCATTCAGGGCTATGGAGCGCATCGGCGTTTCCACAAAGACAAGCCGCTGCACCTGTCACACGATGCATCCATCATGCTGTCGGCGATTGACACGGAGACGAAGCTGAACGCGTTTATGCCGGTGGTGGATCGCATGGTGCAGGAAGGCCTGGTGGTGTTGTCCGACGTGGACATCATCAAGTATGCGTGGCGCGCGCCGGAGCTGGAATCGCAGTCGGATCCAGGGGCCGCCGGGGATCGGGGATGAAGGAGCAATTTGAGGCGCGCATGCTGCGCATTCACTTCGGCGAGAGCGACAAATGGCAGGGCAAGCCGCTTCACGAGGCAATTGTGTTGAAGTGCCAGGAGCTGGGGCTCGCGGGAGCGATTGTGTATCGGGGCATCGAAGGCTACGGCACAAGCACGCGCGTCCGGCATGCGAGCCTGTGGAAGCTCTCGCGCGATGCGCCGATGATGGTGAGCGTCATCGACACCGAAGCAAACATCGCGAAGCTGCTGCCGCATCTGGACGCGATGGTGGGCGAGGGGCTGATCGCCGCGTCGACCGTGCAGGTAACCCGCTACACGCGCGCGGCCGATGCAAATGCGGCGCGGTGAAGCCTCGGGCTTTTCCCATTCCGCAGAGCGGAACCCCCGTTTCAGCATCTGAGCGGTGAAGCACGCCTCAAGGGGATTGTGCGTGAAATAATCGCTACCGAAAGCAGGACTCGATGCACGAGAAGAATCATTCTCTTTTTTCATTTCAGGGCAAGACGGCTGTCATCACGGGCGCAGGCAGCGGAATTGGCCAGGCGATCGCGCGGGCATTCGCGCGACAGGGCGCGGCGGTTCATATTCTGGACCGCGATGGCGACGCGGCGATTGTGACCGCTCGCGAGATCGCCGGCAGAGGCGGGTCGGCACAGGCGCACGTCTGCGACGTAGCGGACGCGCGGAGCGTCAACGCCATCTTCGACGGACTCTTTCAGTCTGGGCGTGTGCACATCCTGGTGAATAACGCGGGCATTGCGCACGTGGGCAATCTGGCCAGCACCTCTGAGGAGGATTTCGAGCGGGTGTTCCGGGTCAACGTGAAGGGCGTCTATCTCTGCATGCGTGCGGTGATCGAGCATATGCGCGCGCAACGTGATGGCCAGCGCGGCGGCGTGATCCTGAACATGTGCTCGATTGCCGCAACGGCGGGGCTGACGGAACGCTTTGTCTATTCCACCAGCAAGGGCGCGGTACGTTCGATGACGCTCTCCGTGGCTCGCGATTACCTGCGCGAGGGGATCCGCTGCAACTGCATTTCGCCCGCGCGCGTGCATACGCCGTTCGTCGACGGATTCATCGCGAAGAACTACCCGGGGCACGAGCCGGAGATGATGACGAAGCTGTCGGCCGCACAGCCGATCGGGCGCATGGCTAGGCCGGAAGAGGTGGCCAACCTCGCCGTCTTTCTCTGTTCGGACGAGGCCAGCTTCATCACGGGTGTCGACTACTACATCGACGGCGGTTTCATGAACCTGCGCGAGTAGCGCTACTCGACGGTTACGGACTTCGCCAGGTTGCGCGGCTGATCCACGTCGCAGCCGCGGCGGACCGCGATGTGATACGCGAGCAACTGCAGCGGAATCACGTCCAGCACAGGCAGGAGCAGCTCCGGCGCGGGTGGAACGAAGAGCACATGATCCACGAGCTGTCCGATGTGCTCGTCGCCGTGCGTGGCGACCGCGATGACCTTTCCGGAGCGCGCCGTCACTTCCTGAATGTTCGACAATGTCTTCTCGTAACGCAGCACGGAATCGCGGTTACTCTCGTCCTTTGTGGCGAGCACGACAACGGGAAGCGTCTCGTCGATGAGCGCGTTCGGGCCGTGCTTCATCTCGCCGGCGGGGTAGCCTTCGGCGTGGATGTAGGAAATTTCCTTCAGCTTGAGCGCGCCTTCAAGGGCGATGGGGTAGTGAATGCCGCGTCCGAGGAAGAGGAAATCGCGGGCGGTCGAGTAGAGGCGCGCCACCGGCTCGCACTGATCGTCGACCACGCGCAGAACGTCTTCGACTTTACCGGGCAGGAGGCTGAGCGCCTCAAGGAGTGAGCGGCTCTGCTCTTCGGAAATGGTGCCGCGGACCTGCGCCAGATGCACGGCGAAGAGGAAGAGCGCCACCAGCTGCGCCGTGAATGCCTTCGTGGACGCGACTCCGATCTCCGGGCCGGCATGCGTGTAGATCGTGCCGTGCGCCTCGCGCGTGATCATCGATCCCACGACGTTGCACACGGCGACCGTCGGCGAACCTTTCGCGATCATCTCGCGCTGCGCGGCCAGGGTGTCGGCGGTCTCTCCGGATTGCGTGATGAGCAGGCCAATCGTGCGCTGGTCGAGGATCGGATCGCGATAGCGGAATTCGCTGGCGTAGTCGACTTCGACAGGCATCCGCGCCAGGCGCTCAATCATGAATTTGCCCGCTGTAGCGGCGTGCCAGCTGGTTCCGCAGGCGGCGATGTGGATATTGCGCGCCTGGCGGAAGCTCTCCTCGGGAAGCTTCATCTCGGAGAGGAAGACTTTTCCCGTATCCAGCGAGATGCGCCCCAGGGTGGTGTCGCGGATCGCGCG
>DATEPN010000254.1:0-5193 GCA_035273225.1 Acidobacteriaceae bacterium | reverse complement strand
GACGCCGCACGCCGTGAGCGCTCGGCCGGCAGCCCTGTAGTTCCCGCCTCCCACTCCGCGCAGAAAACCGGTGAGGAACAGCGTGCTCCAGATCATCTGGCACAGGAAGAGTGGCTCCGTCATCGCCGTGGTCTGCATGTACAGCAGCCCAGGATTTAGCGCGAAGAACAGCGCCGCGACCACCCCTCCGGCCGGGCGCAGCCAGTACCGCGAAAGCCGCCACAGGCCTGCGACGCTGAGCACGTAGCACGCCATCGAAGGAATCGCGCCCGCAATGCCGCTCTGCCACCAGGACATTTTGGCGACGAAGGGCATCATCAGCAGATGGGGGAAGGGCAGCCACACCGAGCCGATCTGCCGGATCCCCGGGTTCAGCGAATCGAGAATGCGCCGCGCGATGTGCAGGTGCGCCACCGCGTCCCCATAGAGCAGAAGCATGTGGCGCGGATAACAGTAGCCGAAAGCCAGCACCGACAACAGCGCGGCCACCATACCGGCGAATGTGGATTCGTGACGCAGAGAACGGCGGGCGAGTTGCGCGGCATCCTCTGCGTCGCGGCGCTGCTTAGTCGAGGTGCGAGAGCTGCCGGAAGAGGGCAAAGCGATCCTCGATTTCGTCCTTGTCGAGATTCTGCAGCCGCTCGGTGCCGAAGCGCTCCACCGCGAACGAGCCCATCACCGATCCATAGAACATGGCGCGGCGGAAAACGGCGGGCGTCAGCGCGGGCTGCGATGCAATATAGCCGAAGAATCCGCCCGCGAACGAATCCCCTGCTCCGGTCGGATCAACAACCGCGTCGAGCGGCAGTGCCGGCGCCCGGAACGGCCCCGACTTGTGCTTTCCGCCGAACGAATGATCCCCGAAGAACGCGGTCGCGCCATATTCCCCGTGCTTCACGACGAGCGATTTGGGGCCCATCGCCAGCACCTTCTGCGCGGCACGGACCAGATTGCTTTCCTTTGCGAGCATCTTTACTTCCCCGTCGTTGATCAGCAGCGCATCCAGCTGCCGAAGCACGCGTGCCAAATTCTCGCCATGGTCTTTGATCCAGTAATTCATCGTGTCGCCGCAAACCATCTTCGCGTGCGGCATCTTGCTGCGGACATCCGCCTGCAGTACGGGATCGATGTTGGCGAGAAAGAGGTAGTCGCTGTCGCGGAAGGCGTCGGGAATCTTCGGCGAGAAGCTCTGGAAGACGTTCAGCTCCGTATCGAGCGTCTGCGCCTCGTTCAGGTTCTGCATATACGATCCACGCCAGAAGAAGCTCTTTCCGGGCGCACGCTCGATGCCGCGCGTATCGATGCCACGGCGGGTCAGGACGGCTTCTTCTTCCGGGCCGAAGTCTTCGCCAACCACGCCAATCACACGCACCGGCGTGAAGTAGCTCGCGGCCAGGGAGAAGTACGTGGCGGCTCCGCCGAGACAGCGGTCGCGGCGGCCGGAGGGGGTTTCAATAGCGTCGAACGCGACGCTGCCGACTACGAGGATGGACAAGCGACAACCTTCCTTTTTCGGATTAGTTCAGATATTTGCCGAGCAGCAGGTCCAGCTTCTCGCGCGTGGCCGCCGGAATCGCATCACGGCTGGTCAGCACCGCGTACTGCAGGGCAGATTTGCACGCGCAACCGCGCTCGCGCGGCATTGCAGCGACAGCGGCTTTGATCACGCGGCTCGCGTTCGCGGCGTTCTGATTCAGCACCGCGACAATCTGCTCGACTGTCACATCGTCGTGGCCTTCGCGCCAGCAATCATAGTCCGTGACCATGGCGGCCGTGGCGTAGCAAATCTCCGCTTCACGCGCCAGTTTTGCCTCCTGCAGATTGGTCATGCCGATCACGTCGGCGCCCCAGCTGCGGTAGAGGTTCGACTCGGCGCGCGTGGAGAACTGCGGGCCTTCCATGCAGACGTAAGTGCCGTTCGGCCTGGCAGTCACGCCTTCGGACGAACAGGCGTCGGTGATCACACGGGCGACGGTCCCGCAGACCGGATCGCCAAACGCGACATGTCCCACGATGCCGTCGCCGAAGAAGGTGGCGACGCGCGCAAAGGTGCGGTCGATGAACTGGTCCGGGATCACGAAGTGCCCCGGCGCGTGCTCCTCTTTCAGTGAGCCCACCGCCGACATCGACAGGATGCGCTCCACCCCCAGCGTCTTCATCGCGTAGATGTTCGCGCGAAACGGAAGTTCGGTGGGCAGCAGGCGGTGACCGCGTCCGTGACGGGCAAGAAACGCCACCTTGCGTCCTTCAAGTTCGCCAAGCACAAAGGCGTCGCTCGGATCGCCGAAGGGAGTACTGACACGCTCTTCGTGAATATTGGAGAGGCCGGGCATGGAGTAGAGTCCGCTGCCCCCGATGATGCCAATTTCAGCCTGTTGCAAAGCGACTCCGTAAGAAGAACTGCAATGGGGTGATCAGTAAGGGTCAGTATAAATGGGACGAAGCGGCTCACAGCCGGCGAACGCAGCTGACACGCAGCGCACGTCGCTTCTCGCCATCAGCCCAGGGCCGTGAGTCGGTGCGGGCGCTCAGTGCCGCGGCAATGCCGCTTTCATCATCCCGCAGCCGGCCATAAACCGAACCATGCTGCCGGCCAGGTCCCCGGAGGGCATCAGCGAATGCAGGCTGGCGACGGAATTGCCACTATTTTCCTGCTGGGCGCCGAGCATCAGCAGTTGCAGCTTGCGCGCGGTCGGCAGATCGAAGCTCTCGCTTACAAAGACATCTTTTCCGCTGGTCACCATCAGCACCGGCCCTTCGTTCGTCCGATAGACCTGCTCGTCCGGGCTGGTCTCAGCGCTGTTGTCGCGCGTCATGTGCGAATATTTCTTCCCCAACTCGTCGGTGTACATCTTCACGAAGTCCGCCGCCGCGTCGGGCGACTTCCACTGCGAGAGGTAGAGCAACGCCACTGAGGCGGTCGAACTCTTGTCGGGCGCATCCTTCTTTTGCGCTGCGTAGTAGAGGCCGCCGTCCCAGGCGGGCGTTAGCTCCGCCGTGAGCTGCTGGCCGCCAAAGAGTTCCGCGAGAATGCGCACGTCGAGTTCGCCCATCACCCCGATGTCGTAGGGCGCATAGGCAGCGTCGATGACTGGGTGGATGTCCGGCATATGCAGCAGAGGCACCTTCACCTGGCGCTCCCACGCACGCGGATTCATGATCTCGTAGCTGGTCGCCGGCGGACGATCCAGGACGCCGGCAAACGCGGCGGCGGGATCCTTCGAGTCGGCCATGACCGTCCCCTCAAACTTTAGGCCGTCTTTGTATGGGAAGAGCAGCGACTCCTGCAGCAGGAGCGGCGCACGGCTGAGGACGGGCGAATCCCCACTGTCTGCCAGATTGTTCACGAGGCCGGTAATCAGCTCGGGAGCGGTGCGCAGGCTGATGTGCTTTGGCGCGAGGCTGTAGTCCACAAAGACGGCCATCGCCTGGCCTTCCAGAACGGCCTCTCGCGCGGTGTCGTCCTCGTCGGTGGAAACGTGCTTCAGATCCTCGGCGTAGTTATGCGAGATGTCGTCGCTGGTCTCGTTCTCCCACTTGTCCAGGTTGACGCGCTGGTCCTGCAGGGCGTGCGTTAGTTCATGGGCGAGGACCGGCTTCTGCGAATCGGGATCGATCCAGTCCAGCAGGTTCACGGTCTTTGTCTTGCTGTCGTAATAGGCGGCGATCTGCTCGTCGAGCAGCTGGACCATGAACGAGCGCAGCTGGAAATCGGGATCGATGAGGCCGAATTTCTTCAGCACGATCTCCGAACGCTCCATGCGCTTCGCGTCCTTGTCATCCTTCATCTTGGTGACGAGATACTTTTCCACCTCAGGCCGCGTCGTGAGCTTCGATTTCACCTCGTGCTTGATGGCCAGTTTGGTATCGTCGGAGGAAAACTGAAGGATCTGATTGACCGAGGCGAACAATTCTTTCGCCTGCGCCGGCGTGATGTGCGTTTCAGGCTTGGGCTTCGCCTGCTCTCCCGTAACGCCCTGCGGCGGAGGAGTTTGCGGGGGCGGCGGCGGTGCGGTTTGGCCGGTGGCCGTGAGAACCAGCACGAGCGGCAGAAACGCCAGAGAGGCCAATCGTTTACAGAACATTTCTTTTCCTTTGATTCCTTGTCCGATTCGTATCATTGTGCGGGCGGCGCGTGGGTCCGTGCAGCGAGACTATAATTTTTCTGAGGGCCTTGCATGAGCCAGACGTACCAGATTGCTGATGCCGCTGTCTCTGAAACGCCTTTGGCAGCCCGTCTTTCTGCCGAGAACCCTGCTCTCGAACTGAAGATGCACCGGGGCGCACAGACGCCGCTCCGGTTCGCCGGAAAATCGTCTGAACTGAACGCTTTGCTGCATACGGCCGGGATATTTGACCTTGGCTTCCGTATCGTTCTCCGGGGCACCGGCAAGGACCGCGTCCGCTGGCTGAACGGCATGATTACCCAGACGGTGAAAGGTATGAGTCCGGGCGAAACCGGCTACACGCTGGTGCTCAACCCGCAGGGGCGCATCCAGGGTGACGCCGACTTGTCCGTACACGACGAGTTTTTGCAGCTGGAAACCGATCGTTCGCAGGCCGAGCGTCTCCTGAGCCATTTGCGCCGCTACATCATCATGGACGACGTGAAGCTCGACCCATTAGACGGAACAGCCACAGCATTCGGCATCGCCGGCCCGCAGGCGGCGAGCCTGCTGGCGAAGCTGGGCGGCCCGGTTCCGGAACCCGGCAAGTTCCAAACCGGCACACTGGCAGGCGCCCAGGTGACGATCCTCGCCGGCTACGGACCGGTGGTGCCACGGTACGAGATTCACGTCGGCGCCGGCGATGTGTTGACGCTGTGGAACGTTCTGTTGCAAGCCGGAGCGACCCCGTCCGGCATCGAGGCGATGGAGGACTTCCGCATCCTCGAGGGCGTGCCCGCGTTCGACGTGGACTTTAGCGACAAGCACCTACCGCAGGAGACGAACCTGCACCGGGCACTGAATTACACCAAGGGCTGCTACATCGGTCAGGAGATCGTGGAGCGGATCCGCGCGCGCGCCACCGTGCATCGCTCCCTCCGCCAATTTGAGCTGGAGGGAGCCACTCCATCCGTTGCGCCCGGCGAGAAGATTGAGCTCCGTGCAGACGAGGCCGCGGCCGGCGAACTGACCAGCATCGCGCGCTTCGATCTGCCGGAACTGCAGAAGACTCTGGCTTTGGGCGTGG
>DATEPN010000253.1:0-7156 GCA_035273225.1 Acidobacteriaceae bacterium | reverse complement strand
GGTCGACGTCCTCGAAGTCAACGAGAGCAACAGGACAGCCACGATGGTCACCCACTATGTCCCGCCCGATACCGATTTCAGCTTCTTCGGCGGCGACACGCAGCAACTCGAGAACGGCGACATCCACGCAGACGTCTGCGCGCCGCTCACCGGCTCCCTCGTCCAGGAACTCGATCCCACCGGAACCAATGTCATCTGGCAGGCCACAACCCCAGGCGCGAATCAGTTCCGCGTCGACCGCCTGCCCAGCCTCTACCCCGGCGTGCAATGGTGACGGACCAAATAAAATCGGCGGCCCGATTCAGGCCGCCCACTCAATCTTGATTTTTGCTACCGGCCACAGGCTACCGGCTACGAGCTGCCTCACTTCCAGCTCACCGCCAATTGCCAGCGCAGATTCTTCAGCGCCGTCTTGCGCAGTACGCGCTCGTACTCCTCGAGTTCCGAAACCACCGCTGCTGTTTCCGCGCCCAGCGCCGCCGGCGCCTCGCGCAGAAAATCGTGCAGCGTGCACACGGTGATCAGCCCGTCTTCCGGAGAGAACCACTGCGGAGGCGGCAGCGTCCGCGCCCACTCCGGATCGCCGGCGCCCTCTTCGAGCAGCAGCGCCATCGAGTTCTCATCCGCAGAGAAGAACTCCAGCAGCGGCTTCACCCCCAGGCGAAGCGCCAGCTTCTCCAGGGCATCTTCATTGCGGGCAAGCGCATGCCCGTTCACGAAGATGTCGAACCCCGGATCCTCGCCTTCCACCACGATGTACATCGATGCGCTCATGTTTGCCGTCAGTCTACCTGATGTGGTGATGCCTGGAGATGCCATCTGGATGCGTCGTTGCCAGAACAGTAAACCTTGATCCATCAGTACTCAAGGCGGGGTATCCCCTTAACGAAAGAGGACCGGGAGGTTATCCTCCCGGCCCCTTTTGCTTCAGGTTTTTGAACGCGCGAATCCCCCCATGTCTCCAGTTTTCGGAGGCATGGGACTCCGACGCCTTATCCGCGGCTTCCGCCTCCGCCGCCGCTACCCGGCCGCCGCCCGCCGCGACGCCGCCGGCCCCGCCGTTGACCTCCAGGAGCGCCACCCGGGCCGCCTGGCCGCCGCTCCCCGCTTGGGGTCACCGGCACGCCGTCGGCACGGTTGAAGTTCACTTCCTCGCCTGGCTCGCCGCCTTCATCCTCATCGAAGTCTTCTCCCCCTTCGATCATGATGGTGCTCGCATTCGAGGTCGGCTGGCGCTCTTCCGGAGGAGCCGGACGTGGCGGACGCTGCTGCCGCTCTCCGCGCTCCGGCCGTTCCCCGCGCTCGGGCCGTTCGCCGCGTTCCGGACGCTCGCCCCGCTCCTGCGATCCGCCGCCGTCGCCGCCCGCATTCGGATCAGGCAGCCCCAGCTTCTGCCGCTGTTCCTTCAGCACGGCTTTGCGCGACAGCTTGATGCGGTTGCCTTCGACGCCCAGCACCTTCACCATCACCTGATCGCCTTCGCGCAGCTCGTCCTTCACTTCGCGCACGCGATGCTCGGCAATTTCGCTGATGTGCAGCAGCCCGTCGGTTCCCGGGAACAACTCCACGAACGCGCCGAACTCCGCCAGCCGGACCACCTTGCCGAGGTACGTCTTACCCACCTCCGGCACCGCGGTCAGATCGTTGATCATCGCCAGCGCCTTCTTCAGGCCTTCATCGTCCGCAGACGCGACGTTCACGCGCCCCGTATCGTCGACGTCGATCTTCACTCCCGTCTGCTCGATAATGCCGCGGATCGTCTTGCCGCCCGGCCCGATCAGGTCGCGAATTTTGTCCGTCGGTATCTGGATCGTGCGAATCTGCGGCGCGAACTTCGACTTCTCCGTCCGCGGCCCGCTCAGCACGGCGTCCATCGTATCCAGCAGGAACATCCGCCCGCGCCGCGCCTGTTCCAGCGCCTCGCGCATGATCTGCCCCGTGATGCCGCCGATCTTAATGTCCATCTGCAGCGCGGTGATCCCGTTGCGCGTCCCGGCCACCTTGAAATCCATGTCGCCGTAATGGTCTTCCGCGCCCGCGATGTCGGTCAGGATGGCGTAATCGTCGCCTTCCTTCACCAGGCCCATCGCGATGCCCGCCACCGACTGCTTCAGGGGAATGCCTGCATCCATCAGCGCCAGGCTCGCCCCGCAGACCGAAGCCATCGACGACGAACCATTCGACTCCAGAATGTCTGACACGATGCGCAGCGAGTACGGCGACTCTTCTTCGCTCGGCAGGACCGCACTGATCGCGCGCTCCGCCAGTGCACCGTGCCCCACTTCGCGCCGACCCACGCCCGTCATGCGGCCCGTTTCGCCCACCGAGAAAGGCGGAAAATTGTAGTGCAGCATGAATTTCTTCCGCTGCTCGCCTTCAAACGTCTCCAGCCGCTGCGAGTCGTCCGTCGTGCCCAGCGTTGCCGTCACCAGCGCCTGCGTCTCGCCGCGCGTGAACAGCGCCGACCCGTGTGTACGCGGCAGCACGCCCACTTCAATCGAAATCGGACGAATCTCGTCGAACGCACGCCGATCCGGCCGCACGCGCTCTTTCGTCACCTGCTCACGGAACAGCCGCTCGCGCAGCGTCTCGTAGTAGTGCGCAAGCTTTTTCTTCGCCTCAGCCGCGCCTTCGCCCTCGGGAATCTCCGCCTTCAGCTCATCCTGAATCTGCTTCACCAGGCTGTAGCTTTCCAGCTTCGGATGAGCCTTCGTATCCAGCGCGTCCGCCAGACGGCTGCCCACCTTCGCCTTCAGCGCCTCGTAGTACGAGTTGTCGAACTCCGGAGCCGTCACCGCCCGCTTCTGTTTGCCCGCCCGCGACGCAAGGTCTTCAATCGCGGCGAGGATCTTCTTAATCTCGGCGTGGCCAAATTCAATGGCCTCGACCACGATCTCCTCGGGAACTTCGCTCGATCCGCTCTCAATCATCACGATGCCGTCTTTGCTGGCCACCACCATGATGTTGATCGCCGAATCCCGCCGCTCCGAATAGGTCGGGTTCACGATGAATTCGTTATTGACCCGGCCCACGCGCACCGCGCCCACCGGGCCGCCGAACGGAACATCCGACAACGCCAGCGCCGCGCCCGCACCATTGATCGCGCAGACGTCGGGATCGTTTTCCTTATCCGCCGACAGCACCAGCGCGATTACCTGCGTTTCGTTGCGGAACCCTTCAGGGAAGAGCGGGCGGATCGGCCGGTCGATCTGCCGGCTGGTCAGAATCTCGCGTTCGCTCGGGCGGCCTTCACGCTTGATGAATCCGCCAGGAATGCGCCCACCGGCATACGCGTACTCGCGATAGTCCACGGTGAGTGGGAAAAAATCGATGCCTTCCCGCGCATCCGGAGAGGCGACGGCGGTGACCAGCACCACGGTGTCCCCCGATGTGACGACGGCGGCGCCAGAGGCCTGCTTGGCCATCCGGCCCGTCTCAAACTGCAGTCGCTTGCCTCCGGCAAGCTCGACTGAGACTTCCTGCTTCATGTTGTCCTCATTTCGTGGAAGGGAACTGGTACGCGGGCGGGCGTCCCGTGCGCGGCGGGCGACTGGGAGCGGGGAAAGAGCGGCAATTCAGGTTCGACGGACTGCAATGGACCCCGTTTCAAAGCCCGCGCGGCGCAGCCTGATATGGGCGCCGCCCTTCTGGGTCCCTGCTCTTTCGATTTCTCGTCGCGCGTGCGCTGGTGACGGGCGCTTCGCGCGGTTTACTTGCGAATGCCGAGCCTCGTGATCACGGTCCGGTAACGCTCCGAATCGTGCGTCTTCAGGTAATCCAGCAGGCGCCGGCGCTTGCTCACCAGCATCAGCAGGCCGCGGCGCGAAGCATGATCCTTCGCGTGCGTCTTGAAGTGCTGAGTCAGGTCGCCAATGCGCTCGCTGAGAACCGCTATCTGCACCTCGGGGCTGCCGGTATCGGCGTCATGGGTGCGAAAGCGGGCGATAACTTCGGATTTCTTTTCAGGTGCCAGCACGTCTGTGCGTACTCCTCTGATTTCTGCGATTTACACTTCCTAAGTGTCTGCATCAAGAGTAACATGCCAGCCCCTTCGACGCCACTTGAGCCGGCCACATTTCCTCACCAAAAGAGCCTCTGGATTATCAGAGTGATGGGTGCCCCATCCTTGTCGCTCCCGCTGTTGGAGCGACAGGGTGGGATCAGAGTGACAGGGTGGGCTCAGAGCGACATGGTGGGCGTCACATCCACCGCGCCGCACCCGAAACCCGCACGCTCCCGCCCGGCTCCTCCGTCCACCGCGCCCGCAGCCGTGACGGTACGCCCATATCCCAGCCCTGCAGAATCTCAATCTCCCCAGCCCGCAACCAGCCCAGGTCCCGAAGGTACCCGCCCAGAGCCGCAGCCGCCGCCCCGGTCGCCGGATCCTCATAGATCCCGCCCGCAGGAAACGGATTCCGCGCATGGAACCGCCGCTCCGTCTCCGCGAACACCAGATCGAAGGTCGTCGCGCCTGACCGCTGCGACAACTCGCGGCCCGTCTCCATCTCGTATCGCATCTCCGCCAGCCGCTCCCGGCTCCTGAGGGCCAGCACCAGATGATCGGCCCCGCCGTGCGCCATCGCCGGCTCAATCCGCGCATCCAGATCCGCCTCGGTCCAACCAAACAGCGCCAGCGCCTCCCGCACCAGCGCCGGATCCGCCGCCCGGCTCCACGTCCGCGGCGACTGCAAGGCCGCCTCCGTCCGTCCGCCCGCCGTCCTGCCCTCCACCGTGATCCGCGCATGATTCAGCTGCAGCGAGAAAACCCCATCACCCTCCCGTGCCGCCAGCGCCGCCCCCAGCGCAATCGTCGCGTGCCCGCAGAAGTCCACCTCCATCGCCGGAGCAAAGTACCGCACGCGCCAGCCTCCGTCCTCCGGAGCCGCAAACGCCGTTTCGGAGTAGCCCACCTCCGCCGCGATCCGCTGCATCGTCGCCGCATCCGGCATCTCTTCGGCGATCACCACCCCCGCCGGATTCCCGCCCCGCTCCCCATCCGCGAAAGCAGCGATGCGCTGCACGTCCGTCATCGTCGGCATAAACACTCCCTCCTCCCGGCGAACCGGGTGCCCCATGTCTCCAGCTTTTGGAGACAGGGGCTACTGAACCGCCGCCCCACCATAACTCGACAGCGCCTTGCCATCCCGGCTCAGCAGCAACGCCGCCCCACGCTGCGGCTCCATCGTGAACCGGATATGCGCTGCCGTCGCCGCATCGACGATATCGACCTGCTGCGCATCCGCCGACTCATTGCTGAAGCTGTACAGCACCGCATCCTCCAGCACCGTCGGAAACGCCAGCACCGAACGCGCCAGCGGCTGCACCTCCCGGAATCCCGCCTTCACCCCCGCCTCGTCCAAGGCCCACCGGTACAGAGCCGCGGTCGCATCGTACCCCTCCGCAAACTCGACCGGATCCGCCACCCACAAAATCTTCCCGCTGCCGTGCGGAACGACCTCGACCGACTTCCCATCGCTGAACCGCATCGTCAGCGTCTCCGACTGCTGCACCCCCGCCGGAAATCCCAGCGCAAACTTCTTCCCATCCGGGAGCGATATTTCCGATCCCCGTACCACCAGCGGGCCCACGTCCGCATTCACGCCCAGCGGAGCCATCCGATTCACCGCCTGCCAATGCTCATCGCGATCGACGGGCCCCGTAATCAGCAGCGTCCCACCTTTCGCCACATACTCCATCAGCCCATTCCACGCCGTATCCGTCAGCCCCTGCGGACTCGGCAGGAACACGAGTTTTGGATTCCCCAGCTCAGCGATTCGATTCTCCGTCAGCATCCGCAGCGGCGTGTGATCCCAGTACGCCATCGCGCGCAGGGCCTTCTTCTGCGTATCGAGCGCGAGACCCCAGAGCACCGAATACTGCAGCGTCTGCGACGTCACCATCGTGACCGCCGGCGCTTGAATCTTCGTAAAGCTCTGCGGACTCCGGTTCACGAACGCCGCATACCCGCGCAGCACCTCCGCCTCCGGCTTCTCCGTCCCATCCGGACGCACCGCGCCAATCGGAATCTCGTTGTCGTTCGCCATGTACGCGTTCACGTTCCACACCCACTCCAGCGCACCCGCGCCCTGCGCAAACGCAATGGCAATCTTCCGCTCCAGCTGCCAGCCCTCCACCTCGGCGCTCAGTCGCAGATGATCGTCCATCGTCAGCCTGCGCTGCTCGCCCGTCTCCTGGATCAGCATCGGCTTGCCCGCAAGCTTCGGAGCCAGGCTCGCCCATAGAATCGCGTCGTAATCCCACCACGTGTGATCTGCCGTGAAGTCCACATCCGGCCCATAGAACGCCGGCGAAACGCGCCCCGCGACGCCGCCCTCATCCTGTCCCACCGTGATCAGCTGTTGCGAATCCGTCCCGCGAATCATCGCCCGCATCCGCTTCACCCAGCCGTCGAACACCCACTGCGTGAACAGCGTGTAGTCGTAATCCTTCAGCGGATTGAACCCGCTCCGCACCGCATCGGCGTTGAACGCCCCCGCCTTCGGCAGCGCCAGCGGATCCTGTGCCGCGTCCTCTGGAGACTTGGCCGTCGGCTTCGCCTGCAAGTTCCGCCCAATCCCCAGCGACGGCTCCGCCCAGTCGTGCAGCAGTTTCTGCTTGTCCGGATATCGCTCCGCAATCCATTTCTTCCACGCTGCCTGCTCGAACGGATCGTAATCCGGCAGCGTCTTCCACAAATTCCGATTCGCGCTCGGCTCGTTGATCAGATCCCACGCCAGAAAGGGAACAGCATGAAACCGCTCCACCAGCGACCGCGCATATAACTCCTCGTTGTGCAGCGCCACCGGATCGAGATACCCATTCTTCCCGCCAAACTCCTCCGGATAAAACGCAAACAGATTGAACTGCACCGGCAGCCCGTTGTGCCGCGCACACATCAGGAACGCCTCCACCGTGCGCAGCGCATCCTCGCTCATCTGCCCATTCGGCGCCAGCATCGGCTTCCACGCCGTCCATAACCCGGTGCGGATCATGTTCAGCCCCGCCCCGCGAATCTGCGCCATGTCCCGATCCCACACATACGCATTCGGCTTCATCAGATACATGCGCGCCACATCGCTCGACATATACGTCGTGCCCACAACCGGCAGCGGCTTGCCATCCAACTCGAAGTAATCGCTGCCCACCGTGAGCTTCG